>JAHJSN010000205.1 GCA_018830445.1 Alphaproteobacteria bacterium | reverse complement strand
TGCCTATCCCGTTAGCACCGGAACGGCGGCTAACCGACCCACTCCATGGCCGGTCTTGAACCGGCCATCCAGGGGCGGCATCCGTGACGGCCTGCGAAATTCGCCCTGGATGGCCGCCCTCGTGCCGGAGGCGCGGCTTCGCCACGACGGGCGGCCATGGAGTTGTTTGCTCAATTGCGCAGGACAACCAAGATGCGATGCGGCGGCTTCATCTGCTCCCTGGCCCTGAGATTTATCTTCCTGGCCACGGACGGGGACCGGAGGAAACGCTTACCGCGATAGCAGCAGTGTTTGCCCGTCACAGCGATTGGGACGATTTCCAGCCCGCGCTCAGTGCCGCCTTTTCCTCAACTGGGGTGAGATTTTGCTTTGCACCGAGCATATTCATCAAGCCATCGATGGCGGTGGCCTCGTCGATCCCGCTGGCGGGTGCGAAGCCGGTCCCGTTTGAGGGGGCAGGCTGCCGCTCGGCAAGGTGCAACGCGCCCTCCACCGTCCAGTTCCCGCCGGATGCGCGGCAGGCGACAGCGAGGTCAACTGGAATGCCTGGAGCAATCGCAAGGGACGTCTCGACTTCACGGCAGAAGCGACCGTACTTGTCCTTGAAGGTTGCAACTACGACCATCTCTTTATGCGCACCGTCCGGTGTCGCAAGACTTTCCGGTTCGCCTGTCGGACGGCTTTCGAGCAGGCGTCGCATCGGACTGCCATCGGCTACGGGTCCAACCTGGATGGCCGTGGTGACGATATCTCCTCCGGTCCGCGTTGCCAGAGCGTATCCGAGGATTGCGCCGGCAATAATCGACAGGCTCGCCGCCATCGGCAGCAGCCAGCGCGTCATCGGTCTGCTGACCTCTGTTGCCTGCGATTTGCGGAACGGCACGACGGTTTCTGGCGCATCAGCCGGGGTGTCCGCCTTGCCGTTCAAAATGAGTTCGACGAGGCCGGCGGGGAGTTCAGTCTTGTCGATGTCGGCAAATGCGCGGGCAGCAAGGCTGGCGGTGCGCTTGAAATCCTCGACCAGCGCGCGCGCATCCGCATCGCCCGCGAGGTACTCAGCGACGCGTGCGTGCTCATCGGGTGCAAGCTTGCCATCCGCGTAGGCCATCAATGTTTCGTCGCTTGGTCGTTTCATCTTGTTTGCCTGTCGACCTCTAATCCCGTTGAACGCTGATCTGCACCGATCATCGCAATAATTCCATTTGCGGCTTCGCGCGCCGCGGCGGCGTCGGTCACGTAAGCGTCCGCTGCTTTGTGCAAACGCGTGGGCTTGGTGAGCAATGCACCTACGATGTCCCAATCCTGATGGCCGCGCCGACAGGCCACGACAACGGCAGCCGGGGGCATCGCCGTGTTAGCGGTCGTAATCTCGAGTTCCTGGCAGAGATCGCCGAATTTGTCCTCGAACCGCTGCACGCCGACCAAGCGATAGCCGCCGATTTCGACGCGTTCAGAATTAAAGCTGCGTTCGAATGCGGCGGCGAGCAAACTCGCCTCTCCGACTTTGCCGAGCGCGAAGTTGGCATCCGCCGGCAGTCCGTCGATCATGGGTTGGTCGACGATCACCCCGGCCCAAATCACGACCGCAGCCAGAATGATCGACGCCGCCGCTAACTGAAGCAGGTTCTTCGGCCACCATAAGTGGCGCCGATCAGACTTCGAAACGTGCGTATCGAACAATTCGACGAGTCGCTCGGGGATGACCTTGAAATTGACGTCACCGGTTGCCTCATCGACGATAAGGGCTGTCCAACGGAACATCCGCACCTTGCGCCTCGCCAACTCATCGTTCCGCAAGAACATGCGCACGGACCTGGTTTCGGCGCCATTGAGTTCGCCGTCTGCGTAAGCCATCAGGATCTCATCGCTCGGTCTTTTCATCACTAGGGCCTCCCGTTCTGCTTGGGCGCATTGCCAGATCCGTTCTCCAGCGCTGCTGCAAGCTTCTTTCTTGCCCTAGCCAATCTGCTCATGACTGTTCCGATGGGAACATCAAGCGTCTCGGCGGCTTCCTGGTAGCTCATGCCGTCGACCGTAACGAGCGCCAGCACCATCTGCTGCTCCTCGGGCAGCCTTGAAATCTCTGCGCGGACCAGCGCCAATTCAAGCCGCGCTTCCGTCCCCTCGTGGATCCGCGCGTCGTATTCGACCGCCTCGAAGGCTTCGGGATCATTCACTTCATTGCGACGCTTTTTCTTGCGCATACGGTCAATCGAAATGTTCTGGACGATCCTGAACATCCAGCTGTCGAGGCGTGAGCCAGGCTTGAACTGATGCAGGCGCGACAGCGCCCGCTCGCAGGCGGACTGCACCACGTCGTCGGCTTCCTCGATCGAGCCGGTCAGCGTGTACGCAAACCGCCTCATCCGTGGAAGTAGATCGACCATCTCCCGTTGCAGTTCGACTGCCATCCGTCCCTGCTCGCTTCGTGTGCCGTCAGTGAGTACAACGCCGGTGCCGCCGGCCTATTCCCAGGCCGGTCACTCTAAATGGTGCGAATTTCGCGAAAAAGTCCGATGCCATCGATATATAGAGTAACCAGCCGCGACGCTTATTGTCACACTTGTGGCATCACAGTTAGCGGGCAGGAGAGAGGCTGCAAGCAATCGCAACTCCCGAAGAATTATGGGATTTTTTCCCGCCCCGGAGTTGCATATGTCCAATGGGTGGAATTGCGTGTCGTCTACGACACTGTGGGCGCGAATAGCGAATGGCGGTTTCCGGAATTTCGGAATAAGGAATCTGCGATTGCGTTATCGTGATTCGAACCATCGACATACGAACTATCGACCTCCCTGTCAGCAAATGAGATTGACGCGAGACCAGCATGGCAATTGTTAACAGAAATTGCGGCAGCAGTGTCCGTAATGCTGTCTGGCTCGCCGCCATTCTGCTGGGGTTGCCGTGGGCACTTGCGATTCTGGATGTTGGGCTTGAGGGAAAGCTGCAACTCACGACGTCCGCGCTGGCTCAAGACGCCGATGATGACGATGGGGACGGCGACGATGACGATGATGGCGGCGGCGGCGGCGGCGGCGGCGGCGGCCCCGGCGGTGGTGGCGGTGGCGGTCCCGGTGGTGGTGGTGGCGGCGGCGGCGGCCCCGGCGCGGGGCCCGGCGGTGCCGATGAAGTCACCGATTTCGACGACGGCGAGAACATCGATCCGCGCGACTGCTTTGAAGAGAACATGCTGTTGCCTTCGTGGCTGCGCGACTGCGAGCGTCGGCGCGTGGTAAGGCAAAGGGCAGCCCAGCAGCCCGCCATCGCAAAACCGCCCCGGCAACCCGCGACCGCAGCGCCGACTCGAACTCTTTCTCCGGCCGGCGGTACCCGCGAAGCTGCATTCTCGCCCGGACAAATCGACATTTCACCGGCGCAAGACGAGCCCGATGCTCTCAGACGCGAACTCGTCCTGCTTGACGTCAGCGAACAGGAAATCGCTGCCCTTGAAGCGCGAGGGTTCGTCATCCTGCAACGTGCGCCGCAACGGGTGCTGGGCGGAACCTTGATCCGGGTCCGCGTTCCAGCCGATACGACAACACCTCAAGGGCTCAGCATTGCCCGTCAGATCGCGCCTGGAGCCTTGGCGGATTTGAACCACATTTACCGGCCAGGGCAGGGCGCCTGCAACTCGCCGGCCTGCCGTCAGCGCGAACTCGTGGGATGGCCAAAGGCGCCTGAGGCTTGCTTGCTGGAGGCGCAGCTCGGCGTCATCGACACGTCGATCGACAGGGCGCATCCAGCACTGGCCGGGCAAAACATCGAGATCATTAACGGCATCAGCGGCAACCGTCGCGCGTCGTCCACCGCGCATGGGACTGCCATCGCGGCGCTGTTGGCGGGCCGGGCGGATGGCCAGGTGCCGGGACTTCTGCCGCGGGCGACTGTCGTCGCCATCGAAGCCTTCCACCAGGCGGCCAGCGGAGACGACATCGCCGATACCTACGACATCGTTCGTGCGCTCGACACGCTCTTCACCCGCGGTCTGTCGACCATCAATCTCAGCCTGACCGGTCCGGACAATCAGCTTCTGGCCCGTGCTGTTGACGTTGCAAGAGGCAAAGACATCGTGCTTGTCGCATCTGCGGGCAACCAAGGGCCGACTGCCGAACCCGCTTTCCCAGCGGCTTACGATGGGGCAGTGGCGGTGACGGCAGTCGGCGCAGATCTCAGGGTCTATCGCCGCGCCAACAGAGGCAACTATATCGATCTTGCCGGTCCCGGAGTCGGCGTCGAAGTCGTCTCTGCAGGGCGCGCAACGCGCTTTGAGACAGGGACCTCGTTTGCGACGCCCTTCATTACGGTGGCTGTTGTCGGTTTGCGTAAGAGGCTTCCGCAAGCATCTTCGAGCGATATCTTGGCCGAACTCCAGCGCCGCGCATCCGACCTGGGGCGGCCCGGCCGCGACGCGGTGTTCGGTTGGGGCTTGCTGCAAGCGGGGGATGTTTGCCAGTGAGAAAACGTGATTTTCAATCCCGCCATGCTTTCGGACTTGCAAGCGCCGTCCTTCTCTTCGGTCTTGGCTCGCCAGTGGTCGTGAACTCTTCTGCGGCGGCCGATTTCGGCAGCGATTGTTGTCTCGACCTCGAAGAGCGCATCGCCGAGCTTGAGGCGACGGCGGTCGGCAGCGGCAATCGCCGCGTCGAGCTTTCGATATCCGGCCAGGTCAGCCAGGCCATAGCCGTGTGGGACGATGGCGAGGAAACCAACGTTTATCAGGTGGGGGATGCCAATTCGAGCGACCGGCTGAGGTTCGATGGCAGGGCCAGGATCAATCAGGATGTCGCAGTGGGCCTGCTGCTGGAATTCAGTCTGGGTTCGCCGTCAAGCGCAGCCTTCGACCAGAACAACGACGATACAGGTTCCTTCGGGCTCAACCTTCGCCAGTCGCTGTGGTATGTGCGCTCGCGGCGGCTGGGGAGCGTTTCGATGGGTCTGGCGGCGCCCTCCACAGACGATATCATCTCATACAATTTCGGAGCCACAACAATCGCGGGCTCGGCCGATACGCGGCTGGTGGGAACCAATCTCATCACGCGCGACTCGACCCTCTCGGGTCCGGCAGGTCTCAACTCACTATCGTCGGGCAATACGATCTCGCTGCGCTGGCGCCGCTTCCTGCCGCAGCTCGATACACCGCGCGGCAACCTTGTACGCTATGACACTCCCGTTATCGCCGGCTTTACAGCGTCGGTTTCGTGGGGCGAGGATGATTTCTGGGACGTCGCGGTCCGTCACGCCAGGAAGATGGGCGACTTCCGTTTTGCATTTGGCGCCGGATACTACGAAAACCGCGAAGAGGAGGCCTTTACTTTCGGTTGGCCTCGGGGGGGTGATAACGATCCGATCAGCTCGCGGGGCAATACCGTCATCCGCGACTTCAAAGGTTCTGCAAGCATCATCCACGATCCGACGGGGCTCTTTGCCTCGGCCGCCTTCGTTCATCGCGAATATGCCGGGTCCGACCTCGGCGTGTTGACTTTTGCGTGCTTTTCGTCCGGGGACGCCGCAGGTATCCGCGCCAGCGGCGTGGCTTGCGGCAATCGTCCGGACTTCGACTACTTCTGGGTTTCAGGCGGTATCAGACGTCAGTTCTTTTCGATCGGCAAGACTTCCATCTACGGCGAGTACGCGCATTCAGAAGACGCAATCGGCGGCCTCAACGTTTCGGTTCGCTCAGCGGCGGGCGGGGATATCGACTTTGTCACGCGCTCTGAGATGGATATCTGGGGGCTCGGCATTGTGCAGAACATCCAAGCCGCCGGCATGGATGTCTTCTTCTCCTACCGTAATTTTTCCGCCGACGTGAGCGGCCTGGAGTCCTCCGGCCGCCGCGTCAGTGCACCCATCGAGGATACCGACATCTTCTTCGCAGGCAGCCGTATTCGGTTCTAGTCCTCTGACGTACTGCGGATGCGGGTTTCTTGGACCTGGGGCGCTTCGATGGCGTTCTGGATCGGATGCTCCAGACAGCTGCGGCGAGCACTTATCCAAAGGGACGAATTCCTGCAGCGAAGCAAACGATGATGCCCCGTAGATCGCTTCTTAGATTGGTAGGCGGCTGGCTCCTGGTATTACCGCCGGGTTCGTCTGCAATTGCCGACAGTGCCGAGCGGGCAAGGCAGGCGGCGGAACAAAACCGCGTTGACCGGGCCGAGCAGGAGCGTACCGGAGGCGTGGAGGCGGGCGGTGTGAAGTTCACGCCGATGGTCTCGCTCGCCGGCGGATATGACAGTAACAAGGATGCACAATCGGACGCCGAACCTTCGTCTTACGAAAAGATCCACGGCGAAATCGAAGTGAGAAGGACAGGAGAAAAAAACGATACGGCTTTCCTCTTCCAGGCGACAGGCTTCAAATACAACGAACTCGAACTTGCGCCGGAACGTTTCGAACTGGAGGCCCGTATCGACTCGACATGGCAGCTGAGCACCACCGAGGAACTGAGGTTCTACACCTCCTACCTCCGCGACTCCCTGTTTATCGACCGCGTCGACGTCTACGAGAGCCAGCTCTACTATCGCCTTGAGAGCGATCCTTTGCGGACCTGGCTGAAACTGACGTCCTACACCCAGGTCGAACTCGGCAGCGCCGACGGCGACATGGCGGTCCCTTTCTTCGATGCGGGGCAAACGGTCGACGACGTTTTCGATCTCGGCCGTGACGAGCCCCCCAGCTACTCCAAGACGACCCTGCAAACCGGACTGATCCCGCGGCCCAATGCGCCCATTACGGCATTTGCCATTGCCGGATTTTCGCGCGTCGCCTTCTTCGACCAGCAGGCAGATTCCGACTTCGATCGTCGCGCCAATGAGGTCTATGGCATCGGGGGCATCCGGCTGAATATCGGCAAGGAGTTCCGCATCGACGCCGGATGGCGGATCAACTACCGCGATTTCGCCGATACCGTAGTGCAGGACGATCATACCGACGGATTTGACTTGCGGCTCGACTGGTCGCCCATCAAGGGTCTCGTGATCGCAGGGAAAGTGAAACGCGAATACGAGGAGACGACTTCCGTATTCGCCATCGTCGACGATGTTCAGACCTATTCTTTAGAGGTTGAAGCGGATCTTCCAAGCCGAACGAAGCTGGTTTTGACGGCATCCTACGAACGCGAGTTGCCGGTTGCCGATGTCATCATGCTCGACAAGTACGAGCTTGAAGCTGCCTTGACCCATATAGTCGATCAGAACGTGGAACTCTATGCCGAAGGGCTGGCGAAATACGTCGATGAGGAAGTGTTCGATGATAACTACGAGCGCTTCCGCGCAGAAGCCGGGGTGCGCCTGAAGTATTGAGCCGGGCAGACACTTCGATCCGCGCTGTTCGGGTTCAGTCGACGAGTTCGCGGGCTTTTGACTTTTGCGCGGCGGCGTTCAATTTCCTGGACCGCGGCTGCTGGCGCGGCAGAGCGTTTGACGTGTGCTTGCCGGCTCCCTTTGAGTCTGTCTTAGCGGGGCCGGTGCCGGGGCGAGCGCTGCTGCGCTCAGCGTTTGCTTCTAGCGGTGAAAAGCCTGGCGGCCACATCGGTGGACCGCCACGAATATGCCGGTGCAATCCGGCGATCAATTCGATGAGCGAAGGCCGGTTGTCGGCTTCGAATGCAAGGCATCGGTCGATGAGTTCATCGAGGGCCTGGGGCACGGCGGACCGCAACTCGCGAACGCGGCGCGGAGCAACCGTTAACTGGGGAAACTCGCGGCGCTTGGTTCCATCGGGAAATGGCGGCTTGCCGGTCAACGCCTCAAACAGCGTAACACCAAGAGCGAAGACATCCGTTGCCGGCGAGACGGGTTGTCGCCGGCATTGTTCAGGCGCCATGTAGGGGTCGGTCCCCAGAAGGCGCGGCTTGTGCCAGTCCTGCCGGGGGCGGGCGATCCCGAAGTCGAACAGGATCGGGCGCCCATGGACGATAGCGATGTTTCGCGGCTTGACGTCGAGATGCAGAAAGCCACGCGAATGGATGTGATCGAGAGCGGCGGCGAGATGGATTCCGGTTCTGAGAGCGTCCGACAGCTTGAGACGCCCGCCGACCTCATCTGCCATGAAGTGACGCAATGTGGGCCCTTCGAGGAATTCCATCAGGACGCACGTTTTTTCGGCGATGCCATATGAGCGCACGATGTTGGGATGGGCAAGGGCGAGGAGTGTATCGGCTTCATGGCGGGCGCGTTGCGCTGAGCGCATGCGCTTGACCGCCATCGGGCAACGGCCGGTGTGATGCCACACGACGTAGACGGGATCGGGGCCCTGGTCGTCGACAATCGCGAGGATCGTGAAGGTACCTCCGATCGACTGGCCGACTTTCCAGCGGTCCATTTTTCTGGCGCTCAATTTGTCACTCCTGCATTGCTTAATTGCGGCGCGAAAAGGTCGCGATAGCGGCTGGAGCCAGACAGTAGAATTGCTGGTGGCCCGCTTTCCACAATTCGCCCTTCGTCCATCACGATGACCCGGTCGGCCCGGCGCAGGGACGAAAGACGATGGGCGATGATGATCACCGTTTTCTCGTGCGGCAGATCCTCGATCGCCTGATGAATGAGTTCCTCGGTTTCGCTGTCAACCGCTGCCGTTGCCTCGTCGAGCACCAGGATCGGAGCGCTTCTCATCAGAGCGCGTGCAAGCGAGATCCGCTGACGCTGACCGCCAGAGAGGTGACTGCCGCGTGGACCGACGCCCGTGCCGTAGCCAAGTTCCAGCTTTTCGATATGGTCTGCGATGTGCGCCTGCCTGGCAGCCTCGCGCAAGTCTTGGGGCTGCGCGCCAGGGCAGGCGTATCCGAGATTCTTGGCAATCGAACCACGCATCAGGTAGGGCTCCTGGAACACAACGGCAATCGCATTTCGCAACGATTCGAGGGTGACCTCCTTGACGTCCCGGCCATCGACCAGAATCTGGCCTGAAACCGGATCGTGCAGACGCAGCATCAATGCCATCAGCGTGGACTTGCCGGCGCCGCTTGCCCCGGCGATCGCGACCCGCTCGCCCGGCTCGATTGTAAAGGAAACTTCGTCAAGCACCGGTATGCCGCCAGGATAGGCGAACGAGACGTTGCGGAATTCGATGCGCCCTTTGTCAACGCGAAGTTTGACCGCATTCGGACTCTCCTGGACGAGGCTGCGGATATCGCGCAATTCGGCGATACGTTCTGCACCCGCTGCCGCGCGCTGAAACCTTGTGGCGGCCCGCGCAAGACTGCGAATGGGGCTGTAAAGAGCGCCGATTGCGCCCATGAAAGCGACGAGCGCGCCGACTGTCAGCTGACCTGCTGCGATTTGCATTGCGCCGAAGCCAAGAACGGCAAGGCCGCCCAATGCTGTCGCAAACTCCACGAAACTCGAGTACCAGGCTTCCACCCTAATGGTACGAAGTTCCGCGTTGCGCGCGAAGCTCGCGTTTTCAGCAAAACTGCGCGCTTCGCGATCGGCGGAGTTCACGGAGTGGATGAGCGGCAGCGCGGCAAAGCGTTCCTCGACGAAGCCAAACCAGCGTGATGTAGCGTCGAGTGAAACGCGCTCGCAGCGGCGGACGATCGGGGCATAGCAGCGGCTGAGAAGAACGAATGCGGGAACGACGAGCAGCGCAATGAGGGTCAGCTGCCAGTCGAGGAGGAAGACGAAAGTCCCGAAAACGAGCACCGATATGACGTCCTCGATGAGGGTCATGGGGCTGCTGTAGATGAGACTTTGCACGTGGTCGGTATCATCGGAAATTCTTGCCAACTGGTCTCCGGTTCCACGATTTCCGATGGACCCGGGCGATAGCGACACCAGATGGCCGAAGAGGTCGGATCTGACGTCGGCGACGACGCTTTCTGAAATGAATGCTTCGACGCGGGTGCCGATGTGATCGATCGCCATTTTCAGGACGACGGCGCCCATGTAGACCGCCGCGACCATCGGCAACGCATCGAGATTGCCACCGATAAGGATGTCGTCGAATACGCGCTGAACGAGCTGCAGCACATAACTTGCCAACAGCGGAGAGAATAGCGTCAACGCCAATGCGAACGCGATAGACCAGCGGTAGGGTTTGAGGTGATGCTGGAAATTGCGGAACAATTCCACCGCCTTGCGGGCCTTGTGACTGCGGGCGCTCATTCCTGTGTTCCTTGTAACGTCAGTTACGCGGTGTTTCGTCACTCAGTGATGGAGGGTGCGGCACAGCGAAAGGGCTCGCCATGCCGCACCCTCATTCTAAACGGATCAAAATCCGACAAGCACTTAAGTGCGTGAGCGACGGCGAGCACCGCCGCGCCGCTGGCGCGCTTTGGCGCGGGCACGGGCCTTTGCACGCCCACGCGCCCGGCGGCGACCAGCACCACCCCGGCTGCGCGAGCGACCGCCAACCTCGATGAGGTCATCGCTTTCGAGGCCGATCGCGGGGAAACCTGTGATCTTCATAACCATTCTCCCTTTGTTTCGTTCGATGGAGGACCAGCTCATTGCGGTCCATGGATTGAAAACGACGTGGCTCGAAATTTATTCCGATCTTTTTTTGAGGAGCCGGACGGGCACGTCACCGCCAAAGTTTGCGAAGTTCGCATTGCACCTATTGTCAGGGGTGCTCCACGCCAAAACTGGACGGTTCGCGTCCGGCCAATACTTGGTTGCGCGTGACCGGTGGTTTCTAGAAAAACCGTTTGCGGTGTTTGGGCACAGCCTCGATGAGACCACCACGCGCTCAGGCGGCGAATAGAAGCGCGCCTTGTGAGTGCGAACAGCTGCGTTGCGGTTTCACGCGTACTCGCGGCCAAATTTGGTCAGCTGCCGTGGGCGATTTCCGTCAGCTCGGGTCAGAATTCCGCCTCGAGTTTCGCAGTCTCTCGTTGCCCACACCGGTTCGTTCGCCACGCCCCATCGATTATAGGCTGACCGACCTGGACAGACCGCACCTCATAGAATTCCGGTTAGCGCCTGGGGTATTCGGCGGCATCCGCGGATGTGTTGCCGAAGGTTGCAAGAACCTCTAACCAATCGAGGGTCGCCGCTTCGTTTTTGGATGGATCGAGCGAGGTGGCGATCGGGGCATTCTCAGCGGCCGTGCCCGAGGCCAAGAGCGGTTCTTTAGAGTCATCGCGCTGCTTCTTGTGCCAGGGACGGGGTTGCTTGACAGGCAAGGGGGGAATCCGGTTCACAGCTTCGCGCACGGCGGCAATCTGGGCGGGTGCCGAGGCTGAGAGCTGCCGGGATTGCTCGGGTGCCGCCGGTTCGACCAGGCGTTGGACCTCATCCTTTGACCTCGATCGCGGACTAGCCCGAACGACTGTGGTCTCTTTGACTTTCCTGCCCGCCGGCCTTTGGCGTTTCGCTGTCCGCCGACGGCTGGCTCGGGGAGGATTGAACGCGCGCCGAATGTTGCGACGCGTCCGCTTCAAGGCCTGCCCGGTGCGTTTGAAGAACCGCTTGATGACCTGCGCCTCGGCGATACCTGGAGCCGTCGGGCCCGCGCCGAGACCGAAGCCCGAGAAAACGCAAGCGAGTATCATCACTATGCAACAGCGGCGGACAAGCGACACCCAGTTCGTCTGATCCTTGTAAGCGGTCGGTGACATATCGAACTCCAGGTCACGGTAAATCGGCAGTCCTTGGTACAGCCGGACAATCAGTCCGTAAGCCAGGAACTTCTGAGACAACGCTGGCGGCGGCCGGTTATTCCCCATCACCGGTCGTCACCGGTCGCCGATAGCCTGGCTGTATGTTGCAGAAGACCTTCAGCGGCCATCAAAGCCCTTCAGGAAATACCGCACGCGCTGCCGCCGGGGCCGTCAGCATGCCGCGCGATGAATGACCGACGCCGGGGGCTTCAACGAGTTCCCAATTGAAGGTCCAACCGTTCTTTTCGGCGGTTTCTTTCGCCTGATTGAAGATGTTTGTGCCGCGCTCATGCCGGTTGTCGCCTTGTCTGCGTGCCCAACGGCTTTCGTCGAGACGGCGGTCGCCGGTATCTTCGGTCCCAAGGTAAATCGTAATCGGCTGAGCGAGGTAGGCCTTGATTTTCTCCTGAGCCTCTTCGCCGCTGAACCCGCGGAAGCCGAAAGGCGGCGGCGCATCGGTCGATACCGACACATGTGTCGAGGGATTGGCGATAACGATACGCGAGACGTCGCGCAGCGAGCAGTAGGCGGCGACCCGCGATAGAAGCTGCCCTCCGGCGGAATGACCAAACAACCTATAAGGCGCGTCAGGCTCTTCGAAATGGGAGCGTCCCCAACCGACAAGTTGTGAGATCATCTGCCCCATGCAACCGATTTCGGCTGCGAATTCACCGGCGCGCTTGACGCCGGCCCGCTGGTAAAGCGAGCGGGGAAACCGTTCGCGGTCGAATTCGGGCGCCAGTACGGACAAGCAGGCTTTTTCGGCGAGACTCTTGGCGCGACGGCGATAGGCTTGCGCGTTGCGCTCGTAGCCGGCAAACACGATCAGCAGGCCGTCGCTGCGGCAGTGCCGCGGGCGATAGGTGTGTACCGTCACAGGCATCCCGCTGAGGATCGCAACGTGCCGCCCCTCGGCGCCCGGCCTGGCGCTAACCGAATGGAAATTCGACGTCGAGACTGCGATAACCATGATGGCAAGAACTCCTGATTTCAAGAAATCGTAAAACGATCGGCAAAAGCCATTTCTGCCGACAGGGTTGGTGCAAGGTTGCATTGTTCAGTTCTCCCTCATCCCGCGCATGAACGTCTTCAGAATGGGACCCGCGATGTATTGCAGGGGCGTGCGCTCTCCGGTTTGAATGAAGACGTCCGCCCCCATGCCAGCCATCACCTTGATGCGGTCGGTTTCGGCTGCACGTTTATCCAGGCCAACACGCACCAAATAGTAGGGCTGCCCTGTCAGGTCGTCGGTCAGCCGGTCGGCCGAGACCGATTCGAGTTTGCCCGGCAAAGGCCTGCCGAAGCGCCGGTTGAATGTCGTAAGGATGACGTTGGCACTCTGACCGGCATGAACTTCTTCGATGTCTTCCGGGCGCACGCGTGCCTCGACGATAAGCGTGTCGCTTTCCGGCACGATTTCCAACAGGGTCTGCCCTGGTGCGATCACCCCATCCTTGCTGTGAATCTGCAAGTTGACCACAGTGCCGGAAATCGGGCTTCGGATCTGCGAGCGCGCAAGCACATCCGCCTTGGCTGCAAGTTCGCGGGACAGTTCGTAGCTGCGCGCCTGCTGAGCGTTGTGTTCTGCGGTCACAGTGGCGAGCGTCGAGGTCCGCAGTTCCTGTTTCTTCAACTCCAGTTCCAGCACTTCCTGCTCGGCCTCTGAAATCCCGGCTTCGAGTTCGCTCTGCTTGCCATCGAGTTCGGCTTGCCGGCGTTGCAGTTCCAAATAGCGGCTCTTGCGCAAGAGCTTCTTCTTGTAGAGCGTCTCCATATCCTTGCGTTCTTCGGCAAATAAAACGATCTGCTGCCGGGTCGCTGCAAGCTGGCCTGCCAGACCCCTCTTCTGCTCGGTGAGCTGGGCGATCTTCTGGTCCAGCACCGAGAACGTCTCCTTGTGAAGTTTGACGCGGCTTAGGAAGACTTTCTGCTGGCCGGCCATTGCCGCCTTCGCCAGCGGATGCGGGTTGTCTGCAAGGTTTGATGGGAACGTCACGATGTTGGCGCCCTCGCGTTCGGCTTCCAGGCGGGCAACGTTTGCCAGCGCTTCGAAGTATTGGGTTCTGATCCGGTCGACATCGGCGGAGGCTGCCACTTGTTGCAGCTCGACAAGCACATCCCCGGCCTCGACCATGTCCCCGTCGCGAACCAGGATCGCATCGACGATACCGCCTTCAAGATGCTGGACGGCCTTGCGGTAGCTTTCGACGCTGACGATTCCGCCGGCGATCACCGCGCTGCTCAACGGCGCCGCACCCAGCCAGGCCAACATTGTTATCGTGAAGACGGCGCAAGTCGACAGTCCGAGCACCATCGGCAGAAGCGGAAAGGGCCTGCTCGGCACCGCCTTTTGCATTTGTGTTTTCGACATGATCGATGTCCTTTTCGATGGCCGGGGATTAACCTGCAACGGGTTCCGTTTCGGTCTCGGCCGGCGATGATTCCCGGCTGTCCTTTGACGTATCCACACAGTCCTCTGAATTGTTATTCGGCTGCTTAGCCGCGAGGTAGTCAGCGCGGGTTTCAAAGACGTTGACACGCGAGCCACGGCTCAAGGTGATGACCTTGTCGGCGATATCGACGAAGGTATCCGATTGCGACAGCGCGATAACGACGGCGCCCTCAGCGCACATGGCTGCGAGAGATTTCGAAAGGCGCTCGATAACGCGGTCGTCGAGGTTGGCCTCAGGCTCATCCAGCACGATCAGTCGCGGATTGCCGAAGAAGGCCCGGGCAAGGCCGATGCGTTTTCTCTCGCCGACCGCCAGTTCCGGTGTCTCCGGATCGATCAGCGTCTCGTAGCCCTGCGGCAATGCCATGACGACGTTGTGCACCGATGCCCGCTTGGCGGCAGCGACGATGTCCTCCTGGCGCGCCTTGACCAACCCGCCGATGTTGTCGGAAATGCTGGCCCCTAACAGACTGACGTCCTGCTCTTGGTAGCCAACGAAGCTCTGCCGCTCCTTGGGCGCCAGGCGATGGATGTCCAGTTCGCCCAGTCGAATGCGACCGCGATCGGGCAGGATGGCGCCGGCGATCAAGCGCGCCAGTGTCGATTTTCCAGAACCCGAAGGACCGATGATGCAGGCCATCTGACCGGGCTCAAGCCTGACAGTTAGATTGCGGAACACCGGCCGCTCGCCATCGCGATGACGATGGGTCACCTTATTGATCGTCAGTGCCAGCGGTTTGGTCTTATCGCGGATCGCGGCCGGAGTGTCACTCGTGTTCGACAGCCTCCGCGCGACTCTGGCATAGGCTTTCCGGGCCAGCGCAAGGTTCCTCCAGGAGGCCATGGCCCGGCGCACGGAAGATGAAGCAATGCGGCCGAGGACGGCTGCCGCAATGACGCCGCCGACAGTGAGACTGTCTGCGAGCGCCAGCCAAATGCCAAGACCGTAACAAACGATGCGCTGGATGATTTCTGTAAAGCGCATCGCGTCGGCGAAGGCGATGCCGCTGAGCTTGGTCGACAGGTTTTCCTCCAGCCTGCTGCGGGAGACGTTGTGCCAGCGCTTTGCCACGCGGTCGACGAGATTCAGCGTGTAGACCGTCTCGTGATGGCGCACGGCTGTCTCCAGCCAATCGCGGCTTTCGCCTTTGGCCGCACGTGCTGCTTCACGCGACCGGCGTGTCAGCACTTCATTTGCCAATCCGAGAGCCAGGATGATCGACATGCTCGTCAGGATGACCAGTGCCAGCAGCGGATGGATCAGGTAGACCACAAAGAGGAAGGCCGGTGCGAACACGACATCGAGCCAGGCGGTGGCTGAACTGCTCGAAACGAACTGGCGCAATTCGCTCAGATCGCCCAGCGCGCGACTGGGACCTCTCGTTCGGTTGCGCTGCATGCTCGAGACGAAAAGCGCCCGAGCGAATCTTGCCTCGATCCAGACGCCCCAGCGCCCCAGCAGCCAACGGCGCACGTATTCGATCAAGGCAGCAGATAACACGGCAAAGACCGTGATGCCGGTCAGAACGAGAAGAGTATCGACGCTGCGGCTTGCGATGACGCGGTCGAGCAACTGAAAAATGTAGAGCGGGACGGCAAGTTTAAGAAGGTTCGCAAACAGCGTCAGAATGGCGACCACCAAGAGCCCGGCGCGCGATGCACGCCACGCCTCGGCAAGGCCCCCGACCCGACCGCGACGGCTTTCGCGATCGCGAAGCCGGTTCGTCGGGCGGTCTGTCGCAAGCGTTTTGTCTGCCTTGGACGCGCCGTCGACCGCTGACACACCGCCTCCGGTGACGCCTATGAGTCGGTTGAGGCCCCCCATCCAGCGGGCCGATTGTTGGGGAGCTGTCATTTGTGTTTGCAGCATTCCGTCCTCGATCTTTTCGAATTTCGGGGGGCGGTGGCGGCGGCTCCTGGAGATCCGCCCTGCGGGGGCGGGCGGATCTCCGGTGCAGCTGGACGGTCGCCCCCTCGCTGACCGCTCAACCAGCACTCCTCGTCAGCTCGCCTGCGACACCGATGGTGCAAGTGGCTGCATGCCAGGGCCTGTCGTGCCGTTGGGCTTTATCTGGGCAACGATCCTTTCGGCCAGCGTGGCCCGCGGGCGGCTTTCGACCCGCGGCTGCTCTTGGCTTTTGTCCACCATTTGCAGCTTGAAGTTCGACGATCCGAGAATCGGTCCGCACAAGTCGCCGGCCTGAATTTCCGCTGCCGTCAGCACCGGAATACCGGTCGCCCGGCTGGCTTCGCGCATGGCAAGTGGGGAGCGGGTCAACTGACCGCTCAACGCAAAAACACGCCAGCCCCAGTCGTTTAGGGTTTGTAAACCTGCCTGGGCTCCCAGCGCATCGTTGGCAGCGAAGACGAGTCCGCGCGACGCGTGCCGCAGTTTTGAAGACCGCAGGAGAGCTGCCGTCTCTTCATGATGCAATCCATCTGCAATCTCGACGACTGCGACTTCGCAGCCGCGCTCGGCAGCATGAGCGATCAAACCCAATACGCCACGCTCGATCAGATCTGGCGGTTGCAGGTAGGTGCTCGGCATGCCGGCATCGGTGAAGTCGAGGACCGTGTCCGCGCCGTAGTCGGACATCTGCCAGATATCCCCGCCCGACCCGGTGCCCGTGGATTTGATTCCGGCGACCTTGAAACCGGCCCGGCTGAACCCATGGACGAGGGAGGCCGAAGTATAGGTCTTGCCGGCATTCATCGCAGTTCCGGCCACGAATACGGTCGTGATCTGCGCCTGCCGAGGGGTCAAGTCGATGCCATACTGATCGAGATTGAGGACCATTCCCGCCGAATTACCCAGAAGCCCGAGCGGAACGATCCGGGTTGGCTCATTCATGCGGTCGTGCTTGCACAGCTTATGGGCGGCAACCCCGCCGGCTGCGACAAGTTCGCAAGGTCCAAGATCTTCGCCGATCACGGCCTCGAACTGATCTGGCGCATAGCGGTTGCCATAACAAACGATTATGGTGTCGCCGACCGTCAGGAACGCTTTTCGGCCGTTCGGCATTTCAATTCGCTTGTGGCTGCCGATCTTTTCGACGATCGCCAGCACCAAATCGCCTGTACGCGGCGCGATGTTGCCGGTGATCAGGCTGCGCATGTGGCTTTCGGGCACACGCCTCGTTGTGAAGGCTCGCTTTGCGGCCGCGACCTTGTCGGCACTCAGTTCAATCGCTCTCATTTTGACCACTCTCCTGAAACCTTCATTCATCCCTGGATCTGATTGACGCAAAGTGGACTTGGGCCCGAACCAAAAGCGGCCCGCGACACTCCCAAGTGTCCAATCACTCCATACCTTCCGAGCCGATAACGCAGCGCCGAGCCGATTATTCCGCTGGCTTTGGAAAAAAAAATGAAAAAGGGCATGCTGCGGTCTTGCAGGTTGACGCCGCCGGTGACGTCGATGGTGAAGTCGGCGCGCCCATCGCCGTTGATGTCGCCTTCTTGCGGGAAAATCGCCCGACCCCGACACCTGTTCGGCTGGATCTCCGGCTTGCCGAATTACGCTCGCCAGGTCGTTTCAAAATACCGGAATCGTCGGCTGTCATCGCTATGGTTGGCGCAAGGAGTCAGGTGCGAAATCGTCTCCGCGGGGACCTGGAACTGGCGGGCGTTCAGACCCTTGCGGCTCAGCGCACCTTCAGCATGTTGCGCACGGCAAGGCCCAGGAGGAACAGCAGGATCAGCGAAATGGTCTTCTGGATCAGCGACCAGTTGGAGACGGCAGCCGGCACGATGGGCGCGAGGTTGCCGCCGCCATCGCGCACGAAGCCATAAAGGCAGCCATAGGTGCGCCGCGCCGCGTCCGGCCCGCCGATGCCGCCGAGCACCGAAGCGTTGGAGACCGCCAGATGCAGCGCCTCGGCGATGGCATCGGTGCCAGCAGCAAGTTCGGGTTCGAGCGGTTGCAGGTCGCGGCCTTTTACGGCGGCGCACGGGTAGGCGGCGCGTGCGCTGATCGCGGGCAGATGGGCGGCGAGCGCCTCGGGCACGGGTGGTGCGGCGGCGCGGGCGACGGCGGCGGCGTCTTGCCAATAGGCCGGTGCCGCGCCGCCGGCGGTGCGGCTTTCGCCAACGTAGAGCGCGGCGAACAGCACGACGGTTAGCGTCAGCAACAGCAGCGGGCGCAATACCGAGCGGCCGAAATCGGAGGCGAACTGATAGGCGAGCCCGAACCAGAAGCGGAACACACCGCCCCAGGCGCCGCTGTCCCACACTTTCCAGTGCAGCGGCCAGTCCATCACGAAGCGCGCGGAGCGGATTTCCATGGGGAAGAAAAACTGTTCGCGCTCGTGGTCATGGCCCTGGATGGCGAGCCGCTTCAAGGCGCGCCACTGCGCCGGCACGTCGCGGTCGCCACCAAAAAGCCGCTCGACAAGGCTAACCCAGAAGCGCCCCGGCATGCCCCCATCCCCGGGCGATCCGCGCAATGATAATTCGCGGATTGTGACTTGACCAGGACAGCGGTGGGGCTAGGACGGCAGTGGGCCAGGACGGCGGTGCGGCTCGCGGCGGTGCGGCTCGCGGCGTTCAAGGCAGCGGCGGCCTGCGCCACGATTCACCGCCCCGCCTCGCGCGCTTCGTGCGCGTGAGGCAAAACCTGGCTGCACACGCGGATCAGATGCGCCGTCGAAAACGGCTTGGCGACATAGTCGGCGGCGTGAAGCCCCTTTTCAGCGCACGCGGCCTCGATCTCTTCAGCCGAAGCCGACAGAAACACCACCGGGCAGCGGCTGTACAGCCGGAAGCGTTCGAAAAATTCTATGCCATGCATGCCGGGCATGTGGCCGTTGAGGATGAGAAGGCGCGGCGGCACGGCGATCAAGGCCGGCAGCGCGACCAGCGGATCGGTGAACATGCGCGTTGGCCAGCCTTCCGCCTCGAAGGCGATGGCAAGTGCCCGGCAGATCGCAAGCTCGTCATCGACGATGGCAATATCGCTCATTGGGCGAGTGTGGCCCATCAATGATGCGGGAATTGGGCGGCACAGAAATTCTCAACGGCCTCGTCGCGCATGGCGATCGGGCTCTGCGTCAGATAAGGGGGCGGCGCGTGAGATCAAAGATGGCGGTGGAGGCAGTCGCGACCGAACCTGTCTCTGCCGGACAATTGCCTGTTATCAGGGAAAATTCGCGAAATCTGACCCTGCGTTGCCGCGCAAAGCCCCGGAAACAGGGCGCTGTTACGGAGAATTCCCTGCCAACGGAACAGGGAACGCTTCGGACAGAACAGGGAAACTTGCCGAGCTAACAGGGACGTTGCAGCCTCGATCACGCAGAACCCGAGAACCCGATGACGATGTCCGCTGACCTCAATGATCCGGCTCAGTCAACCATTCATGTGTCACGAAAACTCGTTGATATTGTTATGACAGCACTCGGCTCAGGCCGATGCCAAGTTCCGGTTGTCAGCAAAAGGCATGAGGAATTGGCATGAATAAGAATAGCACCGCAAAATCGCGGCCCCCTTCTGGCGCTCAACTGTTCCAGCGGGGGGTGCCGCTGGTCATCCGGCACGGGCAGGTCGATGACTCACTGATCCAGGTTTCCGACTATATCTCGGGGTTATTTAAACACTTTGAACATGAAGGAAAGGTCCCGGTTCAGGCTAGCATCGAAATAAAGGTCATCGTTCTCGATGAATGAGACTGGCGGGGCGCAGCTACGGTTGCGCCCTCATCGCGCCTTGGCAACGGCCACGTCGGTCAAGAAAGAGTTAATTGATTATCAATAGGCTAGCCTTGTCAACGCCGAGGCTTCGATGTCCGACGAACCATCACCGAAAACGCTCTGGGTCGACCCGGACTGGCCACTTGCGGAAGACGGCAACCCGGTGATCAAGATTTTAATCCCGCAGGCCCTCAAGACTGATGTTGAGGAAGAATCATGGCGGCCGGGAACGCCGATCCTGCTGTTAACGAAGCTTGCTATAGATCACTTCTTCAAGCAGCCGACATTGACTCGCGATCAACTGGCGGAGCTTGTCGAGCTCTTCAAAGATGAACCCCTGCCCGACAGCCTGCGAGAAGCTCTCGTCGCCGAGCTTTTAGGAAAGCGGCGCCGCAAATCGGGCCGCAATTCCGTGAGGCGTGGGTACCGAGAAGAGGTTGAGAGGGTTTTGCTGCCCTGCGTCTACGACCACGCGATGGAAGAGGCCCGCGGCATTCGCGAGCGCCTGAAATCTGAAGCGAAGAAGTTACCTCGGAGGGCGGCGGTCTCGAAAGTCCCGACCCGCCGCTCGATTGCTCTCGACATGGTCCGCGATCGTCTGCCGAGCTTCGCAGACGTCAATAACGGTCGGTTGACCAATCTCATCAGCGAGGTCAGGACACTGCTGTGCGATGGCGATGGCTTGGAAACAGGAGGGCAGCCCAAGACCGGTTCCGAGTGATGGTCAGGCTAAACGTCACAACATCTTTTTCTGTTTGTTGTGACAGTAACCGAGGACGGCAATCCACAGGTGACTATTCAAACCCTCTGAAGGAGTTTGATGAATGTCACCAACGCCACTCGCCATCGAGCACCTGCCGACCGCGGCCTTGCGCCCCTATGCCCGCAACGCGCGCACCCATAGCCCGAAGCAGATCGCGCAGATCGCCGCCAGCATCCGCGAGTTCGGCTTCAACAACCCCGTCCTGATTGACCATGAACGGGAGATCATCGCTGGCCATGGCCGCGTCGCCGCGGCGAAAAAGCTCGGCCTCGACACCGTACCATGTGTCCGGCTCGAGCACCTCAACGATGCGCAGAAGCGAGCCTATATCCTCGCCGACAACCGGCTCGCCGAAAAGGCCGGCTGGGATCGCGACATCCTCGCAATAGAGCTGCAGTTCCTGACCGAGATCGAGGTCGATTTCGACGTAACACTCACCGGCTTCGAGATGGGCGAGGTCGACCTGCTGCTCGGCGCTGGCCAGGATACTGAGGCCAAGGCCGATCCTGCTGACGCAGTGCCTGAAGTCACGACGGGCGCCGCGGCCACCCGCCCGGGCGACGTCTGGCAGATCGGCCGCCATCGGCTGATCTGTGGCGATTCTGTCGAAGCGGAAACCTACGACCGTCTGCTAGCTGGCGAGAAGGCGCAGTTGGTTTTCACCGACCCGCCGTACAACGTGAAGATCAACGGGCATGTCTCGGGCCTCGGCGCTGCCAAACACCGCGAGTTCGCGGTCGCCTCCGGCGAGATGACCGAGGACGAGTTCACGCGCTTCCTGGCGCGCGTTTTCGACAACCTCGCGACTTACGCCGCGGACGGCGCCATCCACTTCGTCTGTATGGACTGGCGCCATCAGGGCGAGGTTCTTGCCGCGGCGCGCGGTCCCTACACCGAGATGAAAAACCTTTGCGTCTGGGTGAAGACGAATGGCGGCATGGGCTCACTCTACCGCTCGCAGCACGAGTTGGTCTTCGTATTCAAGTCCGGCACGGCGCCGCACATCAACAACGTCGAACTGGGCCGCCACGGTCGGTATCGCACGAACGTCTGGTCCTATGCCGGCGCCAACGCCTTCAGCGCCACACGCGACGACGACCTAGCCATGCACCCGACCGTGAAGCCCGTCGCGCTCGTGGCCGACGCCATCCTCGACTGCTCTAAGCGCAAGGGGCTGGTTCTCGACGCCTTCGGCGGCTCGGGCACGACGCTGGTCGCGGCCGAGCGGACGGGCCGGCGCGGCGCCGCAATCGAGATCGACCCGCACTACTGCGACGTCATCATCCGCCGCCTCGAAAAGGTCGCTGGCCTGACGGCCAGCCTCGACGCCACTGGCGGCACTTTCGACGAGATAGCGAGCCAACGCGCCGCCGCGTCCGAAGAGATGGAGGCGGTCGATGGCTGACGACGAGACCCCGGACGACGAATACGAGGTGGGCTACGGCAAGCCGCCGAAGCACACGCAGTTCAAGCCGGGCCAGTCCGGCAACCCGCGCGGCCGGCCGAAGAAATCGAAGGACATCGATGCGCTCCTCGAGAAGGAGCTGGATGAGGTCGTGACCTTGCAGGAGGGAGGCCAGCCGAAGCGCATGACCAAGCGCGAGGCCATCGTCAAGCAGTTCGTCAACATGGCGATAAAGGGCAACGCGAAACCGCTGCAGATGATGCTCGCGCACCTGGACAAGACCCGCCAGCCCGAGCCGTTCGTCCCGTCTGCCGACGACGACGCAGAAATCATGCGTGCATTTGGCTTATCGAGCGCGCGGGGCGCCTACGCAAAGGACACCGATAATGGCGACAGCTGAACAAGTGATGGCCCTCTACCGGAGCCATTTCCCGGCCTTTCTGCGGTTTGCCTTCCGCGAGTTGCACCATGGCCAGAAGCTTATTGAGACGCCGCATATCGACGTCCTTGCGGATCATCTCGCGCGCGTCGCACAAGGCGAGATCACCCGCCTCATCATCAACATGCCCCCACGCAGTTTGAAGTCGTTCTCGGCCTCGGTTGCGCTGCCGGCTTGGCTGCTTGGGCGCGATCCGAGGCGGCAGATCATATCAGTTGCGGGGACCAAGGAGCTGGCCTCCGACTTCGAGGCAGCAACGCGCGAGCTGATCAAGAGGCCGCGCTGCCGGGCCGTGTTCCCGCACATCACGCCCGACGGCCGTCGCGGCGATCTCCTGCTGCCTCACGGCGGACGCCGGATCGCGGCGACGGTTGGCGGCACGCTGATCGGTCGCGGGGCCGACCTTATCGTAATCGACGACCCAATCGCGCCGGCTCATGTCCATGACGCGGCGCGCCGCAATGCGGTGAGGAAGTGGTTTGATGCCGAGGTCATCCAGCGCCTTAACGATAAGAAGACTGGTGCGGTGATTGTCGTCATGCAACGGCTGCATGTCGATGATCTTAGCGGCCACCTGCTCGGCGGCGAGCAGCCCTGGGTGCACCTCAACATGCCTGCCATCGCTATCGCCGACGAACTATGGGAGCTTTCCGATGGCCGCTCGGTGGAGCGGCTGAACGGTCAGGCTCTGGCGCCAGAGATCGAAGGTCGACGCGCGCTCTACGATCGTATGTTCGATATCGGAGCCTATAATTTCGGCGCGCAGTATCAGCAGGCGCCCTTCAAGCACATGAATGACAAGGAAGTCCGGGGCGGCGGCTTCGGCGGACCGGACGATCAGTGGGGGTTCCCAAAAATCTGGTTCGGCACTGTGCCAGAGACCGCGATCATGGCTTATGAGGTGTTTGGTGTCGGCGGCTCCAACCCTGGAGCCCCGCCTCGCGAGATAACGTTTGAAGAATGGGAACGCTACAGCCGATGGACGCTCGACTATCAGCGCCGGCGGAAGGATGATCACAACGCCGAGTTCGGTCCGCCTGAGGGGGAAGAGTGGCCGCCTCGGGACGATGGCGCGGCTGGTTGAGCGATCTTGGAGCCAATGGCGTCTCTCTGTACTGACTTTGTCACTTCGGCGCCTTAGGCTCATTGGAACGCCAACCGCAGCCTGGGAACGCACTCGTGTCCGACACCCCGATCACCGCACCCGAACCGGACACGCCTCCGCCCACGCGCGTGTTCCTATCCTACTCGCGCAAGGACGAGGTCTTCATGCGGCGGCTGGCTGCGGCGCTGCACGAGCGCGGCTACGCGCCCGACTTCGATCAGTCCGATTACGACCCTGACAACATCAGCGGCGGCATCTCGGCCGAGGACGAGTGGTGGCAGCGGCTGGAGCAGATGATCGTCGCGGCCGACGTCATTGTGTTCATCGTCTCGCCGGACAGCGCGGCGAGCAAGGTGTGCGACGAGGAGATCGCGTTCGCGCTCGAGGTCGGCAAGCGGCTCATCCCCATCGAATGCCGCCCCATAAACTACGCCGAGGCACCGCCGCGCCTCGCGGCGCAGAACGTTAAGATCAAGTTCACCGCTAATGGAGAGGATCGTTTTGATGAGGCCCTGGACGCTCTTTGCGCTGCGATTGACGTTGACATCGTGTGGCACCGCGAGAATCGCCGCCTGACGGAGCTGGCGATCAAATGGGGTGGCGAGGGCCGCCCTGCGGATCGCGTCCTCAGCGCCGCCGATATTCGGGCAGCCGAAACGCACTTCGAACGCAGGCCGCGCAACGCAAGACCGCCCGCAGAAGTGCTCGCCGATTTCCTCGATCAGAGCCGAACCAAGCGCTAGGAAGAACGGAGCCGACTGCGGCGAACGGCCGGCCTCGCCTTCGTCAAGCCGGCGGAGGAAGCCAACAGGCGCGGCGAGCACGAGCATGCGCTGCGGCTAGCGGCGGCCGGCGCGCTTTTGGCTGAGGATATCGACTTCGAAATCGTACCGGAACTGTGGTCGCCAGCGGCGCGCGCGGCGTTCGAAAGCCGCACCCAATGCGCGTTGGCTGGCCACACCGCTACGGTCCAGTTTGTCGCCTTCAGCCCTGATGGGACACGCGTGGTGACGGGCTCTGACGACAACACGGCGCGTCTGTGGGATGCGAGCACCGGGGCCGAGATCGCCGTCTTGAGGGGCCATACTGACGCAGTCCCGGCCGCGTCGTTCACGCCCGCGCAGCGCGCGCAGTATTTCCTCACGCCCACGCCGCCGCTGTGGTGCGTCGAGCGCAAGCTCACGCCCTACCCGAATGATGCCAAGTGAGCTGTCGATGTGCTTGACCTTGAGCCTGACGACCTCGCTAACGCGCAGGCCGGTGCCGTAGCCGATCGAAAGCAAAACGCGCGTCTGCAGATTGTTGGCCATGGCGAGGAGCCGTGCCGCCTCCTCCGCGCTCAGGATCTGCGGGATACGGGTCGGCTCCTTGATGTGGTGAATCTCGTTGGCAAGATCGAGCCGGCGCATGGTGACGCGGAACAAAAAGCGCAGGCCCGTCATCGTCCGGTTGCGCGTCTGGATCGAGGTGCCCGTCTCCATGAGATGCAACTGGAACAAACGCACCTCGTCGACGGTGGCGGTATCCGGGGAACGCTTAAGCCACGCCGCGAACCGCTTGCAGGCGCGGATGTGACAAGCTGTGTGCCTTTGACGAGTTGGCGCGAGGCCATGTCCTCCAGCATGCGCTGGCGAAGCGGTAG
This sequence comes from Alphaproteobacteria bacterium, assembly GCA_018830445.1. Lineage (GTDB taxonomy): Bacteria > Pseudomonadota > Alphaproteobacteria > Rhizobiales > Hyphomicrobiaceae > Filomicrobium. The sequence goes on along the minus strand of JAHJSN010000205.1, from coordinate 688 downwards.
ATCGTAGTAGGATTTTAGGGATTAGGGTTCGTCATGGGGAGTTCGGCTCCTGAGAGAGTTTGGCTTGACACCACCAGTCTCAGGAAAAGGGCTCCCCACCCCGTTAACGCAGGCGCTGCAATAACTCACCGACCCATCAGCTCATGCGCAACGGCAGCCGCAGAGGGCTGGAGCGTAGCGGACTTAGTGCTCGGGTCAAGGGCGGGCTTGAGCAGCGTTCAGTCGATGTCCGGAGTGGCTCCGTTACCGACCGATCGGCGGACACTCCGGCAAGGCAGACGCGATAGCCCCGAAACCGACCGTCATGCCGCAATGCAGCGAAACGTCGGTAGGGGCCAAGAGCGCCACAAGCCGGACGCGGACGATCAGACGGAATGTGCTTTCAGAGCCAACCGGCTGATAGTCGTCGCCTCGAAAATTACTGCAGTGCATCACGAGAGAGGCGGAATCCGGCGTCTGGCGACCGCTTTCGGCCCTATCGCGTCGGACGGCACTCGAACGGCAGAACGTGAGTTCTGACCCATTACAGAAGTCGGAGGGTTTGAATACTAGTACCCACTATCGCTGATGCGTGAGTCGTGATTCAAGGTTGCGATGAAACGCATCCCGGAAGCGACCCCAATCATATTGACGGACGCGGAACGCGCCAAGCTTGAGGGCTTGATGCGTTCGCGAAAGACCGAGCATC
>JAHJSN010000204.1 GCA_018830445.1 Alphaproteobacteria bacterium | reverse complement strand
CTGTGCCTAACCGAAATTCTTACATCCCGGCTTGAGCGATGTTCGCGCTCTTTCATGGCGCTGCTGCCGCTAGTGTTCTGGGTCAAACATTTGATTCCCGGGTGGAGGTCGTCAAATGTTTGTGAATCCAGAACACAATCAAAAGGTTGCCTAGTGTTCCGGGCTGACATTCAGGTTCCCGGCAGGGAACCATATGTCAGAGTCGGAACACTAGGTGCGGCTGCACCTGTGACCAAATTTGCGAACAGATTTTGTGTCGACATCGATGCCGATGCACAGCAGATCCTGGAACTCAAAGAGGCCCTGAAACTTCGCCGTGGCCGGCCGGCGGCCGCGGACCGATTTCCAGTGCGGCATCGCGCATCGAATTCGCCGCCTCGCCCAAAAGCCCGTTTCGTGTTGCGCTTTTGACGTTTGCTTTCGAGGTCAGCGGCAAGCGGAGGCAAATATCTGTGCCCGAAGGCGAGCAAGTCGTCATGCGATTCCTTCCCAAAGCTATAAGATGAGATCATAGCCGCGCGAACTAGCCGCCATACCGCGAGAGCGGAGCCAAACGGCCCCCGACAGAGTTATGGGTATAGTGATAAAAACCTTTCGACCTGAACTTCATCGCATCCGGGAAAAGCAGCATGATATCGCTATGGCGTCGTCGACTGGAGCAATTCTCACAGTACATGTGGGTGCGGGCCGCACTGTTTGCGGTGCTCGGTGTTGCCGCAGCGCTTCTGGCAGTAAGGCTGGCGCCATTCGTGCCGGAGGAATTGCCAAAAACGCTCGGTTCGGATGCTGTCCACCAGATCCTGAACATTCTCGCGTCCAGCATGCTGGCGGTTACGACGTTCTCGCTGAGCGTGATGGTTGCTGCATACTCCGCCGCCGCCAACAACGTCTCGCCTAGGGCGACCCGGCTTCTACGTGAGGACCCAACGACGCAGAATGTGTTGGCGGTCTTCCTAGGCTCGTTTCTGTTTTCGCTGGTCGGCATCGTGGCGCTCAATACGGGCTACTATTCGGACCGGGGCCGCTTCGTCCTGTTCGTCGTCAGCACGGGCGTCATAGGCATCATCGTCTTCACGATGTTGCGGTGGATCGATCACCTGACGCGTCTTGGTCGGGTCGGCGAAACGACAGCCAGAGTGGAGCAGGCGACGCACAACGCGATCGATGTTCGGCTCAAGACGCCATTCCTCGGCGGCGTGCGGCTCGATAAGGATAAGCAGAACTTGATGGACTCCGGCACTCCGGTAAGGTCGGAGAGGATAGGTTATGTCGCCTATATCGACGTGGCGAGCATACAATCCGTTGCTGAAGAAATTGATGCTGATATCTATGTGGTCGCATTGCCGGGCACCTTCGTCCACACCGGCCGGGCACTGGCCGTCATATTCGCCGACGCCGGCGATGCCGCCCGTTCGCCCTCACTCACCCAGCGCCTGGAAGCCGACAACACCGGGGCGCTGGAGAAGCTTCGCGGCGCGTTTGAAGTGACCGATGAGCGATCCTACAGCCAGGATCCTCGCTTTGGCTTGGCTGTCATGGCGGAAATTGCATCAAGGGCGCTGTCACCAGCCGTCAACGATGCGGGAACGGCGATCGACGTCCTTGGTCGCAGCGTCCGGCTGCTGGCCCCTTGGGTCGATCCCGATGTTGAGCAAAAGGCAAGCGAGCCGGAGTGCCGTCGCGTATTCGTTCCAGCGTTGCAAACCGACGAGATGTTCGGCGACATTTACGCCCCGATCGCGCGCGATGGCGCTGCGATCGCCGAGGTTCAGGTCCGCTTGCAGAAGTCGCTTTTGGCCTTGGCCCAGATCGGTAATGCGGAGGCTGCCGCAGCCGCGCTGCGGCATTCACGGGACGCACTGGAGCGGTCCGAAGCGGGTTTGACGCTCGAGTCCGAGAAGGCGGTCGTGCGGGAAATCGCCGCTCAAATTGCTGCGATCGATAAATAATCGTCTGCAAAATTGATCGGGGTCGTTGAACCGGTTTGCAAGATCGCAGGTTGCCCACAGAAGCGGTCGCATGACGAAAGCGGCGCGACCGACCAACGTTGGTTTCTGTCGCGCCGCTCAAAGACAAACGTGCTTGCAGCCATGCGATCTAACCGTTGAAGTCGCTCGGCTCGATCGCGATCAGGCGCTGGACGTGGTCGACGGTACGGTCGACGAACAGGACGTCGGGAATTTCGATAGTCTGCGGCTTTGCACCTGCTGTTGTGAGCCTTAGATCGCCCGCGCCCAAGCCAAGGACCCGGTGCCGTAAATAATCCTCGCCGTGTTTCTCGAATAGCATGCCGCGCGTATCGAAACTCTCGGCGCTGTCGCCGATCCACTGTTCCCGGGTCAGCTGCCCGGGCCGAACCCGCCAATAGGTTAGACGGTCGAAGAAGAAGAAAGCGAGCACCCAGATCAGGAACAGGGCTGACGACATGACGAGAAAGAATCCGCCGTTCATGTGCACCGAGATTTCAGGAATGAGCCTTGCAATATCGTCCAACAATCCCATCCAGGCGAGCGTTACGAAGATGAGACTTATCGTCAGCAGCACCACGACGGAATAGATGCCGCGCATGCGTCCGTTCGTGATCAGCAATGTCGCGATAAGGACGCCGATAAAACCCAGGCCGACCGATGGACTTGGATGAACCAGGAGGCGCTCGCCTCCCTCGGCGATAAACGGGTCGCCGGAGGCATAGGTAACCGCGGCGGCGATGAAGCCATAAACCCACACCGGCCACCAGTAGACGATGCCGGAGTGTCCGTAGATGATCATCTCGGGCAGCTTCTCGGCCGGAGAAGGCAGGCTGTCGGGATCATCCTTGTTGGCTCTCTTGTCGAGCGGCGGCATTGCGCGGTGCTCGATGGGTGCACTTTCTGCAACTGACATTGTTGATCTCCGAAAAAAATGTCCTCGCGCGGCCTCGGCGCCGGTTGGGGATCAACGCGTCGGTGAAGACATGAGTTCCATGAACCGCACCGCATGGCCTGCCAGCGGACTTGCACTTCACGGGGAGAGAAACTCGGAGACCGGCTTGAGGCTGTCGATGCGAACCGAGATGATCTTGAACGTGGCAAGCAGCGGCACCGCGAGTAGCGCGCCGATGACGCCCCACATCCATCCCCAGAATATGATCGAAATGAAGATCGCCACCGGGCTGAGCGCCAGCCGGCTGCCGAGGGCATAGGGAACCACGATGTTGTTTGCGACGAACATCGAGACGAGGTAGGTGGCCACGGGGGTAAGTGCGAATATTTGATCAGTGAAGCTCAACAGCCCGACGAAACTCAGGATCAGGCTGATGACAGCCGAACCGGCGAACGGTGCGAAACTCAAAACCGTAACGACGACACCCCACAACACCGGGTTTGGCAAACCGACGAGCCAACACGTAAAGCCCACGATGGCGCCCAGGATCGTGTTCAGCAGCGTCAACATGATGAGGTAGTAGGAAATATCCGCCTGAATGCTCCGAAGGATCTCCACGACCCGCTTTTTGTCCTTCAAGGCAGGTACGGCTTCGACCGTCTTGCGTACGAAACTGTCGCCGGAGGCCAGCAGGAAATAGAGCAACATGATTACGATGCCGATGGATGCGATGATTGCGGGCGTTCCCGTCAGCACCTGTTCGGCCACACCGGGGCGCTCGATGCGAACTTCCATCGGTTGGGCGTTGCCGACATCGGCCGCGGCCTCGACGCGTTCGGTGGCGTTCTTGATTTTCTCGATCGGTTCCTTGACCGACTTCAACAACAGCTCGATGCGGAAGAAATTCCTCGGGATCTTTTCCACCCACTCATTGGCGGAACCGGAAAGCCCATATATCCCGCTGACGACGATGGCCAACGTAAACAACACGGTCGCCGCAGCGCTTACCGGAGCCGGAACTCCGATCCGCGCTCCGGCGCGAACGACCGGACTGAAGAGCATGCTGAGGAGTAAAGCGACCGTGATCGGAATCAGCAGCGAAGATGCGAAGTAGATCGCTGCGAGACACAACAGGATGAAGATGCCAGTGATTGAGATCGATCTTCTGTCCGAATCCGTCAGTACGATGACCGGACCATCCTCCGAAACTGCGGTATCCAGCGCAACCCCTGGTCCTGCATCGGCCGTCTCGTCCATGGTTGTCCCTCGTCTTCGCTGGTATCTCGCTTAACCCCTTGGCGCGCTCTCGGTATAACCTAGCCCGCCTTTCCCACAGGGGGAGGGGGGGGCGACCGGGACGGAGGCCGAATGGCTCCGACACTTGCTCGTTTGCGTGCTGCAAGGGGAACCAAGTGTCCGAGCTGGAACACTAGTCGCCCGGACAGTGCGCGCCACTTTCGATCCAAGCGGCGGTCAATGCGCCGAAACCTTCCTGGGAGCCCGGCGCCGGCGTGCGGCCGTCACCTGGATGCCAGGCCCAGCCGACCAGACCGTCTTCGGCATTATGTTTAAGCAGGTCCGCTAATGATTTGCCGCCGTTGCGTTCAGGGTCCGTGATCTGGTTGCAAATCTCGCCAAGCGAACGACCCTGCCATGCCATCGAAGCTGGCGCCAGATGCCAGATTTCGTGGCCTGGCACGGAGCCTCGCTTTCCGCCAAACGAGAAGTTGTCTTCGCCATGGCAGGTTGTGCAGGCCATGGCGGCCTTGCCGAGGCCGTCGGGGCCGCGCTGAACCGGCGGCATGTGGGGATGCTGGCCGTCTCCCTGCGATGGCCGGTCGGTTTGCGGATGACAGTTCAGGCAGCGCGGATGCTGTATCACCTTGCCCATCTCGGTAAAGATGGCGATCGCCCGCTTCTGCTCGTCTGGGATGCTTTCGAAATGCGTAGGCCTGGCCAACTCGTCGCCGGCTTGCGCAGGCAGGCGCTCAATCAGGAGTACATACCCGCCGATAGCAGTCGCAGCAGCGATCGCAATTTTCGACGTCATGTTTCTCATTTGTGTGCTCATCAGTATCTCGATTTTCTGGAAACAGCGATTGGAGGGCAGTGCGCCGAAGTGAAAGGTGCGCTGCAACTCATTTCAACTTCCGGCGGAAGAGTTGGTTCCCGATCTCCGAGCAGTGGGAACTTGGACCAGCCTCGCAGGCTCAATGACAGCACGATCCTGCCAGTCGGGACAACGCGTACCCACGCGACCGACCGCCGATTGCTCGCCGCGCAATCATAATGTGCAACCGCTCGTTGGCTGCCTGACTCTGTGAAATTTTTCTTCCTCGATTCGGAACACAGACCCGCACCTCGCGTTCTGTCTGCGATGCCGCAGTGAGCGGCAATCATATGGAGGAGAAAAATCCATGAAGAGACTTGCAATCATCAGCGCTGTTGCGCTTGCCATCGCTTCGCCGGCAATCGCCGAACAGCCCGCTGCCAATATGGAAAAGGCAGCAACCTCGAAGACATTCGTTACCGCGGTAACCGCAACTGACATGCGCACGTCACAGTGGATCGGCGCATCGGTCAAGAACGGCGCGGACGAGACGGTCGGCGATATCAACGACTTCATCATCGGAAGCGATGGCAGGATCGTCGCGATCGTCGCAGGAGTTGGCGGCTTTCTCGGCCTTGGCGAAAAGAATGTCGGCCTTGCGTACGGAAACGTTGATCTCGCCAAGGATGCGGACGGCAAACGCGTCGCGATGGTTACCGTCACGAAGGACGAGTTGATGAACGCTCCGGACTTCAAGACTGACAGGAAGACGATGCGCGACCGCGCCACGGACGCTTCGAAGGCCGCAGCCGAGACCTACGAAAAGGCCAAGGAAAACGTCAAGTCCGGATACGACGCGGCCAAGGAAAGCGTCAAGCAGAACTACGAAGCTGCCAAGGACGCGCTGAAGTCGGACGAGCCCAAGCCCGCCGAAACGACGACCCGCTAGTGTTCTGGATCAAACATTTGATTCCCGGGTGGAGGTCGTCAAATGTTTGTGAATCCAGAACACAATCAAAAGGTTGCCAAGTGTTCCGGGCTGACAGTGTTCCGGGCTGACATTCAGGTTCCCGGCAGGGAACCAT
>JAHJSN010000203.1 GCA_018830445.1 Alphaproteobacteria bacterium | reverse complement strand
TGGTGCCGCACAGGAGTTGTCAATTGAGGCGCGCTGAACGCCACACTAAGCCATTGTTTTCGCTAGTGGCCTTCATGTCTCGCCTAAATCGTCAGCGGTTGCGGCCAGCACGCCGATTTAGGCGAGACAGGCCACTAGTGGTGCGCACCTAAGGTTTGGTCCCCACTTGCAGCTTGGCTCGTTGCCAAACGTTTGGTGCCAAAGCTACACGAGAACCATAGTGTTGCTCGTGTTCCTTGTCGCTCCGACACTTGGACGATGGTATGCTGCAACGGGAACCAAGTGTCGGAGCCGGAACACTAGATTTCATGTTGAGCGCGAGATCCGGCTTTTGACCTCGTCGGGCGCTCCGAAATGGCCGAAATAACGAGGGTCGATATTCTCGACTGGCAGCACGATCAGAACATCAGTCGTTCCGAACTGCCGGTCGATGACGGCTCCATCCCCAACCATGGCGCCGAGCCGGAGATAGCCTTTGATGAGAGGCGGCATGGCTTTCAACGCTTCACGCGCATCGACCCTATCCTTCGGCAGGATATCCATCGCGACGTGCAGATGATCGTGGGCGCGGCAACGCCATTTTTCCGGTGCCAGAACGTTATGATACATGAAGCTCAAGGGAATCGCATGGGCTTCAGGATCGACGCCGGGAAAACTGGCGCAACCGATCATGACGTCGACCTTGTGCTCGCGCACATAGGTCCACAGTCCGTGCCACAGCAGTTCAACCGTACGCTTGTTCCGGTACGGCTTCAGGACGCAGGAGCGGCCCAGCTCGATAAACGTATAAGCGTCTCGCAGGCGGGAGATCAGCGGGGCAATGTCGTATTCGCCCTGGGTGTAGAAACCAAGGCTGCGCTCGGCCTGGGCCTGACGAAGAACGCGGTAGGTGCCAACGACCGCCGGCCGGCGGTTGCGCTGCCATTTGCCCGTACCGGCACCCGCATCGTGATCGATCACAAGCAGGTGGTCGCAGATCGCATCGTAGGGATCTTCGTCGCGACGACGCATGCGGGCGGTCGGCGAGGGAACAGCGGACATCTCCTCATAGAACACCGAATAGCGCAGCGCCTGTGCCTGCCGGATATCATCGCGGCTTTCAGCAAGGCAAACCTCAAGCGATCCAACGCGGCCGAAGGAGCGGGGGGGACGGCGGCGGCGGACCGGCAGCAGCGACTGGAAGCGCTGCACGATGCCGGAGGAACCGGTTGCCAATCCCTTGCGCCAAGTCTCCTGGGTTTCGAATGCACTCGCACTGTGATGCCCGCCGTGACCGGCGGTGTCTGAATCGCTCATCGGTCTTCGTTCCCCTCGGTCAAGCGCTACGGCCAATCGCAACCCGATCAAGCGCCCTGAAACCATCCTGCACATGGTCTCGAATATTGCGGCCAGTGATTGCCCCCATCCCGGTACGCTGCGGGGATTTGAAGGCGTGACGGGCCGGCTGTCAAATTTTGAGTTGCACAAAGGCCCGTTGCGGGACTTCGTCTCGGTCGGTTGCCTAATCGTCGATATTGCGGGCAGCCTCGACCGTCATAAGCGGTACGCCGTTGCGGATCGGAAAGGCCAGTCCGGCGGCTTTGCTGATCAATTCATTGCTCTGGCGGTCGAGCGTCAGGCGGGTCTTGGTCAATGGGCAAACCAGCAATTCCAGCAGCCGCGGATCGGGGCTCTCGCCGCTTGCCGCACCACCGGGGCCGGTGGAATCGCCGGCGTCATGCTCGGTTGCCTGTTTGTCGCCGCTGTCATCGTGTTCAGTCATTGTGTTTCCGGTCCGTTTGCCTGCCACTGCCGGGCAATCCCGACGGCGTCATTGCAGCGTGTTGGCGCCAGGCTCACCGCCGCCCGAAGCGAGTTCCATCTCGGCGAGCGCGATCAGAACGTCGGCACGGGAACGAAGATCGCCTGCCTCAAGAAGGGCCTGCTTTTCTTCCGGGCCATAAGGGCTCATGACCGAGAGTGCGTTGATCAGCATCTCGCTGGAGGCGCGCATGATCGAATTCCAGTCGCCCTGAAGGTGGTTAGCGTCGAGGTACTTGCGCAATACCGCAAGTAGTTTTTCGCGATCGACCTCCTTCTCGCCGCGGCCCTGTTCGAAATCGCATGTGAATTCGTCATACGAGGCCTGCATGATGCGGAAGGGCGTATCGGAAGATAGTTCAGAGGTTATGCGGAATCGGACGATGCCGGTCAGTGTGATCACGAGGCGACCGTCATCCAATTCCTGATACGAACTGAGGCGACCGGCGCAACCAACCGAACGCAGGTCGGAGTGCTTGCCCAGCGGGCTTTCCTCTTCTTCTGCGCCACCAAGCGGTTGAATGATGCCGATGATGCGGTCGTGGCGCAGGGCCCAGTCGACCATCGCCAGGTAGCGCGGTTCAAACACATTTAGCGGCAGCGAGGCGCGCGGCAGGAGGATGGCTCCGCGCAATGGAAATACGGGAATTTCCAGAGGCAGATCGGAAGGCTTCAGGTAGCGCTCCGCTGTCGGCAATGGCCTCATCCTCTCAGTGAATCGACTGCTACCGGTTCATCAACCCGAAGGTGGATCAAGAAAACAAGACGGCCGCGAGCTTCTTGCGGCCGTCGATGGTCATGGGGTCTTTGGGGCCCCAGGCATCGAAAAATTCGACGAGTTGCTTGCGGGCGGCTTCGTCGTTCCATGCCCGCTCCGCCCGCACGATCTCGATCAGATGATCGAGCGCGCCGGACTTATCGCCATTGGCGGCGAGTGCGACCGCCAGATCATAACGGATTGCATGATCCTTGGGGTTGGCGGCGAGCTTTGTTTCAAGCTCGCTGGTCGGTTTGGCGTCGACGGCCTTGCGAGCCAGCGCCAAGGCGGCAATTACCGATTGAACGGCCGCATTCTGCCTGGCGTTGGGTGGCACCAGTCCAATGGTCTGCTCGGCGCGGTCGGTGTCTCCGCTCTTGAGATAACAACGGGCAAGGCCGGCAAGCGCTTCAGGGTTCTGCTGGTCCTGCTGGAGGACTGCCGCGTAGATCTCAGCCGCGCCCTGGAGGTCGCCGCCCTCAAGAGCGGCTTCGGCGTCGGCGAGCACGTCTGCAACGGAGACGCCACCGGTCTCGCCGACCAGCCGGTCGACGAATTCGCGCAGCTGGCTTTCGGGAAGCGCGCCCATGAAGCCATCGAGCGGACGGCCGTCCTTGAAGGCGTAAACCGTCGGCAGCGACTGGATGCGGAGCTGTTGGGCGAGTGCCTGGTTGGCGTCGGTATCGACCTTCACCAGACGGACCCTGCCGCTGTAGCTCTTCACCACCTTTTCCAGGATCGGGCCGAGCTGTTTGCACGGGCCGCACCAGGAAGCCCAGAAATCCACGAGGATCAGCGCCTCCTTGGAGGCCTCGATCACATCGGCGGTGAAACTTGCCGTATCGGCGTCCTTGATGAGCGCTGCGTTGCCGCCGGTCGCGGATTGATTGTCGTCCGAGCCAATGAGCATGCTCGACTTCTCCTTAGGTGAATCCACCGGGAAGGCCACCAACGCAACCGACATGGGGTGCCGCAAGCCCGGGATCTTATGTGTTTTCGATCGTGCTTCCAGTGTAGCGCACCTAACGTTTGGTCCCCACTTGCGGCTTGGCTCGATGCCAAACGTTTGGTGCAAAAGCTACACTAGTACCCACTATCGCTGATGCGTGAGTCGTGATTCAAGGTTGCGATGAAACGCATCCCGGAAGCGACCCCAATCATATTGACGGACGCGGAACGCGCCAAGCTTGAGGGCTTGATGCGTTCGCGAAAGACCGAGCATC
>JAHJSN010000202.1 GCA_018830445.1 Alphaproteobacteria bacterium | reverse complement strand
TCGTATCGTTACTTGTCATCGAGGTTCCTCTTGGTCGAAGAACATCGATGCGTGATTCGCCCTTGTTCCCCCGCGGGGGAACAAGGGCGTCCACAGCCGCATTGCCTCAAGAGCAATTTCCAGACATCAGGTTACACCGCCCGTCCGTATTGGGACAGGACTGCACAATGACCAGTAGATTAGCCACAAATGGCAGATCAGGTTGTCCTTAACTGAGAGCTTCTTATACGAAGTAGAGACTTTCAGTTTGGGAAGGTTGCTAGTTGTGTCGGGATTCGGCGCTTCCTCAATACCGGCATGGTGGCTCCGCCTGGCTCTGGCGGTGAGCGTTGTCGGCCTCGGCGGCTGCTCGGGCGGCGAGTTGGCGCGCAAGGACCGCGACGTCCGTGCCAGCTGGGCTGCGCTTCAGGCTGCCGACGGCATGGCCATCGAACTTGCCGGTCGCGTGGCGACGGCGTGGCGGCGCACTCCGGACGAGCGATATTCCGGCGATCACCTGAAAACGCTAACGGCCATGAACCGCTCTGAGGATATCGACCTTAGCGATGCGCACGAGGTCGGCAGGTACGCTGCTGCCAGGAGCCGGATGATTGCATATTTGAGAGAAACCGCGGAGACGCTGGCTTCTCCTGCTTCCGCGGGCCTGGCGTGGAAATTCCGACGTTTGCGACACGAATGCACCGCGGCCCTCGTCCGGGCGGACAATGCGGCGCGGCTCTATAATGACTCGGTGTGGGCCCGTAATCGCGAACTGGGGTCACGAGCCGCGAACGTCGCCAAGGCCCTGCTGTTCCCCGGCAGGCGAGAATTCGCCTTGCTCGACACCATCGAAAACCGGCAGAGACCGCAGCGACGATGATATGGAATAACATAACAAAACTTATGGAATAACGTTACATCTATTAGGTTTCCTTATAACCAAGAATTTGAAATTCAATTTCACGGCGGCGCTTCCAACCGCTATGCAAGGGGTCAGCGGACGACAGTGTCCGATCAACCCAGGAGACAAGTCCATGAAAGTTTGGAGCAAGCCGCAGGTTCGTGAGCAGGAAGTTGGACTCGAAGTCACCAGCTACCTCCCGGCTGAGATCGACATCATCTAATCGATCTATGCACCGGCTTCTCCGCCAGGAGACGCCAGCGCCAGATATTAACGGCGGTTCGCTATAACGGCGGACCGCCGTTGTTTTTTTGGCTGCTTCGGTTGCCCATCGTTCACTACGTTCGCGACAACCACAGCCTGACAATCCTCCGCAACTCATTATTTGCTGCTTCGGTTGCCTGGTGCAACCGGACCCTGAGATTTTTGTCGGGTGCCTCGGCCACCTCAATGGTGCAATGAAATAACATAACGAATCTTATGGAATAACGTTACATCTATTAGATTTCCTTATAACCAAGAATTCGATTTCCGATTTTACGGGACATGGAGCAGGCCCTATAGATCACGGTGAAGGACAACGGTGTCCGATCAACCCAGGAGACAAGTCCATGAAAGTTTGGAGCAAGCCGCAGGTTCGTGAGCAGGAAGTTGGACTCGAAGTCACCAGCTACCTCCCGGCTGAGATCGACATCATCTAATCGATCTATGGACCGGCTTCTCCGCCAGGAGACGCCAGCGCCAGATATTAACGGCGGTTCGCTATAACGGCGGACCGCCGTTGTTTTTTGGCTGCTTCGGTTGCCCATCCTTCGATTGCTCAACACAGGCTTGCGCTGCGTCGACGAGCCAAGCCTGTGTCGGGCGCTTTTTTATTGCTCAGCTGCGGATATTTGTGCCGGCTAGTGTTCTGGATCAAACATTTGATTCCCGGGTGGAGGTCGTCAAATGTTTGTGAATCCAGAACACAATCAAAAGGTTGCCAAGTGTTCCGGGCTGAGTGTTCCGACTCTGACATTCAGGTTCCCGGCAGGGAACCATATGTCAGAGTCGGAACACTAGGTGTTTGCCGGCGGACGCTCGCGCAGCATCAGCCACTCCGGCCCGGCAACCGGGTGTTCCCACACCGTCACCCACTTAAAGCCCGCGCGCTCATAAGCGCGGACGGCGGCCTCGTTTCGCACCGATACAAAGACGCTGAGCGCCATGGCGAATGTCGTCGAGAACACTTCGTCAGCCAGGAGGCCGAGTGCTGCCTCGCCGACGTGGCGGCCGCGATACTCAGGTTCACCAATGAAAAGGTCGACGTCCCAGGTCCATTGCGGCAGGACGTCGGGCAGGACCTCACCCCAGCAGGCGGCATCGATGGCATGCGCGTAGCCGACCGCATGACCGCCGACCTCAATTACGCGGCCAAGAGCGGAAGGCGTTTCGAGCACGAGCAGGATTCCGGCTTCGGATGACGAGGAACTTCCGAACCAACGCAGCACAGCGGGATCGTGCAGCCATCTTCGAAGAAGCGGCCAGTCCTCGGGCGTCAACGGGCGCAGCGTAACATCGGCAATCGCACTTTCGTCGGTGGCTGCCACGCGTCATGCTCCCTCGTTGGCTAATGCCTGAAATGCCGGTAACCCGTGAACACCATGGCGAGGCCGCGCTCGTCGGCAGCCGCGATCACCTCGTCGTCGCGCATCGAGCCGCCGGGCTGTATGACCGCCGTGGCGCCTGCCTCGGCAGCCGTAATGAGGCCGTCGGGGAAGGGGAAAAATGCGTCGGATGCGACCACCGAGCCTTTCGTGAGTTGCCCCGCGACTCCAGCGGTTTTGGCTGCGTCAGCCGATTTCCAGGCCGCGATGCGCGTCGAGTCGACCCGGCTCATCTGGCCCGCACCGACGCCGACCGTGGCTCCCGCCTTGGCGTAGACGATGGCGTTCGACTTGACGTGCTTTGCGACCCGGAAAGCGAATTTCAAATCGGCCAGTTCGGCTTCCGTCGGCGCACGTCTGGTCACGACCTTGAGGTCCATGTCATCGACAACGGCATTGTCACGCGACTGAACGAGCATGCCGCCTGCGACCGAGCGAACGGTCAGGCCGCCCGAGCGCGGATCAGGAAGTCCACCCGTCGTCAGCAGGCGCAGGTTCTTTTTCTCGGCGAAGACGGCGCGGGCGGCATCCGAAGCCGACGGCGCGATGACGACCTCAGTGAAGATCCTGGTCATCTCGCGGGCGGCTTCTTCGTCGATCTCCCGATTGACGGCGATGATGCCGCCGAAGGCGGATACGGTATCGCAGCGGAATGCGGACAGATAGGCGTCCTTCAATGTCGATCCAAGCGCGACGCCGCAGGGGTTGGCATGCTTGATTATGGCGACGGCCGCGGTCTCGTCGGCGGGGAATTCGGCGACGAGTTCGAAGGCGGCGTCGGTGTCGTTGAGATTGTTATAGGAAAGTTCCTTGCCCTGATGCTGAACGGCGGTGGCTACTCCGTAGCGCTGCTGACCGTTGTTATAGAACGCCGCGGTCTGGTGCGGGTTCTCCCCATAGCGTGTCACCTGGGCCAGTCGGCCGCCGAACGTCCGCCAAGTCGGCGCCGATTCACCGGTGACATCCGCCAACCAGGTACTTATCGCGGCGTCATAGGAGGCGGTCCGGGCATATGCCTTGGCGGCCAGCGCGCGGCGGGTGTGCAACAGCGTGGCGCCGCCGTTGTCCTGCATCTCGGTCAGAACCCGCTCATAGTCGGCCGGGTCAACGAGAACCGTCACGCCGTCGTGGTTTTTTGCCGCCGCGCGGATCATCGCCGGACCGCCGATATCGATGTTCTCGATAAGCGCGTCGAAATCGCCGCCTGCTGCGAGCGTTTCCTCGAAGGGGTAGAGGGAGACGGCCAGAAGATCGATCGGGCCGATTGCGTGCTCGGCGGCGGCTGCCTGATGGGCTGGGTTATCGCGCATGAAGAGAAGGCCGCCGTGCACCTTGGGATGCAGGGTCTTGACGCGCCCGTCCATCATCTCGGGCATGCCGGTCAGGTCCGAGACATCGCGAACGGCCAACCCCGCGGTCTTGAGCGCGCTGGCGGTGCCGCCGGTGGAGACCAACTCGACGCCGAGTTGCGACAATGCATGGGCAAACGGGAGAAGCCCCGTCTTGTCGGATACCGACAGCAGGGCTCGGGTGATCTTGCGCGGCTTCTGGGACATCTGTGTTCTATGTCTTTCTTCTGATCTGGCGGCCAATCCTGGAAGTTCACCTTGGGTAACACACCCCATCGGCGCGATGAAACGCGACAGAAGGGTAACGAACGGCTGCAAGTCGCGAGTTTTGGCGCTCAATCGCCGTTGAGAGACCAAGTCACTTCGGATTGACCGAAGGTGGTGCCGCGAAGCACGATCTGCCGGGCGCGCATGGGACCGGCAGAATCGGCAAAATAGATCCCCTCTTCGATAGCGAGCCTGGCGCCCGATGCGCGGAACCGCCAGGCAGTGCCGTCGGGTAGATCGAGGAGCACATAGCCTTCACCGGTTTCCTCGCTGGCGCCAACGTCCGGATGCAGGTGGAAGTGAATTGAGAACGGGAGATCGAACTTCAGCCTGACCACACCCGATTTACCTTCAATACGGTCGATGCCTTCCAGGCGCAGGCCGTTTTCAGACAGCCGCAGGGTCCGCGAATGCATCAGACTGAAGCGGTGCATGTAGCCGTCATGGCGGGCTTCGAGCATGAAGCCCTTGAAATTTTCGTCGCCGGGAAGCGACACCTTCGACTTGACCACGTTCGGGAAGCGGATCGGGTACGCGCCGACGAGATCCTCCAGAAATGGGTGACGGACCATTTTCGACGACGACTTTTCGCCAAGACACAGCGTATTTTGCGAAACTGTCGCGCGCGCCTTGGTCATCCATCCCGTCTCCCGCGCTCGAGGCGCACCGCCATTGACGAAGATGAGCTGCGACCCGTGCCCAAGCTCAAAAGACAGGCAGCCGGCGTGCGCGGTCCCGGCGTATTCCAGCGCCGGAGGTCCGCCGACGTCACAAACCAGCAGCGTCCGGCCGGCCTCGAAACGCACATAGCCCGATTGCGTGGCCGCATCGCGCAGCGGCTTGCCGCCACCGGGCCCGTAAGCCAATACCGTTGCAATGTGGGCCGGATCGGCCAGGCCGGTACCGTTGAAACGTGCCAACGAGCCGTCGTTCATGCGCATGAAGCGCAACATCCCCAGGGCGCGCCTGATCGCCTCCGACATCTCTTTTGGGACAGGACGGTTGCGGGCAACAAAGCATTGGCTCAATGGCAAAAGATCGAGGAGCAGTTCAACGAGGATTGCCGGATTGCGGCTGATGTGACCGCCATCGGGGAGAATTTGGCGAGCCAGTTCGGTGGCCAACAAACGTTCCGCATCGGAAAGCTGGCGCTCGTGATCGGCAATGGTGAGGTCGCCCAACACCATCGCCATGAGCGACAACAGCCTCGGCGGGCCGACCGGCGCGGTGCGCCATGTCGCCGAAAGCCTGACCAGCTGGAAGCCCAGGCACTCGGAAATTACGTCATAGGTCTTGGCATCAGCGTCTTCGAGGAGATAGCCCGCGTGGGTGATCCAGGAGTAAAGCCGGCGCGCGATAACTTCAGGTCGCCACGGAATGCCGCCGCCGCCGCCCCGGTATTTAGCGGCCCACTCAACTGCCAGGCGGCGCGCGGCTTCCTGGGCTTCACGTTCCTCGTTCGCTTCAAGATGGCGAAGCCAGCCAAATCCATGCAGCGCGCGCTCCCACGACTCGCTTGGAGGGCGTACTGTGAATGGCGATTGGCCACTGAGGATCGCAAGGGAGCCGGCAAGGCCAAACTGATCGACCTGAACTTCCTGCCAGAAACTGGGATCACGCGTGCGCAGATCCTGCGGAATGATGAGGAGCTGGTCGGCGATCGTCGAACCGTAGCGCCAGCGCAGGAGACGGGAACTAAGCGCGCGCGAAACAATCCGGCGCCGGGCACGTTCGCCGGCGAGCCAGGTTACGCGGGCGCGCTCGCCGAGGCTCAGGCGAGGCATATGCTGCGCCCCTCATCGAGTTCAATGCGCGCCGGTTCTTCCGGCATCGCCAATGGCTCTGCGTCACTCACTGCAGAATATCCTCCCCACGCTGCGTAGCCGTTAGACCGCCAGCCGGTACATGGCAAGAGCGATGCGGCGGAGGGATGGCGCGCCTGTGGATGCCTGAAGAATCGGGCTCGCCGATCAGCCGCCGCGGCGGCGGAACCTCGCCGCGAAAAAGCCATCGATACCCCCGAAGGCAGCTTCGCCGGGTTTGGCCGCGGCAGCAGGCGTCATGCTCGGCAGGGTTCGCAGAAAGCCCTTTTCGGTCAGCCATTCTTCGGGGATCGCGGCAACTGCCGGAGAAGCAGGCTCGCTCACCCAGTCAGTTGTTTCGGCAAGAAACCTCTCAGCTTGCTCTTCGCCCTCCTCGGGCTGCAGCGAACAGGTGCAATAGACGAGGAGCCCACCCGGGCGGACCAGTTTCGCGGCATTTTCCAGCATGCTGCGCTGCAAGGCGGCAAGTTCTGCGATATCGCTTTCGCGCTTCAGGTGGAGGATGTCGGGATGGCGGCGGATCGTGCCGGTGGCCGTGCAAGGGGCATCGAGAAGCACGGCGTCGAAAGTTCGCTGCGGAGCCCATGTCGCGACGTCGGCTTCGACGATTTCGGCGGAGAGTTGCAGCCGTGCAAGGTTGTCCCTGACCCTGACAAGGCGGGCGGACGATTGATCGACGGCAACGACGGCGGCTCCGGCGGCGGCAAGCTGGGCCGTCTTGCCGCCGGGCGCCGCGCAGAGGTCGGCAACTTCGAGGCCTCTGACGTCGCCGAGGAGGCGCGCAGGCAATGCGGCCGCAGCGTCCTGTACCCACCATGCGCCGTCCTTGAAGCCCGGCAGTTGATCGACGCGGCCGGCCTCGGTCAGGCGCAGCGAACCGGTAGCGAGTTGCTCCGCGCCGAGGCTTTCGGCCCAGGCTGCTGCGGAATCGGGTTGCTTCAAGGTAAGGTCAAGGGGGGCTTCACGAAGGCTTGCCTGAGCTATCGCGGCGGCGCTCTCTTCTCCATAGGCGCCGACCCAGCGCTGGAAGAGCCAGGGTGGGATCGAGGCATGGGCGAGGTCCGGCGGCCTTGCGAATTCCGTGGTTTCGGCAGCTGCGACCTTGCGCAGGACGGCGTTTACGAACTTCGCCATGTGGGCCGACTGGCGCGAACCTCTGGCCTGGTCGACGGCCAGGCTGATTGCGGCGTGTGCAGGAGTCTTCAAAATGAACATCTGGGCAGCAGCCGACAACAGAATTGCCGAGACCCGGCCCTGCTTCACGGGAAGAGGTTTTTCGATGAATTTCGAAACCACTTCCTGCAGCGGACGAGCGAAGCGCAGCGCATTAGCGGCAATCGAGCGGGCCATTCCAAGATCGCGCGGTTCGAGATCCCGGTAGGCCGGTTGCCCGATAAATCCCGCAAGGGCTTCATCGAAGCCGCGGCGGTCGCTCAGCACCGCGGCGATGAGATCGACGGCCAGCTCGCGCGCGGCTAGTCCCGGCTGCGGCCTGCTGTTGCTCGACCCTGATTGCGACGGCCGCCCGCCGCGCGCCGATCGCGCCCTATTCAAGCGGGCAGAAGGTGGAGACTTTCGATCCTTTGAATCTGCCACGCCTCAGCCCCACGGTCCGCCGCGACGGCGGCTCGACGAACCGGCGCTGCTCCACGGTCCGGGCTGACCTCCCCCATCCTGGCGTCGAACTTGGGGTTGTGCGGCCCCAGAGCCGCCACCGTCGATTCCCATTTCGCGCGCCAGCGCCTGAAGTTGCGCGATGCGGTTTTCCATTGCCGGGTGCGTCGAGAACCAGTTGTCGAAGCCGCGGCCGTTGAGCGGGTTGGCGATGAAAACGTGGGCAGCGGCAGGAACCGCTTCGGCATCGCGGTTGATGATTCCGCGCGCGCTACGACCGATCTTGTCGAGTGCGGAGGCAAGCCACAGAGGATTTCCGACAATCATCGCCCCAAGCCGGTCGGCCTGATACTCGCGCGAGCGGCTGATCGCCATCTGCACAAGCATCGCGGCGAAGGGGGCGACGATGGCAGCAGCGATCACGCCGATCCAGCCGAACGGGCTCTGGTGGTTGTCACGGCCGCCGAACATCAAGGAGAACTGCAGCCATTGAGCCATCATGGAGATCGCACCGCCGATGGTTGCAGCTACCGTCATGGTCAGCGTGTCGCGGTTCTTGATGTGGGCCAACTCATGAGCAATGACGCCGGCGATTTCTTCGGGCGAAAGCAGTTCAAGCAGGCCGGTCGAAGCGGCGACCGCGGAATGGTCGGGATCGCGGCCGGTTGCAAATGCATTCGGTTGCGGGTTCGGAAGGACGTAGACGCGCGGCATAGGCAATTCGGCGCGGGCCGCCAGATCCCTGACGAGACGGTAGTATTCGGGTGCCGTGCGTTCGTCGACCTCGGTGGCGCGAAACATCTTCAAAACGACCGTATCGGAGTTCCAGAAACTGAACAGGTTCATCGCCAGCGCCACGAAGAATGCGATGATCAAACCTGTCTGGCCGCCGATGGCGTAGCCCATGAGGGCGAAAATCGCCATCAATGCAGCCAGCAACAAGGCTGTCTTGGCGTAATTCATGGGCATCGGCATAACCTCGTTCGTTTAACGGGACCGCCGTTTCGGGCGGTCTTGACGGCTGCGCGCATCAGGCGGATCACTTAGCCGGGACAGAGCGGTTCGGGACGCAAAGTTCCTGGCATCGTACCTTGTTCCGGTCACGCGTCTATATAGGGAGTCGCCGCAATGATAGAAGAAGCCCCAGGGGACGACGAGCGCGAGGATATGGACCCGGTGTCGGATGCTCCTGCGCCAAAGCCAATTTCTCCCGCCGCCGAGCGGGCGCTGGCGGAAGCCGCCGAAAGACGTGCAGCCGCCGAGCGCGCGGGGCGGGATGAAAAGAACCAGCCGAGTGAAGTGGGGGGACGAAACGGGCCCGAGCCGACCCGGTATGGCGACTGGGAAAAAGGCGGCATCACTTCTGATTTTTGAGCGTCGCGCCGCGTTTCTTTACGGGACGGAAATTTAACGCGCCGTCCACCAAAAAGTCGCGACGTGCCAATTTGCGCCAGAAAAATGGCTGGCGAATTCCAAACAAATCGATCCGGCCCGTGGTCCTCCCCTGCCGATCGCCACCAGGCGCGCAACAAATCCGCATCATGCGCCGTTTCGGCTGAAGGCTCCGATCTGACTTCCAGCAGTACGAAGAACATCGCCGATCCGGCCGTATGGCGCGGGGTTCGGGCGGAAATCGAGTTATCGCGGCATTGCCTGCGAACATCCCAATCCCTGCAAAATCATACGGCGATTAACGGTTCGGTTACCGTTTAATATGTCTTACCGGCGTCCGCTCCCGGCACAGCGCTGAACTGGGCATCGAGGTTGCACCCTGATGGCCAATAGTTTTCGCCATGCCTCAGGGAGAGACAAATCATGGCCGCGCAAGCAGTCAAACCCGCAACAACTTTTGCCGAGGACCGCAATGGTTCGGTTGCCATCATCTTCGGTCTCATGTTCCTCGCATTCGCCATGTTCGCCGGAATGGCGATCGATATGGGCCGCATCACGCACACCAAGACCCGCCTCATATCGGCTGCCGACGCCGCCTCGCTGGCCGCAGGCAGCGCGCTTCTCGACGGGCGTCTCAATGACGCGGAAGTCGAGGAACTCGCCAGAACGTACTTTCAGAAGAACCTTCAGCAGGGCGGCGACATGTACGGTTCGGTCAGCGCGCCGAGCATCCGTGTGAACCGCGCGACCGGCGAAGTCGTCATCGACGCAACGGCAACCGTTCCGATGTCGATCACCAAACTGGCCGGGTTCACCGATGTGACGCTGCCGGTCAACAGCGCGACCCGCTTTGACCAGCGCGACATCGAACTCGGCTTGGCGCTCGACGTCACGGGCTCGATGAAGGGTTCCAAAATCGCGGACCTGCGCGCCGCCGCCAAGGATCTCGTCGACATCCTGCTGCCGGACAGCGGCCAGCCAAACAAGGTGCGCATCGGCCTTGCACCCTATGCCGCAAGCGTCAACGTTGGCGACTACGCCAACGCCGTGACCGGCGGCCTTGCCGTGGACGGCACGTGTGTCGTCGAGCGGCCCGGTGCAAACCGCTTCACGGACGCAATACCTGCCGGAATCGATGCGATGGGTGCACTGGCCGGCAATAAATGCCCCGAAGCCAAAATCGTGCCCCTGACCGACAGCAAGTCAACGCTGAAGTCCGAGATCGATGCATACGGTGCGAGCGGTGCGACTGCCGGCCACCTCGGTGCTGCCTGGGCATGGTATCTCATTTCGCCGGTGTGGGACACGATCTGGCCTTCGGCGAGCAAGCCCGTGGCCTATGACGATGGCTCGACGATCAAGGCAATCATCCTGATGACCGATGGCGTTTTCAACACGCAGTATGTCGGCGGCAACGGCAATTCTTCAGACCAGGCCCGCTCGATTTGCTCCGGAATGAAAGGCAAGGGCGTGGCCGTCTACGCAATCGCCTTCCAGGCGCCCGACTCGGCGAAGGAACTGCTGCAGGAATGCTCCTCGGGCAGCCAGTTCTACTTCAATGCGGAAAATGGAGATGAGTTGCGCCAGTCGTTCCAGAAGATCGCCCAGCGCCTCAACAACCTGCGCCTGACGAACTAGTGTTCCGGCTCCGACACTTGGTTCCCCTTGCAGCACGCTATCGACCAAGTGTCGGAGCCATAAGGAACACGAGCAAAACTAGGGCCTGTCGTCAGTTGAGCCGAGTCTGTCGTGCCACGCCGCGACAGAATTCGTGCGCGGCCGGGGTTGCCGTCGTCAGTCCAGGGATTCCCAAATCAGTTTTTCTCTGATTCATGAGTTGTCGGCAACGGGGAGGC
>JAHJSN010000201.1 GCA_018830445.1 Alphaproteobacteria bacterium | reverse complement strand
GTTCTGGCTCAAACATTTGATTCCCGGGCGGAGGTCGTCAAATGTTTGTGAATCCAGAACACAATCAAAAGGTTGCCTAGTGTTCCGGGCTGACATTCAGGTTCCCGGCAGGGAACCATATGTCAGAGTCGGAACACTAGTGGCCTGTCTCGCCTAAATCGTTGTGCTGGCCGCAACCGCTGACGATATAGGCGAGACATGAAGGCCACTAGCAAACACAATAGTTTAGTGTGGCGTTCAGCGCGCCTCAATTGACAACTCCTCTGCGGCACCAACAGGTCAATTAGGGCGCGACTTCACACTAGCCTCGAAGCAGCTTCGATTGCGGGAACGCTCTGCAAGCCCGTCCGTCAATCTGAACTGTATGAGGCAATCTCCGGGGCCATTCGAAGTTCGAGAAGCGGCTCCAACTGCCCACCAGCCGATGAACTGGCCGCGCAACCCGATGCTGTGCCTTCCGGCCGCCGAATTGAAGGGCGCGTCCTCGTCGTTGAAGACAATCCGATCAACCAGGAGGTGGTGTCGACATATCTGACCATGTTCGGCTGCAGCTACGTGATCGCCGACGGCGGCGCGGATGCGATCAAAGCGCCCGAAAGTAACAGCTACGATGTCATACTTATGGACTGCCAGATGCCGGAACTTGACGGTTACGAGGCAACGCGCCGTATCCGCCGCCGCGAAGCAGCCTCGAACGCCCTGCGCTCGCCCTCAGGGCTCCCTCCGCGCAACGCCGCCGCCCCGCCTCCTACACCACGTCCCGGGACGCGGCCTCTTTCACTATTGAGCAGCAGCGTCCACGGCTTGAAATCGAGTAGTGGGAACGTAGGCGCAACAAGACTTGCGGCAATGTGCCGGATGATCGAATTTCACGCCCAAGAAAACAATTTTGAAGCCGCGCAAGCCTGCCTGACGTCTCTTTTCGAGGAATTTGACCGGGTCAACGAGGCATTGCTGAGAGAAACTGAAATCGCCTCCGATTGTCCGGCCGCCGCACAAGCCTGAGACCTCGTCGAATTAATCGCCCCGCCGACTGCCGGACTTGAAACAATAGTCCCGACAATGCTGCCGGTCCGCATTGGTTGTAATGGCGATTTAATCCTGTATCCCACCAGCCAACAAGGCAATCCAAAACAGCCGCGACTGGCAAACTTTAGCGTTCTTCCGCCTGCCCCTGTGGAGGATGAATGCGCGTTGCTTCGCGCCGCGCCTATTCTCCAACGGAAATTCAAAACTCCCCGTTCGCGACCATCCGGCAGCGCATCGAAACCCTGCGTCACTGCCCCACCGGCAATATTGAGCGCTTCGGGGTCAATGCTCGACTGCTATTAATCTAAACAATCAGTTACCCAACTCCTAAGAAAATATAAATGATAGCCCTGTTTTAAAGCGCGGAATTCGATCGGCTTCGCAACTCGGCTCTTTAGAACGTTTTCTCTCAGCACAAAACCAAGAGCCCTGCGAACCCCTCTCCAGTTATTTGCTTTTGTCCTCCGCGCATAGGTGATGTGACATGGTGCGTAGACTGACGTTTCAAGAGCTGTGCGAGCGCAATCCAAATTTCAAGAAAATTTTCACCAAGATGGATTCGAACTGGGTCAAGGAGGATGGCCCGGAGATGGCGACCGGCAACGTCTTCAAGACGGTTGCCCACAACGGTGCGCCATTCGGCAAATTCGCAGACCAGGCAGACAAGGGCGTCAGGCTCAAGGTTGATAAGCCCGGCAAGTTCGAAGGCGACTACGGCACCTTGATCCTCCGCAAGGACGGTACCTACAAGTACACGCTTTTCAAGGAATTCCAGGACCCGGCCGCTTGGCAGAAGGTGCAGGGCCTGAGCGATGGCGAAACGCTGCGCGAAGTATTCCGTTACAAGGTCACCAACGGCTATCTGAAAAAGAATTCTCTGCTGAAGATCACCATCTTCGGCATGGATGATGAAGTCCTCATCAAGGGGCTCAATCTCGAAGGCGCCGAGCACTGCCTGTTCGAAGCTGATCTTCCGGGCGGTTCGAACATGATGGGCCAGGATTACGAATCCGAAGTGCCGATGTTGCCGATGGTGACCGGCTCATTCGACGTCTGCGCCCGCGACGGCTTCAAGTTCCTCAAGATCGGCGGCGTCACCGTCATCGACGCGAACGGCGTCGTGGCCGGCGTAATCGGCACGCCTATCATGACGCAGTACGGCGAACTGATCATCACCGGCATCACCCAGACCGCCTTTGACTCCTATCAGATCGACTACAAGTACACCCTCACCAGCAACACGCTCGACCACACAGTCAAGGGGCCCGACAGCGTCGTAGACAGCGTTGTCATCGAACTTGAGGACCAGGACGGCAGCCACGCCACCGACGCGCTCGACTTCGAGATCAAGGACGACCTGCCGGTCGCCAAACTGACCCTCACCGGCGCCATGCTGCTCGTCGACGAAACCGACGGCGTTGCAGCCGACATGAACGAAACCGACGTCCTCGGCGGCGATCTCGGCATGTCGATGCTGACCGCCAACCAGGCCTTCAACGAATTCTCCATGTTCGGTGCCGACGGCGAAGCCGCCATGGGCGCGCGTGCATTCGAATTCGTCCTGAGCGGCGGCGAGGGTGTCGACAGCGGCCTCGACGACCACGAGATGATGCAGGACATCTTCCTATTCACCGTCGACAGCCAGACGATCGAGGGCCGCGTCGGCGGCGCCATGGGCCCGGTGTCGTTCACGCTGACCATCACCACCGACGGCAAGATGACGCTGACCCAGTCGCGCGCCGTCTACCACGACGACCCGACGGACCATGACGAGGCGATGTCACCGGCCGTCCTCGCCGACGATCTGATCGATGTCCAGCTTAGCGTAACTGACGGCGACGGCGACATGGACATGGTCGTTGTCGCCCTCAACGGCATCGTCAAGTTCGAAGACGATGGGATCTATGCGAAGAACGACTACGTCGACGACGTCATGGAGTGTGGTCACGTTCTGATGGGAGATGTGACCCTCAACGACACGATCGGCCAGGATACGCCTGCAACCGTCGTCGCGGTTTCCGGCGGTACGATCGGCCAGGAGTTTGCCGGCCTTTACGGCAAGCTCACCATCGAATCGGATGGCAAATATACCTACACCTCCAATGATTCCGTCCCCCACGGTTCGATGGACACGTTCACTTACACGCTCCAGGACTCCGACGGCGACCAGTCGACGGCGACGTTGAAGTTCACGTTCTCGGGCGACAAGAACATGCCGACGGCAGGCAAGGCGGTTGCAGCTGTTGACGACGACGGCCTGATGGGCGGCAACGCCATGTCGGATGCCGCCACCGACCTCGACGCCAACGCCGGCGACCTCGAGACGATGGACGAAACCATCTTCCAGGGCGTGCTCGACGGCAGCTTCGGCAAGGACGGCGCCGGCGGCTTCTGCTTCTCGCAGACGCTAGACGGCACCACGGCGATGCTCGGCCAGGAGACCGTGACGTATACCGTCTCGATGGGCGGCCTGCTGCTGACGGCCACGGGCCCGCGCGGCGAACTGTTCACCGTCGCGATCACCGACGCCCTCACCGGCGCCTTCACGCTGACCCTTCTCGACAACGTGCTGCACATCGACGACATGGCCAACGACGAGAACGACGCGAGTCTCGATATCCCTTACGTCGTGAAGGATAGCGACGGCAGCGAGGCCACCGGCACGCTCACAGCGACCTTCGACGACGACGTACCGCTGGCCGTCGATGGGACAGCGACGGCCACCGAGAGCTGCGCGATGGACGACGGCAAGATCAGCGGCAACGTCCTGACCGACGGCATCACCAGCGACACTTTCGGCGCAGATGGCCCGGCGGCGGGCGGCGGTGTCGTGGCTGTGCTCAGCGACTCGTCGATGAATCCGACGAGCGTGAGCGTCCCGGCAGGTTTCACGGTGCAGGGCGCCTACGGTGAGCTGATGCTGATGTTTGACGGCAGCTACATGTACACGCCGGACAAGAACATCGACAACCCGATGGGTGTCGAGGATGTCTTCACGTATACGATCGAAGACGCCGACGGCGATCAGGCAACCGCCACCTTGACGATCACGGTGGAGGACGGCGAGGGCCCGACGGTACAGGTCAATGACGGCCTGATGGTGGTAGATGAGGACGGCCTGCAATCGCCAACCGCGGATCATCCCGGTACCGACAACGATGGCGTCGACGTCATGGATGCAACCGGCTCCCTGACATTCACTGCCGGCACCGACGACATCACAATCGCATTCGGTGACACCAGCGGCATAATGCTGACAGGCTACAATGGCACGGCCATTACCTGGACGCCGAACATGGCCGGCGACGTGCTGATTGGAACCGTCGATGGTATCGACGTCATAAAACTGGAACTGACCGGCACATTGACCGCAGCAGCTTGCGGCATGACAACCGTAGGCGTGAAGGCAACGTTACTCGACAATCTCCTGCACGTTGATGGCAACGGTCAAGCTTCGCTTACGATCAGCGGTATTGCAGTCACGGCCACGGATACCGATGGCGACGAAGCAACCGGCAACGTCTCAACCGAAGTTGTCGATGACGTAGGCGAAATCAAGAACACTACCAATATCGTCATGACCAACACCGGCATGATGCCGATGGGCATGGGCGTGTTTGAATTCATGATCGGTGCGGACTATGCCGATGAGGTGTTCTGTCCGATCACGAACTTCACAGGAACCGTGGGAACGACGGCAATCTCCAACCAGTCGATCGTGCTCGACACGGAGACGCCGACAACGGCCACGTTCGATATCACCTTCGACTATGCCCCGGACCCAACTGATCCGACCGACACCACAACGGCGACCGGTACGCTGGTCTTCGACAAGACGGCGGGCACCTATACGGTCAAGCTGGACGCCCAGCTTGAAGGCTTCTCGGTGGTCCAGACATCGGACGCATCCGGCTTCTTCAAGTACGATGACAATGGCACGACCACCAGCAACCAGCCGCCCTACGTCGTATTGGAGCTGGAAACGGACTTCTTCGTGCGCCTCAGTGCCGCTGAGGGCAATAACCCCGGCCCCGACCTGACGACCGTCGGTGACGCAAATGCCATGACATACGTCAATGGCGATACCTTCGTCGGCGCCCAGACGTACATCCAGGCCAGCAACGACACGTTAGGCGTAGCAGGCGACACCCTTCAGAACGGCGAGGTATTGAACCTTGATTTCTTCGTCGACAATCCTGAAGAACCGGGCATGAGCGATCCCGCCCGCGTCTACACTGACAGCGTGTTCATCGACGTACTGCAATTTGATGCGACCGACGACATCCTGGTTATCCTGAAACTGTTCGACGGAATAACCGAGACGACGAGGGCGCTGAACGTTGGGTCCGAGGACGTTGTCGCAGGCCGCATCACCATCGAGAGCAACGACTACAACGGCGCGGGTGAAAGCTTCCAGATATGCGGGATGCAGATCCTGACTTCAGCGGAAGATGTCACCGGTCAGGCCATCGACCTCATTGGCACGACAGGGGATATGGGTGGCTCGGACACAACCAATCTCGTCGCGTTTGAAACCCAAAATGGCAACGAGGTGATCAAGGTAACAAATGTTGGCTTCATCACGACAACCTCTGGCAACCTCGACGCCAGCCTGAGTTTCGATGTCGCGCTTGAGGACGACGATGGCGACAAGACCGCCGCCGAAACCCTGACCGTCACCATCGAAGGAAGTTCGATCCTTGAAGCGAGCAGCGCAGATGAATCGCTGAACGGGGCCGACGGAATGCAGACCTTCGTGTTCGATGCGATTGCCGACAGCCCGGCCGGGACGCCCGACATCATCAACGGGTTCATGGCGGGAACCGACAAGCTCGACTTCAGCGGATTGGCCGGAGGCAGCTTCGCGTTCCAGGGCGAAACGACGAGTATCACGATGAACTCCATCACCTGGGAACAGGTGGGCAGTGATACGGTCGTTCGCGTCGAGGCAACCGGTGACACAATGGCCGACATTGAGATTGTGCTCGCCGACACAGTAGGTGTCTCCGCAGCGGACATCATCGGAGCCGTTGTCTAATACGCGCGCCGCACTCCTGGAGCCGAAGCGGTTCCAGGACCGCCTCTAATGTAGGGCGACGCGAACACCAACTTCGGGACCGCACGCTGAACGCCTGCGGTCCCGAAAATTTTGGGTAGCCCGACGCCCCTGCCGCATCCGCAGATCGTTCGGACTGGGTGATTTGCTGCTCGCGAATGCGGTCAGGCTGCAAACCGGAACGTCGAAAAGAAAAGGGCCGACCCTGGGTCAGCCCTCTCCCCCCTCTTCGAGCAGGTCTACGCATGACATGCCTGCTCTTCTGATCGCGTACGCGTTCGTCTCCTGCCCCTCGTCCCAGCCTTCCCGGAAAGCTGCCGGACAGAGCCACCATTTCCTGCGGGGAAGGTGTGGCTCTGCCCTGGCGTCCCCTAGTTTAGGGGAATGTTGACCCACAACTGGCCGGTGTAGGATTCGAAATCGTCTCCACCGATGCCGTCGTAGGCGAGCGCACCTCGCACCGCCAATCCGCTCGGCGTGCGGTACAGCACGCCGCCTTCAACCTGCGCGCGGCTCTCGTCGGTGTCGACGACCACCCCGTTGACGACGAGTTCGTCGGTCTGGAAGTTCCAGATCCCCTTGATGCCGATGTGCGGCTCGAGTGTGGACCCGTCGGAGTTGCGGAACTGGTAGCCGACTTCCGCGCCGCCGGTCAGGCGACCGATCCTTGCTTCGCCGCCGTCGACGGCCTGGCCGAGGCTGTTGAAGTAGGTGTCGTAGGACTCACTGCCGTATGCCACGCCGACCTGGGGTGACAGCCGCCAGTTGCCGAACTGGTAGTTGCCGGTCAGGTTCGCGTTCGCCAGCCAGCGATCGGTTTCGAACGAACCGCTGCGCCAGCCTGTCGCCGCGTCCTGCAGCCAGATATCGTTGTCCGACGTACCCCAGGCGGCGCGCGCGTCGAAGTACAAGGTGTCGGTCAGCTTGATGCCGATATATGGGCCCACCATCCAGCCGGTGCCTTCGACTTCGCCAAGCAGCGTCGGATCGTCGATGTCCTCGCGGGTGTCGTCGACCTGCACGAGGGCGCCAACCAGGATTCCCGGTGCGATCGCATAGTCTGCACCGACATAGAGGATCCTGAAGTTGCCGTCGCGCTCGAGGCCGCCGGTCGAGTCGTTGTAGCCGCTGTACTGGCCCTCGACCCAGACGTCGAGCCGCTGGTTCAGTGCATTTTTCGGCATCTGATACATCTGGCCATTATAATCGAGGCCGGCATCCTGCAGCTTCTTCTGCTCGTCCTGGAGCTGAGCCGCCTTGGCCGATTCTCTCAGTTCACTCAGACTGGTGCCGAACTTGAAGCTCTGGCCGCCGCTTGCGGCGCCCTGGAGCTGTCCCATGATGGAGGCCAGCAGCGGGCTCGTTGATGAACCCCGGCGGTCCCAAGGCTGATCGTCTTGCTCGTTTGCCAGCCCGGCAAAGCCGCTTGCGTTCTGCTGGTCGAAGGGCTTGCTGCTCAACGGCTCCGAAGAGAACGCGGGGTTGCCGTAATTCGGTACGTCGCTAATTCCCACGCCGCCGATCCGTGGCGAGCCTCCGGAGCCGATACCGAAACCGCCGCTCGTTCCGCCAAGCGTGCCTGGTTCGGCCGCGCCGAGTTTCAAGGGCGGCGGCGGCTCGCTTCCGCAGTCCTTCAGACCGCATGCCGGCGGATCCTGCTGTTGAAGCCTGCGCAGCAGTCGCGCGCGGTCCGGGCCGTGCGTCAGCAGGTTGTCGACACGGCGGTGGATGAACAGCCGGGTGACTTCACGCATGCGGTCGTCACGCTTCTTGAAGTTCGTGAAGGTACAGGTGATCGCCTGGTTGTTCGACAGGTCGACGGTGATGCCGTTGCCCTGCTTGTTGCCGCCACCGGTGCAGCTCACGTTCTGCAATTCCCAGCCGTCCGGAATATTGGTTTCACGAACGGTGTACTGGCCGATGGTCAAGCCGGTGAACTTGCGGCTTTCGCCGTTGCTCAGTTTGAAGCCGGACTGGCCCGTCACCTGGAAGGAGAAGTCGCCGTCGCCGCCGATCGTCGCCTTGCGCACCGTGATCGTGCCGGTCTGGCGGACGTTGCGGAACGTGCAGACGATGTTGTCGCCCGGATCGAGATTGACCGTCGTCGATCCGCCCTGCAGGTTGATCGAGTCACCAGCTCCGTTGGCACCGGTACCCGTGCAGGCAAGGTTGGTCAGCTTGAAACCGGCAGCCTGGGCTTCGCTGATGACGTACTGTCCGGCCGTCGTGAAGACCCTGCTCTGACCGCCGCCGAGCTTGAAGCTGGCAGGACCCTGCGGACCCGTGTTGGAGAAGTCGAACTTCGTCGAGTCGCCGCCGGGAACGTCCTTGACGATGGTCAGCGACGACTCCCTCAGTTCATTGGTGAACGTGCACTCGGTGGTCTGGCCATTTGTGACCGTAACGTCGACCGTGTTATTCGCGAACATAACAGGCTGCCCGCCGCAGGTGACTCCAGTGAGATCCCAACCGGCCGGAAGGTTGATTTCCGAAATCGTGTAGTTACCGGGCGCCAGCGGCGTAACCGTATCGCTGTCGCCGTTGGCGAGGCCGGTTGGAGTGCCGACGATGGCATTGCCGGCATCCCTGACTTCAAAGTCGAAGTTGTCGTTGCCGCCGACCGTGACTTTGGTAACCTCGATCGCCCCCGCCTCCTCGATGTTGGTGAAGATGCATTCCACCTGCAGGTTGGGGAGCACTTCCACTTCCACGCTATTGCCGTTGCGCGTTCCGCACGCGCTGATCGCATCGAGCGACCAGCCTGCGGGCAGGTTCGTTTCGGTCACCGTATAGATACCCGTTGGCAGACCTGTGCGCGTTTCCATCGAGGTGCCGACGGTCTGATCGGTCAACTGGAAGGTGTTTCCAACCAGCGCGCTCTGGTCATCACGGATCTCGAAGTCGAACAGATCGGTTGCGATGGCACCGCTCGCTACCTTTGTGATCTTCAGGTCGCCAAGTGCGCGCGTGTTGACGAACGTGCATTCTGCCTCTGCGCCTGCCGCTAGCGTAAAGTTGCCATCGAACGCGTTAGAGGTGTCGTTGCTGACGCCGGTTCCCGTGCAAGAGAAGCCGGTGAGCGACCAACCGGCCGTCGGCGGCGTTTCGGTAATCGTGTAATCGCCAGGCGCAAGGTTGGTGAGCACTTGTCCCGTGCTCGGATTGTTGCCAGCCGTGTCCTGGAAGAACTGGTTGATCGCAGTGGGTCCGGCCGTCCCGTTGAACTCGAAGTTCCCCGTGCCGCCGATGGTCTGCTTCTTGATCGTGACCTGTGCGAGTTTGCGGTTGGTTACCGTGCACTCAGTCGTCGTATTCTTGGTCACAACGGCTTGGTCGGTCGTCTGATTGTTGCACTGGATGCTGACGCGTTCCCAACCCATGGGGGGCGTTTCATCAATGGTATATGTCCCAATCGGTACGACCTTGGTTTCCGAACCTGTTCCACCAACGGTCGGGATTGTGTAATCAAGGACGGTCTGGCCAAGAGTCGCCGTGATCGGGAACGTGTCGTTGCCACCTTCTGCGACCTTGTTGATCTTCAGCGAACCGGTAGCTGGTGCGCACGAACACGTAACCGTTCCGGATACCGAGGCATTGGCCCCCGTCGGCTGAGTGTTGGCGATGTTGACGTTGACTGCGGTATTGGTCGGTGCGCTCGTATGGCTGAACGATTGCGTCACGCTGCCATTCGGCACAGTAACGGTGCGTGTCAGTACTCCCATCATCCCAGCAAAAGCCCCCGCAGGTGTATCTGGCGCGAGAGTCGTTGGCTGGGCGCCATTCTGCGAAAAATCCGCATCAAAACTGGCAAGGTTCTGGCTACCGTTGTCCTCGACGGTCAGGATCAATTCGTCGCCTGCGGCGAGACTGGTGATCCGGCAGAACGAGTTGTTCGTGCCGTTCGTCCCGCCCTGGGCATTTACGCTATCGCTCAAATTGACTTGGCGATCACCAACGGGAGCGCTGGCGGCAGCGGCGCAAGAGTCACAGAAAATGTTGTTGCCATTGACCGTGCAACCCTGAGCAAGAGTCTGGGTGGGAATGAGAATCGCAAAAGCAAGCAGCAAACACGCGATTAGCGAGCCATATGCTCGACCGTTCCGAAGCGCCTCTCCGCGTGTGCGAAGAATGCTGCAATCCGACTGACGCCGTTCCCTACGCATGACCAACTCACCCAACTCTACGACCCTGGGCAAAACCCACCCGGTCCGGCAGAGCGGATGCTCAGCCGGCTACTGAAAAATCGTTGTCCGGGATTTACTGTCGGCCCTGATGGCCGTCAGTCCTCCCCCCTCTGGCGTGGCAATTAAGGGGAAGGTACGAGCCCGCGGGGCAGCGCTCGTACCTCCCTTTCGTGCGCGTTCTGCGATGCCACATCGCTTCCGCGCACAGCTCCCTGTCGGCCGGCGCACCCGCACGAAGCGGATTCGCCTTAAGGCCCGTCGATCCTCGCGGACCGATCGCATATCTAACCAGTCCCCCCGAGCGCGCGGACGCGTCGGCTACTACCGGTTATTTTTCGGAGTGTGTGGCACCACTCCAAAACACGGCTATCCCACCCCGCAAAGGTGGCACTCACGACTTGAGCCTCAGCCCAAATCTCAATTCCGCATCTTGGTTCCGCTGGCCCTAGTGGCGTCAGGTCTCAGCGGTATATTGTCCGATGACCAGTAATCTTGGCCTCACGTCAACTTCGGTCGGTGCTGCTATTGCAACGGTCCTGAATGGCCTCGAAACCCTGCAATGACGTCCAGTAAACCGACGTTATCCACAAGTTGTTCAGAAGTTGTCCAGCTGTCAACAAGACAACGCGTTTCGACAGACATATTGCCGCTATGAAGCCAAATGACAACACTTTCAACGCGCCGGACAATGACGAAATTTGTGCTAAAACAGTTAGTTGAGCGTCGTTGATCCGCAGTCATCATATGCCCGATTGGCGCGGTTTTCGGCCCGAAAAACCCTTATGGATGAGATCAAATCATTTGCTGGCGGATCTTCTTACTTCGATAATCTTGGCGAGTACGCAGCCCCCCTGATACTCGCTGCGGCGATATTGAGGGAATTTGCGGCGGCAACCCGCTGCGGAAACCGTCGATCGCCAGATTCAAACGCCTGTGGGGGATCGAACCGTGTCGATCTCCCCACAAAGTCAAGGTGGCCTCGCAATGGCGTCAGTTGCCGCCGCCAAACCCGATCGTGAGCCGGGCACCAGCCCGCAACTCCCACATGTCGTCGATCTCGACGCCCGAACGTGCGCCGTTCGTGGGGCTGGCGTTGGAAAAAGCGGCGCGGCCGACGGCGGAGAAATAATCAGCTTCTGCGAACGTCTCAAGAAGCGCACGATCTGAGATTTTGAACTTCAATCCAGCGCCAAGACTTCCACGGAAACCGACCCCCGACTCGTCATCTGAAACCGATGCCGCGAACGGATCGGGCCTGAAAGGGCTTTGCGAGGAGGATCGGAACGACCCATCGACGCTGTAGCCATAGACGCCGACCCCAGCCCGGCCGACCAGCGCAATTCGCTCCGTATGCCAGTATTCAGGTTCGATCGCCGCCATCACACCGTACATCCAGTTGTCGACGGATGCGTTTCGGTAAGCCGAGCAGCAGCCGCGGGCTTCCGTGTCGGTGTCCTCCTCCATGTATCGTATGAACGGGGAGATGACCCTTGTCAGATTCCGGTTGGACCGCACCGGCTCATCCTTGAGCGAACCGCCCTCATACCTGTATTCATCCCGCTCGAAGCGAAGGCCGCCCTCGATCGTCCTCCGCTCCACCGATGCCGATGCCCGGTCGCCGCCGACGACGTTGACGCTGCCATTTACCGACTTGATCGTCAGGTCGCCGCCGGGTTGCGTAGTTGCCCCGACACTGTCCTCCGTACGCCCGAACAGGATGTAGCCTTCGATGCGGGAGATCGGCATGCCCATGACGTTGGTGTTGGGGCGGGCGAAACCAATCATTCCCCCCGCAAACCAGCCGTTTTCCGGATCGATGAGGGCTTCGCTGATGCGTCCGCTGGAGGAGACGATGCCGAACCCGTTAACGGCTTCGGTGCTCTGGTGCAGGTAACCGCCTTCTATGCCGCCGTAAAGTCCGCGATCCACAGCAGCGGTACCCATATCGGCATGTGCCGCGCTGGTGGCAGCGATCAATATGGCGCCTGCAGTCAAAAGGCAAAAACGCCCCGAAAAGCTCATGTGTTCGCCCTTTATGTAAAGTCTTTTGATGCCTCAGCGGCAAGTGCGCAGGCATTGCGAATCGTACGGCATCGTCATTTAGCAGACTCGGTAGTGGTCCAACGGGCAATGATTCGTCGATGACAATAGTAAAGATTTCATGTGGAATTGCTGTGCGGCAACATTGGAAATCTGACCTGCCGACGTTTTCCACAGATGCTGGTGGATAACTCGATCAGTTGAGGGGGGTACCCGTCCTGAGTTGTTGCCGAGCAATTATCGCTCCGCGCGTGGCATCGGGCTTGGATAGTACGCTTTGCGTTGCCCGGTTCCGCACCGCCACCGACATCCAGCAAACGATACCTCGCGATTCGCCAGCCTGTCTCCCGTATTGGCGACGCTTCTGAAAGCCGCCGAGCGCTGCCGGCCATTTTTCGGGCTTTGCCCCGTGCGCCTGCCTGAAATTGAGTACTCCCGGCAGTCCTATGCCGTTGGCAAGCTTTGGCGATTGCCGGAGCCCCGCCACCGCCGGAACAACTGTTTTAACCTGGGATTGGTTGCCGCACGACGCTCCCGCGTCGTTAGTGGCGGTGCGAGCCAGGAGCCTAACCTGTGGAGACCGCGTCATGACCGTCGAATTCAAGCAAACCGTTCCCGACGTTTATGTCGCCGAAACCCGCGATGCTTCCTCCGGTAATTTCAACTGCATCGTCGTGATGCGATCGATGGAGCGGTGGTCGGCGTATATTGACGGGAACCCGATCGGTTCAGGATTTGCCACCCTCGTTGAGGCGCAGCATTTCGCCCTGAGCGCTGTGCACGCGAACCGCAACGAACGCAAGCGGCTCCTCCATTCATACATGGCCCTTGCCGCGCTTGCCGTAGGCGCCGCCGTCTATTGGGCCGCCAGCGCCGGCCACATCGGAGCGGTATCCCAGGCGCTGGCCGCCGCCATGGCGCGCGACCCGCTTCCGATAACCCAGCGTTCGCAGCCGATTGCAACGGCTGAAGTTGCCGCGATCCTGCAACCTCAGCAATTCGCGGACGAAAAACCTCTCGACACGCAGCGCATTGTCGGGCCGCAAGCTCCTGCCATTGCCGCGACACCGGTTGTCACCGTCCCGCTGCGTGATGCACCATTGATCCTTCCGTCACGCGACAATATTGCTTCCCCGCCTTTGCCGGCCCCCGCAGTTCGGCTGCATATCGCGCACGCAGGCGCGCACCGGCTCGATGATGGACCGAGCGCCACGCAGCAGCGCAAGTCAGTGCTGCGCGTAACAAACTCCAAGCCTCGCAACGTTCTTCAGCGGATTTCCAAATTCAGGCGGCCTGCCGCCATGCGCAGTCGGCAGCACGAACCGATCGAGAAGGTTGAGGCCGGGAAACGAAGAATTGCAGCCAATCGGCAGGTCAGGAAGAAAGCCGTGGCTCGGCTGGCCAAATTGAGAGCGCTAAAGGCCAGACCGAAACGAGGCGGAGCCAAGCGTCTCATCAAGGCCAGACAGCAACGCCTTGCCAAGCGCAGCTTGGCGGCGGCGACAGAGAGAATCATCAGGCGCAATCGTGCCAGGAACAAGAGCGCCGCGCGCCGCCGGAGGCTGGGAGCCATGCGCCGCCCTTCAGCGCGCGTCAGGCTGACCTACCGGCAGTTCCAGATGCGACGCAATCGCGTCGTTGCTGAGCGCATCCGCCAGCGCCGGCGCTTCGCCCGCTGGCGCTAGGGCCTGTCGTCAGTTGAGCCAGAACAGTACGCAAACCAGCGCGACGGCGGCAAGGAAAGTGTTGGCGAGCTTGTCGTAGCGCGTTGAGATGGCGCGGTATTGCTTGAGATTGCAGAAGAAGCGCTCGACGAGAT
>JAHJSN010000200.1 GCA_018830445.1 Alphaproteobacteria bacterium | reverse complement strand
GCCCGCGCCCACCATCGCCCCCTTGGACCACCTCACGCCGACAGAGGCGAGCCTGTATGACGACCTGCGCTATGACCGTCTCGGCCGCGCAGTCCGGCTGGAGCAGGAGCGCATTCCACTGCGTGAGGCTTTGGCAGTTCTAGCGCAGCCTCGTTGAGGCGCATCGCCAATTGGATAACCTTGGTCGTTTGAGGAGCATGAAGGAGCATATATACTGAGTCTCTTTCGAACCGGTCTCAGTTCGCGCGCAAACCGGTCTCTCGAAGTAGAGTGCCCACGGTCCCCGGAAAAGGAATTTCGAGGCCAGAGACAGCGGGACATTTGCCGCGCGAAGACCGCCTGTTCGGGGCGCAGAGACCGGCCAAAACACCGATACGTCTGCGCTAAGTCGCGGTTAGTGCGGGTCAATTTGCGATGCTAAAATAATTTTCAAAATCAACGAGTTATGGTTGGTGGAGCTGAGGGGAATCGAACCCCTGACCTCTTGCATGCCATGCAAGCGCTCTCCCAACTGAGCTACAGCCCCATGATCTGGGTATTGGGAATATTAGTACAGCACGTGTTGACCAGTCCAACACGAGTTTAGCCCTTCAACACCAGCTTGCGCTGTGTCGAGCAACGGAAGAAGCGGCATTACCAAGACTTCCGCGCCGACTGAGACCGCGTTGATTAAGGTCTGACGGGGCGAACTGCAAGCCTAAATTTCACCGCCGCTGTCGTTCGTACACGAAAATCAGGTTTCCTCGCTGTCGCCGTCGGCGATGCCTGGGATAATGTCGGTGACACTGCCCTCCTCGTCTTCCTCGTCTTCAAGGAACGTATCCGAATCGTCATCGTCATCGTCGGGAATGGCGTCATCGGTTTCGATATCGGCCAGTTCGCCGTCTTCGGTGACGGCCTCATCGCCGTCCACTTCGGGCTTGGAGCGCTTAGCTTCCTTCGGCTTGACGTCGTCGACGATGACGGCGCCTGGGCGCGCATGGGCTATGACGTATGCGGTTTCGCAATTCGGGCAGACAATGGGATCGCGGTTCAGGTCGTAGAAACGGGCGCCGCAATCGTCATTCTGGCAGGTCCGTTTCGTACCGCGGGCGTCGGCGGTGGCCATGGGTGGGTGAGCCTCGTGTGGTGTTATAGACAATTTTATCGCCGCCCTCTGCCACACCCCACGCCCGCTGTCAAAACCCCTCGTCGAAGCAAAGCCGCAGCGGTCCATCAGCCCGCCGGTGCAGCCAGTTGGCGAAAGCCGCCATTGACAGGCCCGCCCGCGCGTTGCTGTAAGTCCGTAACCCGCCGCCATTCGGCGCAAAGCGTCACTTCTTCCAATGACTAATGAAAGAGCCCCGCCCCGTGTCGCACGCCCCGCCAAAGCCGCTCACCGCGCTTAAATCCGCTTCCCTGCACGGCCGCTTGAGCGTTCCAGGCGACAAGTCGATCTCGCACCGGGCGCTGCTGTTCGGGGCACTCAGCCTTGGGAAAACCCGGATCGAGGGGCTGTTGGAGGCCGAAGATGTGCTCAACACGGCCAAGTCGGTGACGGCGCTGGGCGCCCCGGCCGTCAAGAAGGGTGATATCTGGGAAGTGACCGGTCGCGGCGTCGGCGGGCTCAACAAGCCGGATGGCCCGCTCGATTTCGGCAACTCCGGCACCGGCACCCGGCTGATGATGGGTGTGCTGGCGGGGCACGACTTTCCTGTCGAACTGGTCGGAGACGCTTCGTTGTCTCGCCGGCCGATGGCCCGTGTCCTCGATCCGCTGAAGACAATGGGGCTCGAAGTTGACGGCGAAAATGGCGACCGGCTGCCCCTCACGGTGCGCGGCATGTGCGAACTTGTGCCGATCGAATACGTGCTTCCCGTCCCCTCGGCCCAGGTCAAGTCGGCGATCCTGCTGGCGGGACTCCACGCCGAGGGCGAGACGACCGTGATCGAGGCGGAGCCGACCCGCGACCATACCGAGCGGATGCTGCGCTTTTTCGGCGCGGAAGTCATCGCGACACCGGACGGCGATGGCCGCACCCGCATCACCGTTAAAGGCAATCCCGTCCTTCAGGGGCGCGATGTGAAGGTTCCCGCCGACCCCTCGTCGGCAGCATTTCTCATCGCCGCGGCGGTGATCGTGCCGGGCTCCGACGTCACCGTAGATGGTGTGCTCATCAATCCGACGCGCACCGGGTTCTACGAAACCTTGCGCGAAATGGGCGCTGACGTGACCTTCGAGAATGAGCGCGAGGAGGGCGGCGAGCCGGTCGCCGACATCCGCGCGCGCTATTGCGTGCTGAAAGGGGTCAGCGTGCCGCCGGCACGCGCCCCCGCGATGATCGACGAATACCCGGTGCTGGCCTGCGTTGCCGCCTTTGCGACCGGCGACACCGTGATGCGCGGTCTCGCCGAACTGCGCGTCAAGGAAAGCGACCGCCTCGCAGCGACGGCGGCCGGTCTCGAAGCCAACGGCGTCAGTTGCGTCACGGAAGGCGACACCCTCACCGTAAAAGGCTGCAATGTCGCGGTTCCAGGCGGCGGCACCGTCGAAACCCACCTCGATCACCGCATCGCCATGGCCTTTTTGACCATGGGCTTGGCTTCCGAAAAGCCGGTCACCGTCGACGATACCGCCATGATCGCGACCAGCTTCCCCGAATTTCTCGGGCTAATGGGAGGTTTGGGAGCACGCTTCTCGTCGCCGGAGGGGGCAGTTCCGGGAGCCGACGCATGATTATCGCGATCGACGGACCGGCAGCTTCTGGCAAAGGCACGCTCGCGCGCAGAATTGCGGATCACTTCGGCCTGCCCTGCCTCGACACCGGCCTGCTTTACCGGGCAGTGGCCCGTGACGTGCTGGCGAAGGGGTTCCGGCTCGATGACACCTGGGCAGTGGTTGCATTCGCCCGTTCACTCGATCCTGCAACTCTCGATGATGAGGGCCTGCGCGCGCCCGGCGTCGGTGAAGCCGCATCGCGCGTCGCCGGAATTCCCGAAGTCCGCGCCGCACTCCTCGACTACCAGCGCGCATTTTCCCGCAGGGCGCCCGGCGCCGTCCTTGATGGCCGTGATATCGGCACCGTGGTTTGTCCGGATGCGGACGCCAAGATATTTGTAACGGCAACTCCGGAGGTGCGCGCCCGCCGCCGGTTTCTGGAGCGCCAGGCCCAGGGAGAGCAGGTCACCTATGAGGATACTCTCGCGCTGATCCGCAACCGCGACGCCCGCGATACAGGCCGCGAAAGCGCTCCCATGCGCAAAGCCGACGATGCCGACTTGCTTGACACCACGGAAATGGGTATAGAGGCCGCATTCGACGCTGCGGTCGGATTGATCTTGAGGAAGATCAGCCAATAGGGTGCGCGACATGCCTCGCGTGCCCAAATTTGTATTGGCGGCCAGGCCATCGCTGCAGCAACCGATCTCAATTCACACCAATCCGAGTGCCTGAACCGGTGCCGAGACGGCTCGCTTGCGAGCGTTCCCGGGCCTCGATCGGCACATGCGGCGAACCCGGTAGCGGTCGCCGCGCAGCTTAAAATCAAACCCTCTCGAGGAGCATTTGGTCCCGCATGTCGCAGTCTGAAATGTCGAAAGAAATGAACCCCACCCAGGACGAATTCGCAGCCCTGCTTGCTGAAAGTCTCGCCAAGGAAGACGTTTACGAGGGCAGCGTCGTCACCGGCAGGATCGTCGGTATCGAGAAGGATCTGGCGATCATCGACGTCGGGCTGAAGATGGAAGGCCGCGTTCCGTTGCGCGAATTCTCCGTCGGAGAACAGGTCGACCCCAACCTGAAAGTCGGCGACGAGGTCGAAGTCTACCTTGAGCGCATCGAGAACGCCCGCGGCGAAGCCGTCCTGAGCCGCGAGAAGGCACGCCGCGAGGAGAGCTGGACCCGCCTCGAAAAGCAGCATGAAGCCGGCGAGAAAGTCACCGGCGTCATCTTCAACCGCGTCAAGGGCGGCTTTACAGTCGATCTCGATGGCGCGGTGGCGTTCCTTCCCGGTTCCCAGGTCGACATCCGCCCGGTGCGCGACATCGGCCCGCTGATGCATCAGCCGCAGCCCTTCCAGATCCTCAAGATGGATCGCCGCCGCGGCAACATCGTTGTCTCGCGCCGCTCGGTTCTCGAAGAAACTCGTGCCGAACAGCGCGCCGACATCGTTGCACGACTCGGCGAGGGCCAGGTCATCGACGGCGTCGTCAAGAACATCACCGACTACGGGGCGTTCATCGATTTGGGCGGCATCGACGGCCTGCTCCATGTCACCGATATGGCCTGGCGCCGCGTCAACCATCCCTCCGAGATCCTCAATGTCGGCGACACGGTGAAGGTGCAGATCATCCGCATCAATCCCGATACGCAGCGCATCTCGCTTGGCATGAAGCAGCTTCAGTCGGACCCGTGGGAAGGAATCGAAGCCAAGTACCCGATCGGCGGTCGCTTCACCGGTACTGTCACGAATATTGCTGACTACGGTGCATTCGTCGAACTGGAAGCCGGCGTCGAAGGTCTCATCCACGTCTCTGAAATGAGCTGGACCAAGAAGAACGTGCATCCCGGCAAGATCGTCTCCACGAGCCAGGAAGTCGAAGTCCAGATCCTCGAAGTCGACCCCAACAAGCGGCGCATCTCGCTTGGCCTGAAGCAGGTCCAGGACAATCCCTGGGAAGCCTTCCTCGCCCAGCATCCGCGCGGCTCAACCGTCGAAGGCCCGATTCGCAACATCACCGAGTTCGGTCTCTTCATCGGCCTCGAGGGCGGTGTCGACGGCATGGTCCACCTGTCCGATCTCGACTGGAACCGGCCCGGCGACGAAGCCATCAAGGACTACAAGAAGGGCGACAACGTTAATGCCGTGGTTCTCGACGTGGACAGCCAGAAGGAGCGTATCTCGCTCGGCATCAAGCAGGCTTCCGGCGACCCGGCTGAGACCATCGGCGGGTTCAAGCGCGCCGAAGTCGTCACTTGCGAAGTCATCGCTGTTCAGGAAAACGGCATCGAGGTCAAGGTCGGCGACACCGAGCTTACCACCTTCGTCAAGCGTTCGGATCTGTCGCGTGACCGTTCCGAGCAGCGCCCCGAGCGCTTCAACGTCGGCGACAAGATCGACGCTGCCGTCGTCAGCCTCGACAAGGCCGCCCGCCGCATCACGGTCTCCGTCAAGGCACTGGAAATCGCTGAAGAGAAGCAGGCGGTCAAGCAGTACGGTTCGACCGACTCGGGCGCTTCCCTCGGCGACATTCTCGGCGCGGCCATGAAGCGGGTCACCGGTGACGGCGGTTCCGAAGACGAGGCCGACGCCGAAGACGAAAAGAGCGAAAGCTGAGCTTGGGTCGTGCGGATGATCCCGCTTAAGCCATAAAATAGCAGCAAGATCAGAACGCGCCGGAAGTTCCCGGCGCGTTTTTTCCGGCCCGTTTTCTGTGGCCGGTTTTCTGTGGCCCGTTTTCTGTGGCCCGTTTTCTGTGGCATGTTTTTTCTGGCACAGGGGCCCGGTCAATGACACGCGTTAATCAAGCCTGCCGGAAAGCCGGTCGCCGCTGCAGAGCAGTTGCTGGCGGCCCAAGACTTGCCTAGCTTCTTGGCGAACTTTGGCGCTTGGCTGTCGCTGCAACGCGCGAAAACGGCGTGTAAGAGGCACCTGAGCGGCGGACTGCTGAATTGACCCGGATACCAAGCCGTCCGACGCTGGCACAGGCAGCCGCAACAGTCAGCCGATGAACTCCCATAACGGGAATTTGGAGACGACCATGACCCTCGACGTCGAAACTGTTATCGATCGCCGCCGCTTGCGCCGCAAGATCACGACCTGGCGCGTCCTTGCCGTTGTCGCGGCGCTCTTAGCGGTGGGTTTCCTGATTTCCGCCAATGATGGCGCGACGGGATTCCTGGCTCCCAAGCAGATCGCCCGGGTATCGTTCACGGGCACGATCTTGGAGGATCGCGCTCAGCTCAAAATGCTCGACGATCTCGCCAAGGCGGACAACGTCGAAGCCGTGGTCGTCTACGTCAACAGCCCCGGCGGCACCACGACCGGCGGTGAAGCCATTTATGAGAGCCTGCGCCGGATTGCGGAGACGAAGCCGGTTGTGGCCCAGTTTGGAACAGTGGCCGCCTCTGCGGGCTATATCGTCGGCCTTGCCAGCGACCATATCGTCGCACGCGGCAATACCATCACCGGTTCGGTTGGCGTTATCGTGCAATGGCCGCAGGTCACTGAACTCCTCGAAAAGATCGGCGTGGAGATGAAGACGGTCAAGAGCGGGGTCCTAAAGGCGGAGCCCAGCCCGTTCTCGGTTGCTAGTCCGGAAGCGCTGCAAGCCACCGAGGAGATGATCGAGGACAGTTTTTCCTGGTTTCGCAATCTCGTCGAAACCCGTCGTGGCATCAACATCTCCGACATTCCCGGCCTGCGGGAAGGCCGCATCTTTTCAGGACGGCAGGCCAAGGGACACCGTCTCGTGGATCAGATCGGCGGCGAACGCGAAGTCCGCGCCTGGCTTGAGACGCAGCGCGGGATCGAGGCCGATTTGAAAATTGTCGACTGGCGACCCGCCGATCCAGGCGCCTGGGGATTTTCCGCGATGGCCGCCGGAATCGCCCGAAGCATCGCGGTTGGCGGCGCTGCGGGCTTTGCCGAAGCGTTAACTTCAGCCGGTAATTCGCTGCTTTCGCTTGACGGTTTGGTCTCCGTTTGGCACCCTCGCGAAAGTTGAGTAATTACAATGACTTTGTCTTCCGGAGGCGGCGGTGATCAAGTCGGAATTAATACAGCGGATAGCAGCGGCGAATCCGCATCTCTACCATCGCGATGTCGAGCGCATCGTAAACGTGATCTTTGACGAGATCGTCGCGGCGCTGGCGCGCGGCGACCGTGTCGAATTGCGCGGCTTCGGTGCATTCACGGTCAAGCATCGTCCGGCCCGCGAGGGTCGCAATCCGCGCACCGGAACATCGGTGCCGGTCGAGGAAAAATTCGTACCCTTCTTTAAGACCGGTAAAGAGCTTCGTGAGAGGTTGAACTCGCAGCGCAAGTAGGCTTGCAGCTGGCTCGGCGTGGAGTTGGACTTGTTAACGCTGCGCCGGGAACCGGTTCCGAAATCCAGGTAGACAAAAAGTGCTGAAACGTATCGTCACCGTCCTTGTTGCTTTTCCCGTGGCAATTCTGCTTGTGGCTCTGGCGGTGATCAACCGTCACGAGGTTCGCATGGTGCTTGATCCCTTCAAGCCGCAGGCGCCATCGCTGGCAATCGAACTGCCGTTGTATTTCTACCTGTTCGGCGCAATCTTCATCGGCATGATCGTCGGCGGACTCGCAGTCTGGATGGGTCAGGGCCGATGGCGCCGCACGGCGCGCCAACGCGCCCAGGAAGTCCGCCGCTGGCAGGCAGAGGCTGACCGGCTCGCCCGCGAACGCGACGCGGAGGCCGCCCATGCGGACATGGCGGGCACGCCCAAGGCGCTGGCGCTCGCCGCCCGCTAGTGTTCTGGCTCAAACATTTGCTTCCCGGGTGGAGGTCGTCAAATGTTTGTGAATCCAGAACACAACCAGAAGCTACGCCGGTGTCGCGGGCAATCGCGCTCGCAACCAGCGTCAGAGTCGGATCACCAGCCGGCATGGCAAAAGTTAAAATCTGCGGCATCACTACGCAGGCGGCCCTCCTCCACGCCATCTCGTCGGGGGCCGATTTTGTTGGCCTTGTGCATTTCGAGAAAAGTCCCCGGCATCTGTCGATCGAAGCTGCCAGAGCGCTTGCCGCCGAGGCAAAGGCGCTGGGCAAGGCCCGGTCTGTTGTCCTGCTCGTGAACCCAAGCGATGAACTCGTTGCCGAAGTTGTCAGTAAAATCGCCCCCGAGATCATCCAGTTGCACGGTCGCGAAACGCCACAGCGTGTCGCGGCGATCCACAGGCTGACTGAGGGCTGTGACATCTGGAAGGCCGTTGCCGTGGCGACAGCAAAAGACGTGACGGCCGCGAAAGCCTATCTCGCGCCCGGTCACGCCGATCTCCTGCTGTTCGATGCCAAGCCGCCCGCTGGAGCCACCCGGCCCGGCGGCAACGCCCTTGCCTTCGATTGGGCCATCCTGGAGGGCGTCGCGCAGAGGAACGATTTCGCACTTGCCGGTGGCCTGACACCGGACAATGTTGCCGCCGCCGTCGCTTTGACGGGCGCCGCCATTGTCGATGTGTCTTCCGGCGTCGAGAGTGCCCCCGGCCAGAAAGATCCTGCACTGGTCGAGCGTTTCATTGCCGCAGCCAGCGAGGTGGGCCAAAGTGCGCAAAAATAGCGTATGACGTGGTAAAGCCAGCCGGCACCGCGTGCGCTGGCTCCGCAATCGTGCGATGAAGCCCCGCGTGCCCGGCGATGCGCCGCCAGAGAATTGAACCGATCACTTCAATCCAAGAAGACGAGCATAAAATGCCCAACGACACGGCCGCTACCACCGACCCGAAGCCCAACAGTTACCGCACCGGCCCCGACGAACGCGGACACTTCGGCATTTTCGGCGGGCGTTTCGTCGCCGAAACGCTGATGCCGCTGATCCTCGATCTCGAACAGGCCTATAATGACGCCAAGGCCGATCCCGCCTTCGCCGAAGAACTTGCAGGGCTCAACACCCACTACGCCGGCCGCCCCAGCCCGCTCTATTATGCGGAGCGGCTGACCGAGCATGTGCGCGAGGTGTCGAAGAAAACCGGCGGCAAAGGCGGCGCCAAGATCTACTTCAAGCGCGATGAACTCAATCACACCGGCTCGCACAAGATCAACAACTGCCTCGGCCAGATCCTGCTCGCCCGCCGCATGGGCAAGACCCGCATCATCGCCGAGACAGGCGCCGGCCAGCACGGCGTCGCGGTCGCCACCGTCTGTGCGCGTTACGGCCTGCCGTGCGAAGTCTACATGGGCAAGACCGACGTCGAGCGCCAGAAGCCGAACGTGGTGCGGATGCACATGCTTGGCGCCAAGATCAATCCGGTGACTTCGGGGGCAGGTACTCTGAAGGACGCCATGAACGAAGCGCTGCGCGACTGGGTGACCAACGTCCGCGATACCTACTACATCATCGGCACCGCGGCCGGCCCGCATCCCTACCCGGAGATGGTGCGCGATTTCCAGTCGGTGATCGGCAAGGAACTTCGCGAGCAGATGCAGGAGCGCGAAGGCCGCCTGCCCGACACCCTGGTTGCCTGCATCGGCGGGGGTTCCAATGCTATCGGTCTTTTCCACCCGTTCCTCGACGACAAGGGCATTGCGATCTACGGCGTCGAGGCCGGCGGCCACGGCGTCGAAGTCTACAACGGCCACGCCGCCTCAATGAGTGGCGGCACACCGGGCGTGCTGCATGGCAACAGGACGTACCTTCTGCAGGACAGCGAAGGCCAGATCCAGGAAGGCCATTCCATTTCGGCCGGGCTCGACTATCCCGGCGTCGGGCCGGAGCATTCCTGGCTCAAGGACACCGGCCGGGTTAGTTATGTTCCAATCACGGATAACGAAGCGCTCGACG
The DNA here is from genome assembly GCA_018830445.1 of Alphaproteobacteria bacterium. Taxonomy (GTDB): domain Bacteria; phylum Pseudomonadota; class Alphaproteobacteria; order Rhizobiales; family Hyphomicrobiaceae; genus Filomicrobium. The sequence goes on along the minus strand of JAHJSN010000200.1, from coordinate 1,344 downwards.
CTTTCCAGCTCTGCGCCCGGCTCGAAGGTATCATTCCAGCCCTCGAACCATCGCATGCCTTGGCACATGTCCTCAAACTTGCCCCAACTCTGCCTGAAAACAACATTCTGGTGATGAACATGTGTGGACGCGGCGACAAGGACGTGTTTGCCGTCGCGGGCTACCTGGGGATGGATATTTGACGCGCTGATCCCTCGGTATGCCAAGCCAGACCTGGTGCGGCGGTCAAGGCGCGTACTTTATTGGGGGCCAACATGTTTTTGCGTCGTTTGTGTCGGCAGGGCGCGGTGATCGCGCTGATGCCGGTCTTTGCGTTATCGTTCGCCTTTGGCGGTCATGCTGAAAGTCAGGACGCCCCGGCCCAAACCGCTGCCAGAGCCGCGGCGCCAGCGGCCGCAATTGCGACCGGCCCGGGCAAGTCCGCGGTGCTCCGCCTCAACCTGATCGACCGCCAGCGGATGCTCGGCGAGATGATGGCCAAGGGGCTGTGCTTCATCGATCTCAAGGTCGAAAAGAAATTGCACCGCAACCAGATGTCGGTGGCCCAGTACGTATTCCATTCGACGCTGGACAACCTCGTTGAGGGCAGTCCCGGACTCGAACTTCCCCCCGAACAGCGTCCCGAGCTGAAAAACGCGATAGAGGAAATCAAGCTCGCCTGGGTCAAGTACGCCGAGCCGCTCAACAGCTGGACCGGAGGGCGCTGGGGCAAGAAGCAGTTCGCGCTCAAGGTCTATGAAGTCGACGAGGAATACGAAAAGCAGTTGTCGGAGACCATCGAACTCTACCGCAAAGTGCTGCTGGGAGCCGGTGCGGTGTCCGAGGACACGACGTTGACCATTCTCGCTGCAGGCAGGCAGCGCACCCTTACACAGCAGATGGCAAAGCAGTTCTGCCAGGCGCTTTCGGGTTACAAGCCAGAGGAGACACGTGAGCGGCTGCAACAGACCCTCGCCCTCTACAAGGACGTGGCCGGAAAATTCAATTCAGGCGACAAGGAAGTCGGCCTCAGCGGCGGTCAGCCCGGGCTGATTCTGGACAACATCCAGCTGGCCACGACTGCTTTCGAGAAGATCGAACCTGTCCTTAAAGCCACTGTCGAAGGCGGAACGCCCACACCCGAGGAGCAGACCCTCGTGGCGGGCACCACGCTGGAACTTCTGCGCCACTGGGAAAAGGTCGTCGCCACCTATGTTCAGTTGAACTAGTACCCACTATCGCTGATGCGTGAGTCGTGATTCAAGGTTGCGATGAAACGCATCCCGGAAGCGACCCCAATCATATTGACGGACGCGGAACGCGCCAAGCTTGAGGGCTTGATGCGTTCGCGAAAGACCGAGCATC
>JAHJSN010000199.1 GCA_018830445.1 Alphaproteobacteria bacterium | reverse complement strand
TCAAACATTTGATTCCCGGGTGGAGGTCGTCAAATGTTTGTGAATCCAGAACACAATCAGCAGGTTGCCTAGTGTTCCGGGCTGACATTCAGGTTCCCGGCAGGGAACCATATGTCAGAGTTCGGAGCACTAGCTGGCCCCAAGTCACGACGCCGCCGCTTCCCATCACACCAATCGAGAGCCTGATGTTCGCAAAAATCATGATGAGCAAATCGAGCCCCTTCGCAATCCTGGTGATTTCCGCGAGTCTGGCCATCGCCGCCCTTGCGCCAGTCCACGCCGAAGACGCCGCCGCTGGCGCGAACTCGGTCATCGCCGTCGTAAACGGCCACCAGATCACCGAGCGCGATGTCGCACTCGCCGAAACCGAAATCGGCAAGGATATCGGTCAGCTTGCCCCGGAAACCCGCCGGCGCGTTCTTGTCGAATACGTCATCGAAACCCAGTTGATGGCCGACGCTCTGGACAAGGAGAAGGTCGAAAACGCCAGCAATCTCGATAGCGCCCTTGCCTACTTCCAGCGCCGCGCCAAGCGTGAAACCTTCTTCGAAAACAAGGTCAAATCCGCGATCGGCGAAGATGCCGCCAAGACCTTCTTCGACGACCGTATCAAGGGGATGAAGCCCGAAGAAGAAGTCAAGGCACGCCACATCCTGGTCGAGACGGAAGAAGAAGCCCGCGACATCGCGGAAAAATTGAACCGCGGCGGTAATTTCGACGAACTGGCCAAGGAGTTCTCAAAGGACCCCGGCACCAAGGGCAACGGCGGTCTTTTGGGATTCTTCTCGCGCGGGCAGATGGTTCCGCAATTCGAGGAAGCCGCCTTCTCGCTCAAGACCAATGAAGTTTCCGAACCGGTCCAGAGCCGCTTCGGCTGGCATCTGATCCTGGTCGAGGAAAAGCGCGAGAAGCCGCTTCCGAAGTTCGATGAGGTCAAGGACCAGATCCTCAACGGCATGATTCACCAGAAGGCCCAGGCCATTGCCGAAGGTCTGCGCACCGCCGCCAAGATCGATTACCTCGACGAATCCATAAAGCAGCAGGTTGCCGAAGAGCAGAAACGGGCAGCGGCACAACAGGCCGAAGTCATGAAGCAGATCGAGGAATTCAAGAAGGCCCAGGACGCCGAAGCCGCCAAGGCGTCGACAGAAGGCAAGAACGAGACGGAAAAGAAGTAATCTGACCGGCTGTCGCCGTCCCGGCCTGCTGTCGGGACGGCGTATTTGGCCGCCGCTGTGCGGTAAACCTCAAACGGAACGCCGATGGGCAAACCACACCCCGTCTCCCCCTTCGCTCCCAAATCGCTTCCCGCAATGCCGGAGATTCCGGGCGTCCGCTTCGCCACCGCCGAGGCTGGCATCCGCTATGCCGGGCGCACCGATCTGATGCTCGCGGTGTTTGACCCCGGCACGGTCGCTGCTGGCGTTCTGACGACGTCGAAGACCCGCTCCGCTTCCGTCGAGTGGTGCGCCGAGCAGCTGAAGCACGGCCGTGCCCGCGCACTTGTCGTCAATTCCGGCAATGCCAACGCCTTCACCGGAAAACGCGGCGAGGAAGCCGTCCGGCTGACCGCCGAGGCCGCCGCCAAGGCCGTTGGCTGCGCGCCGGAGGAAGTTTTCATTTCCTCCACCGGCGTCATCGGCGAGCCGCTCGACGTCGGCAAGTTCGCCCACCTTCTCGACGGCCTTTCCAGGACCGCCGCCGCCGATGCCTGGCAAAGCGCCGCCCGCGCCATCATGACCACCGATACGTATCCCAAGCTGGCCACCGCAGGTCTGCCTGGAATTGGCGACGGTTCCGCACGCCTATCCGGCATTGCCAAGGGCGCCGGCATGATCGCCCCCGACATGGCCACCATGCTTTCCTACATGGCGACCGACCTCGCGATCGCCCAGCCGCTCCTCCAGGAGATCGTTTCCGCAGCCGCCGACGCCACCTTCAACTGCATTACCGTCGACGGCGACACCTCGACGAGCGACACCGTTCTGGTGTTTGCCACCGGCAGGGCTTGCGGACGCGGTCTGCCCCGGATCGACGCCCCCGGGCCTGCCCTCGAGTCGTTTTACTCCACGCTGAAAGGCGCCATGCATGATCTCGCCCAGGCCATCGTCCGCGATGGCGAGGGTCTGACCAAACACGTCACCATTACAGTAACAGGTGCCGAAAACGATACCGCCGCCCGCCGCATCGCGTTTTCGATCGCCAACTCACCGATCATGAAGACGGCAATTGCCGGCGAGGATCCCAATTGGGGCCGTGTCGTCATGGCCGTCGGCAAGGCGGGTGAAGCCGCCAACCGCGACAAGCTGGACATCTGGTTCGGCCCCTGCCGAATGGCCGCAGCTGGCGCGCGGGCACCAGACTACAGCGAAGACGCCGCAGCCGCGTATATGAAGAACCCCGAAATCGAAATCCGCGTCGACGTTGGCGTCGCTGACGGAACAGCGACCGTCTGGACCTGCGACCTCACACACGGCTACGTTTCGATCAACGCCGACTACCGCAGCTGACCGATCGAACGGCAGCTTCAAGCACCTTCTGACCGTCAAGGGACATCGCAATGGAAGCCCCGTTCTGGATCGAGCGCTGGCAAAAGGGTGATATCGGCTTTCATCGCGACGCTGCACATGGCGCCCTCGGCTGCCACTGGGGCAAACTTGGTGTTCCGCAATCGTCCGTCGTATTCGTTCCGTTGTGCGGCAAGAGCCTCGACATGGCGTGGTTCGCCGCCAACGGCTACCGCGTCCTTGGCGTCGAGCTGAGCCCGCTCGCAATCGATGCCTTTTTCGACAGCCAAGGCCTGAAGCCCGAATCCCGTTCAAGCGGCCCGTTCACGATCCGCACCGCCGGTCCTTATGAAATCTGGTGCGGTGACCTGTTCGCTTTGCCCCGGGAAGCCCTTTCCGGAATCAGCGCCATCTATGACCGGGCAAGCCTCGTCGCCCTGCCCCCTCGGATGCAGGAAAGCTATGCCGATTGGCTCTCGACCAAGACCCCGGATGTGCCCATTCTTATCGTCAGCCTCGCCTATGACGAAGCCGAAATGAACGGGCCGCCGTTTTCGATCCCTCAGCCGCGAGTCCGGCAGCTGCTGGGGCAGAGTTTCGAACTCGACGTGCTCTCCGACACCGACGTGATGGAGGCTAACGCCGGAATGCGGAAGCGCGGACTGACCGCATTGCAGGAAACGGTATACTTGGCGCGGAGACGAAAATGAGCGAAGTGCAGACACGCCCGCCAATCGGCATGGAGGCAGCAACAGAGGTCCGCAAGGACCTACCCATCGTCCTTGTTGCCGCTGCCGCGTTGATTGACGCCGACAACCGCGTTCTCATCTGCAAGCGCCCGGAAGGGAAATCCTTGGCGGGTCTTTGGGAATTCCCCGGCGGCAAGGTCGAGCCAGGCGAATCCCCCGAAGCCGCGCTCGTCCGCGAGCTGCGTGAAGAGCTATCGATCAAGGCCTGCGAAACCTGCTTGTGCCCCTTCACCTTTGCCAGCCACACCTACGAGAAGTTCCACCTGCTCATGCCGCTATTTCTGCTGCGCAAGTGGGAAGGCGAAATCGTCTCGACAGTGCATCCCGAAATCGAATGGGTACGTCCCAACAGGCTGAGCCGTTACCCGATGCCGCCGGCCGATTTACCTATGATTCCGCAACTGAGGGATTTGCTGAGCTGATCGCCGAAAGCTGCTCGAACGAACGTTAGTGTTCTGGATCAAACATTTGATTCCCGGGTGGAGGTCGTCAAATGTTTGTGAATCCAGAACACAATCAAAAGGTTGCCTAGTGTTCCGGGCTGACATTCAGGTTCCCGGCAGGGAACCATATGTCAGAGTCGGAACATTAGCAGGTCATCGCCGCAGTAATTCCCTGCAATTCTGAATGGAAAGAGTGGCCGCATGGAATTCGGCCTGCAATATCAGGTATTCAAAAGCGATCATTGGCGCTGGAAGCAGTCGGCCCAACATAGTTTTCGTTCTGAGATGAAGCAGCTCGGCCCGCTCAATTCGTAACAGCACGCTCGGTCCCAATGTCGTCTTGCCCGCCTGCACTAACCGGAGCTGCATCCAGCGCCTACAACAGAATAACGCCATACTGTGACAACCTGACTTCGCAATGAAGTGAACGGCGTTAATTTGCATTCCGACTGCTGAAAATCGGTATTTCCCGAAAAAGTTACAACGATCACCCGGGCTATTTCTGGCCAATTGAGATTCGTATTCTCCGTATTCGCACGATGTCGCAAGACTGCGTCACGCTTTTCCGCCTCGCCCGAGCAGCTCCGCCAGACTAATTTGGCCCGATCCGGGCTTGAGCGGCTTGGGTTGACTTTCATGCGGCACCCATGCGGTCAACGACAGGATTTCGAAAGTCGCACGAATCCGCCCGTCGTCCAGCCCGAAATTCTCCTGGTAGATCTCGATCACCCGCAACAACAACCTGCGCGTCACCGGAACCCGCCTACGCCCGGCGAGAAAATTGCTTGCTCCCATGCGCCGCAGTTCGTCCATCAGTGCAAGCGGGCTCGCATAGGTGACCGTTATCGTCTCGCTATCGGCAACCGGCAGCGCGAAACCCGCTCGCTGCGCCAGTGAGCCCAGCGTCCTGACATCGGCGAACGGCGCTATCCGTGGCGACGCGCCTCCGAGGATTTCCGCTTCCGCCATAAGCCACGCTTGCCGCAATTCTTTGAGCGTTTCCCCACCGGCCAGTTGCGCCAGAAAAAGACCGTCCGGTTTCAAGGTGCGCCGCACCTGCAGGAACGTCCCCGGCAGATCGTTCACGAATTGCAGCGACAGCCCCGAAACGACAAGGTCCAGCGCCCCATCCGCGAACGCCAACGCCTCCTCATCGCAAAGAACACGATGGCCGTCGCAAGCTTCCAGAAGTTCAACCGAACTCTCCGCGTCGATCACCACTCCGACGTTTGACAGCTTGCGGATTACTCGGCTGACCGCTCCGTTATGCGCACCCAGATTGAGCGCGATCGGAAAGTCCCGCTGCACGATTTCCAGCCGCTCCGCGATATCTTCTGCCACCCGCTGCAGCAGGAAATCATGGGCATGGGCTTGCTTCGCGAACCGGTTCCGCCGCAGCAACAGAACGTCCCGGTCGAATGGTTTGTCGGCGCTTTGCATATCCGGCACGTGCTAACCTCGTCCCTCTGGACTATGATTACCCCTATTAGCATGCCGCCGGCAGGGGCCCCAACCATGGCTGAAGACGACATCGGCGAATCCTGGAACGCGACCGACACCGCATACACCTCAGCAGCAAATCGCCCCGGACCGGTTACACGGTTGCGCCATTGGCTGACCGACCTCCTCATGCCTCCGGTATGCCTCGGCTGCCAGGAAGCAATCGCCAGCCGCGATTCATTGTGTCCGCAATGCTGGAGCGGCATCGACTTTGTCGGAGCCCCGCTTTGCGATCGGCTCGGCATCAGGCTTCCCTACGCCACCGGTGACGTGATGATTTCCGCCGCCGCGGCCGCAAGACCGCCTCCTTACGCCCGCGCCAGGGCAGTTGCCCATTACGATGGCGCGATGCGCGACCTCGTCCACGGTTTCAAGTTCCGCGACCGCCACGAAATCCGCAGGCTGTTCGGGACTTGGCTTTGCCGCGCGGGAAGCCAGCTGATCGCCGACGCCGACATCATCATCCCAGTCCCGCTCAATAGGTTCCGGCTCTTGCAGCGCCGCTATAACCAGTCCGCCATACTTGCCAGGGAGGTCAGCCGCATCAGCGGCGTGCCGGTTCTGACGGGGGCGCTCCGCCGCGGTCGGCGCACGAAGGCTCAGGTCGGCCTGACGCGCGAGCAGCGCCGCGACAACGTCCGCGGCGCCTTCGACGTGCCCCCCCGCCAGCGGCCCCGGATCGAGGGACGCCGTGTACTCCTGGTGGATGACGTCATAACGACCGGCGCCACCGCCGAGGCCTGCACGACGACCCTCCTGAAGGCAGGTGCGGCGAATGTCGATGTTCTTGCCGTTGCGATTGTGTCCGATCCGCTCAGCGTGACCACATGACCACAGGCCGCCGCTTGCAGTTCGCCGTCACGCAACTATTTTAGCGGCGAGGAGATCCGCACGCACATGAACGACGCAACAACCACCCAGGATGACCCCGGCTCACCGCCCGTCGTCATCTATACGACGCTCATTTGTCCATTCTGCCATCGCGCCAAGCACCTTCTCAAAAAGAAGGGCGTGAAATACCGCGAGATCGACGTTACCCTTAACCCGGGCGAACGCCTCGCCATGCGTGAACGCTCCGGCGGCAGCAATTCCGTCCCGCAGATCTTCATCGGCGACCGCCACATCGGCGGCTGCGACGACCTTTTCGAACTCGAATTCGACGGCGACCTTGACGCACTGCTCACCGGCAACGTTTAGTCGGTAGTGTTCTGGATCAAACATTTGATTCCCGGGTGGAGGTCGTCAAATGTTTGATCCAGAACACAATCAAAAGGTTGCCTAGTTTTCTGGGCTGAGTGTTCCGGGCTGACATTCAGGTTCCCGGCAGGGAACCATATGTCAGAGTCGGAACAGTAGAGGCCAAGCCGGTCTCCTTCAGAATTCGCCGATAGGGTCCGCCCCGAATGACGAACGCCAAATCCCCGCCAGTCTTTCGCGCCAGCCTCGTTCAATTGTGCTCTGGCCGCGACCCGGACCGCAATGTTGCAGATGCCAGCGCATTGATCCGTAAAGCCGCTGCGGCTGGGTCGGTCTATATCCAGACCCCGGAAGTCACCAACGTCATGGAGGTCGACCGCGAGGCGCTGTTTAAGGCGGCCGAACCCGAAGCCGAAAACCGGGCGCTGTCCGCCTTCCGCTCCTTGGCCTCCGAACTGGGTATCTGGCTTCACATCGGCTCGTTGGCGGTGCGCAAATCCGAAGACAAGCTCGCCAACCGCTCCTACCTCATATCCCCCGACGGCGCGATCGCCGCACGCTACGACAAGATCCATATGTTCGACGTCTCGCTGGCTAACGGCGAAGTCTATTCGGAAAGCACGAACTACGCCGCCGGCAACCAAGCCGTCGTCGCCGCCACACCCTGGGGCGGTCTCGGCATGACGATCTGTTACGACCTGCGCTTCCCGTATCTGTTCCGCACGCTTGCACAGTCCGGTGCCCGCCTCATTGCGGTCCCGGCGGCCTTCACCCAGCCGACCGGAGAAGCCCACTGGCACGTCCTGCTTCGCGCCCGCGCCATCGAAACGCAAAGTTTCGTTTTCGCCGCCGGCCAGGGTGGAACCCATGAGCACGGCCGCAAGACCTACGGCCATTCGCTGATAATTTCCCCTTGGGGCGAAGTTCTGGCCGAGGGTGGGGAAGCCCCCGGCGTCATCACCGCCGACATCGATATGGCCAAATTGGAAGAAGTTCGCGACCGCGTTCCTTCCCTCAGGCCGAATGCGGCGTTCAGTGTCTCGGCTGACGCCGCGGCCGGCCGGCCAGCAGCGGGAGGCAAACCCGCATGATCAAATACGCGCTGCGCTGCTCGAACGAACACGAGTTCGAGGTTTGGTTCAAATCGATATCCGCGTTTGACGACCAGCAGCGCGACGGCCGGCTGCGCTGCCCGGTTTGCGACGACGCCGCGATCGAAAAGGCGCTGATGGCTCCAAGCGTTGTTACGACCAAAGCCAAGCCGCGCACGCTCCCCCCGGCCGACACCGACACCGCCACCCCCACGGCAGCGGCCACCCCGCCCAAGCCTGAAAGCTACGTGCCTGTCGCCTCCGCTACGCCGCCGGCGCAGGTCATGGAAATGCTCCGCGAATACCGTTCATTCGTCGAAGCCAATACCGACGACGTCGGCAAGAACTTCGCCGAGGAAGCCCGCAGGATCCATTACGAGGAAACCGAACCGCGCGGCATCCGTGGCCAGGCGACGATCAGCGAGTTTCGCGAGCTGGAGGAAGAAGGCATCGAGGTCGCCCCGCTGCCCGGCCTGCCGGAAGATAAGAACTGAACCGGAAATGGCCTCAACAACCCCGCGACGAGGGGGATCGGGTTACTTGAAAAGTGCCACGCTACCGGAACGAGCGGGACGCGACACAACCCGGCCACACCAATTCGCTGATCGACGATGGCTGGGCCAATGCCGCCGAACCGGCCAACCGCTACTTCACCTCCACCGCGATCCGCCCGACTCCTTCGACTTCCCCAATCAGCCGGTCGCCCCGCTGAACCGGTCCGACACCCGCCGGCGTGCCGGTGAAGATGAGATCGCCCGGCTTCAGAACGAAGAAACGGGACAGCACCGAAATCTGCTCGGCAACCGACCAGATCATTTGGCCAAGATCGCCCTGCTGGCGCCGTTCCCCGTTGACTTCGAGGGTTATCGCCCCCCGCGCGGGATGCCCGCAATCCGATATCGGGACCAACTCCGAGCAAGGCGCGGCATCGGCAAACGATTTGCCCGTATCCCACGGCCGCCCAAGCTTTTTGGCTTCGCCCTGCAGGTCGCGCCGGGTCATGTCAAGACCCACCCCGTAACCGAACACCATGCCAAGCGCATCGGCCGCCGCGATTCCCTCCCCGCCCTCACCAAGCGCTGCGACCATCTCGATTTCATGGTGAACGTCGCCGCTTTCAGCCGGGTAATGAATGATCCCGCCCGTTGCCAGGTCGTCGGCAGCCTTCTGAAAGAAGAACGGCGGCTCCCGGTCGGGGTCGTGGCCCATTTCGCGGGCATGCGCGGCATAATTGCGCCCGATGCAATAGATCCGGTGCACCGGGAAGACCGCTTCGCGCCCGGCCACCGGCAGAATCGGCGCCTGTAACGGCGGAAAAACAAAGGCCATTGGTTCAACCCCAAGCAATGCAGATCGCAGGAATTGAGGCTCGTTCTGCCCCATCGCACCCCCGCGCTGGTAAGCCTCACTGGTAGTTATCGCACCGATATGCTACCGGCTGCACAGATTTCTTCGACGCTTTCGAACCAATCGACGGACGCGCCGGGCTTCAAGTCCGGCCGCGGACATCACGAGTGCGCCGAATTACACACCAGGGAAAGCGGTAGGAACGGCCTGGATCAGTTTGATCCCGATACCCGTTCGAGCTTGCACCCACAGCCCCCGGAACCCCGATGGACATCCGCAATATCGCAATCATCGCCCACGTCGACCACGGCAAGACCACCCTCGTCGACGAACTCCTCAAGCAGTCGGGCGCCTTCCGCGACAACCAGCGCGTCGCCGAACGCGCCATGGATTCGAACGACATCGAGCGCGAGCGCGGCATCACCATCCTCGCGAAGTGCACCAGCGTCGTCTGGAAGGATACCCGCATCAACATCGTCGACACGCCCGGCCACGCCGATTTCGGCGGCGAAGTCGAGCGTATCCTCAACATGGTCGATGGTTGCATTGTTCTCGTCGACGCCTCCGAAGGCCCGCTTCCGCAGACCAAGTTCGTCGTCACCAAGGCCCTCAAGCAGGGCATGCGCCCCATCGTCGTCATCAACAAGATCGACCGCCCCGACGAACGCCACAACGACGTCCTGAACGAGATCTTCGACCTGTTCGCCAATTGCGATGCCGACGACAATCAGCTCGACTTCCCGGTCCTCTACGGGTCGGGCCGCAATGGCTGGATGGCAACCGAACCCGCAGGTCCGCAGCAAGACCTCTCACCGATGTTCGACCTGATCCTGAAACACGTGCCGCCGCCGACCGTCCAGCCGGGCCCCTTCCGCATGCTGGCGACGACACTTGAAGCCGACTCGTTCCTCGGCCGTATCCTGACCGGACGCATCACGTCCGGGTCCGTCAAGCCGAACATGTCGGTCAAGGCGCTGAGCCGCGACGGCGACCTGATCGAAAACTTCCGCATCTCGAAGGTTCTGGCCTTCCGCGGCCTCGAACGGACGTCGGTCAACTCCGCCGAAGCCGGCGACATCGTCGCCCTCGCCGGCATGAGTGAGGCCAACGTTGCCGACACCCTTTGCGATCCTTCGGTCGAGACGGCGATCCCCGCCCAGCCGATCGACCCGCCGACCCTGTCGATGACTTTCCGCATCAACGACGGACCGTTTGCCGGCCAGGAAGGCGACAAGGTCCAGAGCCGCGTGATCCGGGACCGTCTGATGCGCGAAATCGAGCGCAACATCGCCATCCGCGTCGAGGAATCCGAAGACAAGGAAGCCTTCATCGTCTCCGGGCGTGGCGAACTTCAGCTCGCGATCCTGATCGAAAACATGCGCCGCGAGGGTTTCGAACTGACGGTGTCCCGCCCGCGCGTCGTCTTCAAGTCCGACGAAACGACCGGTCAGCGCCTTGAACCGATCGAAGAAGTCATCGTCGACGTCGACGATGAATATTCCGGTGCGGTCGTCAAGAAATTGTCCGAACGTCGCGGCGACATGATCGAAATGCGGCCCTCGGGCGGCGGGCGCACGCGCCTCGTCTTCAACGTTCCCACCCGCGGACTGCTCGGCTACCAGTCGGAACTTCTTTCCGATACCCGCGGCACCGCGGTCATGAACCGCCTGTTCCACGCTTACGCCCCCCATAAGGGTGAAATTCCAGGCCGCCGCACGGGCGTCCTGATTTCCAACGGCACCGGCGAGGCAACCGCCTATTCGTTATTCTATCTCCAGGATCGCGGCCCCGCCATGATCGGCCCGCAGACCAAGGTCTACGAAGGCATGATCATCGGCCAGCACACGCGCGAGAACGATCTCATCGTCAACGTCGTCGAAGCCAAGAAGCTGACCAACGTCCGCGCTTCCGGCAAGGATGAAAACCTCACCCTTTCCCCGCCGATGAAGCTCTCGCTGGAAGCAGCCATGAGCTACATCGCCGACGACGAACTGGTCGAGATCACGCCCGACAACATCCGCCTGCGCAAACGCTGGCTCGATCCCAACGAGCGCAAGAGACAGGAACGCAAGCGCGATGCCGAAAGCAAGGTGGCCTGAAAACGGCCACAACTGCGACTTTGAGCGGTTGATCAACCGGTTGGCACGCGCGGGTGCTGGGTCGGCACCCGAAGCGCAATAAAAGAGAGCGGGTGCTGGGTCGGCACCAGAAGCGCAATAAAAGAGAGCGCCCGCCACCGCGGGGTGACGTTTCCCCCCCCACCGTCATCCCCGCGCAGGCGGGGATCCAATCAAGCATCGAGAAGCGACGTCAGTTCTCCTTGATGCTGACTTGTAGGGCGGGTTTAAGCGCATCCAACATGGGCTTGCCCAATGTTGGGATAAGTGCGTAACCCGCCGCCACGAACGCAACGCATGGCTCCGTCAACGGTGGATTACGCTTCGCTAATCCACCCTACAACGGTTCGAAAGACTTGTAGGGCGGGGCTAAAGCTCCCCAACAAGGACTTGCCCAGCGCCGATGCCGCCCTCCACACGACTTTAGTTCGTCAACACGGCGCAGGCTCGAGTTTAGCGAAGGTAGCGTGGACCGGACCGACTGCCGTGGGTATCTCGATGCGCAATGAAAAATGCCTTCAATTCTTCCGGATCTCGTAGCCCATTGCCAGCATCGCCTTGATGGTCTGCATCGCCGTCCCCCTATCGAGATCCTTGTCGGATTCGGAAAGTTCGTCGTATGCCACCAGATTAGGATGCTGCTTTGAAGCATCATCGCGCTTCGGGCCATAAGTCCAGCCCTCCTTGAAACGCAACATCGCCCAGTTGTCATGGGCGTTCTCCGCAAGCTTCTCCGTCAGCGCGGTAAGCTCAGGATTGAGGATAATGCTCCGGGTGTCTATCGGCTGAGGCTTGAAAATAGCCATTTGAAAAATCCTCGCTGAACGCTTCGAACGGCTGGAGGATGTCGTCCGGTTCAATTCTACCCGGACCACGAACCGCTTCCACATTCCCCATGTCAGGGATAACGCTGCAACCACGGATTTTGTGCCGGGCCGCGGAGTCGCAGGCGCGCCCACACTGAGGCGGTACCGCATCGTGTGCGCACGATGGTGGGTCTCACGCCACCAGGTTGCGCCGGTCCTCGACGTGGCCGTGGCTGGTCAGCCGGTAGACCATCGGCACGCCGGTCGCCACTTCCCGCTCCAGGATCTGTTGCGCGGAGAGCATCTCAAGGTACATGATGAGCGCCCGGATCGAGTTCCCGTGAGCGGCGACGATGACGTTCTTGCCAGCTTTGACGTCCGGCCAGATGCGCGTCTTGTAGAATGGCAGGACACGCGCGGCGGTATCCTTCAGGCTCTCCCCGCCGGGCGGTGGAACGTCGTAGCTGCGCCGCCAGATCAGGATCTGCTCTTCGCCCCACTTGGCGCGCGCCTCGTCCTTGTTCAATCCGGAAAGTTCGCCATAGTCGCGCTCGTTGAGCGCCTTGTCCCGGATCACCGGCAGGTCGTCCTCGGTCTGACCGATATTTTCCATGATCAGCGACAGTGTCCGCTGGGCCCGCATCAGCATGCTCGTATAGGCGACATCGAAATGGATTCCCTGCGCCTTCAGCAGTTGACCGGCTTTCTTCGCCTCCGCGACACCTAGTTCCGTCAGGTCCGGGTCGCGCCAACCGGTGAACAGGTTGCGCTTGTTCCACTCGCTTTGACCATGCCGAACCAGCACAAGCACGTTGTCCATCCTGTCGCGTTCCTCGAGGTTTCTTAGCCCTTCGGCATTGCTATAGGCCGAGAACATCGATCATGGAATAGATCCCTGGCTCTTTGTCGCGCGCCCATAAGGCAGCCTTAACGGCGCCGCGGGCGAAAATCGACCTGTCCTCGGCATGGTGGGACAAAATCACCCGTTCACCATTACCGGCAAAGATCACGCTGTGATCTCCAACGACCGAACCGCCGCGTAGGCTCTGCATGCCGATATCGCCGGGCTGCCGGGCTCCGGTATGCCCATCGCGCACCCTGACGCCTTTGTCCTCGAGCGAAACGCCGCGCCCTTTCGCGGCGGCTTCGGCCAGCATCAAGGCCGTCCCCGACGGGGCGTCGACTTTGTGCCGGTGGTGCATCTCGACGATCTCGATATCGAAATCGATGTCGAGCGCGGCAGCAACCTTGGCGGTCAGCGCCGTCAGCAGGTTGACGCCGAGGCTCATGTTGCCGGCCTTGACGATCACCGATCGCTGGGCGGCTTCCGTAATTGCCGCCTCGTCCTCGGCGCGGAAGCCGGTCGTACCGATGATGTGCGCGACGCCATGCTGCGCCGCCAGCCGCGCGAAAGCCGCCGTGGCACCTGGCGCGGTGAAGTCGAGGATCGCATCGGCCCCGGCGATGACGCTCGCCGCGTCCGCACTCAGCGCCACGCCAAGCGGCTCTAATCCGGCAAGCGTTCCCAGATCCGCCCCGAGCGCCGCCGAACCTGCCTGCTCGGTTCCACCGGATACGATAGCCCCGTCAGCTTCGCAAACGGCACGCACCAGCGCCCGGCCCATCCGGCCCGATGCCCCCATCACCGCGATTTTGAGTTCAGCCATGCCTGCCTTTTCGATCCTCGCATTTTTCTAGCCGCAGTCATCGCATATCGGCTTCGCTCACGCCTTCTTCGCGCGCTCGATCCCCTCGGTGATATTCCGGCGGGCCTCCTGAAAGTCGCCCCAGCGCTCGATCTTGACCCACTTGCCGGGCTCCAGATCCTTATAGTGCTCGAAGAAGTGCTGGATCTGGTTCATCGTTATGTCGGGCAGATCGGTATAGTTGCGCACCCGGTCGTAACGCTGCGTCGTTTTCGACGACGGCACGGCGATGATCTTCTCATCTCCACCCCCGTCATCTTCCATCCGCAACACACCGATCGGCCGGCAGTTTATGACCGCACCGGGGAAAATCGCGCGCGAATTGCAGACCAGAACATCGACCGGATCGCCGTCCGCCGACAGCGTGTGCGGAATGAACCCGTAGTTACCCGGATAACGCATCGGGGTATAGAGGAACCGGTCGACGAACAGCGTGCCGGCCTCCTTGTCCAGTTCGTACTTGATTGGATCGCCCCCGACGGGAACTTCGATGATGACGTTGATGTCTTCTGGCGGGTTGTTGCCGAGCGGAATCGCTTCGATGCGCATTAAGGTGCTCCTTCAAATGGGGCGCAAACCATCTACTGGAATTTGCACCGAGTGTCTTGCAGCCACAAATAGCCGCTCCGCCCGTCAACCGCGATGCCCTATTGGTGGGAGGCCCGCACTTTCGCACGCCTGCCCGTAACAGGCATCATCCCCGCGACTCAAGTGGTATAGTCACTTTGAGCGATTTCGACCCAACCCGAATTTTTTCTCGATCCGGCCCCAAGGAAGTCCCGCCAGCCTGCGTCTAATGTTCCGAAACGTTTTGATTTGGACATTTGCATGCGCTCCGATGCTGGTGAAGACAGGCTTGCCTTAGGGGCGGCGGCGGGAGACCGGAGCGCTCTCGCGGCGCTGCTTGACGCCTATTACGAGCCGATCCACCGCATGGCCTGGCGCTGGTGCAGGTCCGCCGACCTCGCCGAGGATGTTGCCCAGGACGTCTGCGTCAAGATCGCCGGCGCCATACGCAACTTCAAAGGCGACGCGGCGTTCTCAACCTGGGTGTGGCGCATCACCTATAACGCTACGCTCGACCACATGCGCCGATCCCGGCGCTTGCTGCCGATGCCGGACACCGACCTGATGGCGCTGATCGACAGCGCCCCTTGCGAGACGCAACTCTCGCCCGAATCGAACGCCATCGACGGCGACTTGTGGCGCGAAGTCCACGCACTTCCGCCCCAGCAGCGCGATGCAGTCCTCCTGATCTACGCCGAAGACATGAGCCACGCCGAAGCAGCACTCGTGATGGGGTGCACCGAAAAAACCGTTTCCTGGCACCTGCACACCGCCAGGAAAACCCTCAGAAACCGCCTCGAAGCGGCGGAGTAGAAGCCATGACCGAACATGACCTGAAAGGATTGAAGAACCTCAAGGTGCCCGCTCCCCGAAGGCGTGCGAAGGACGCCGCTTTGCGCGCCGCCCTCGATGCCTACGATACGGCCGGTGAAGCAAAAGACGCTGAACCAGCCAAAGGATTCCCGCGACGCGCCCGTCGAACTCATACGACTTCCACAAGACCCCGGAGACGTATGATGACCTACTCGCGTTCGACTTATGCCACCGCCGCTTCCCTTGCGGCCCTCACCTTATTCATTCCCGCAGCCATATTCTATTTCGACCAGACTCAGCAGCATCGGGTCCCCGCTGAGCAACAGAATGTTGGCGGCATTCTCGACATGTTCGGTTCCAACGGCCCCGCCGCGGAAACCCCTTCCGCCGCCCGCGAAGAGACACCGGTCGTCGTCGCCGCAAAGCCCAGCGCGGACCTGGATCGAGCGCGCACTGGAAATGGCAGGATCCGCCCCCCCGAACCGGCGAAGAGCCAGGAAGCCGACCTCGTCGTCGCCAACGTTGGCGGTGGCACCGTTGCACCAACTACACCGCCGACCGGAATTGCCGCGCAATCCGAACGCCGCGACCTGCGCGACGGCCTTGCTGGTAGCCGCCAGGTGACCGGCATCCTTTCGTTGGGCCGTAGCAACGGTTATGCGGGAGCCCCAGGCGCACCTCCTGCCACCGTCAATCGGCGCGTCATATCGGAACTCAACTCCGTCGACAACGCCGTGGAAGGGTCTCCTGTCCTGGGTTTCGCAGTCGTCCCGCCACCGGAAAACCGCGACCGCTTCGATGGCGCCGCCCCGAACCCAGTCAAGCAGGTTGCAAGCGAACCCGTCTCGACGTTCTCCATCGATGTCGACACCAGCGCCTATTCGTTTGTGCGCCGCTCGCTCAATTCCGGGCGCCTTCCGCAGAAGGATGCCGTCCGCGTCGAGGAGCTGGTCAACTACTTCACCTACGCCTACCCGCGGCCGGAGTCGGCTTCCGAGCCTTTCAAGCCGTCCGTCACCGTACTGCCGAGCCCTTGGAAAGAGGACCGCCAGTTGGTCCACATCGGCCTCAAGGGGTATGAACTCGAGAACCCCGAACGCCCGCGCGCCAACCTCGTCTTCCTGATCGACGTATCAGGCTCGATGGCCTCCACCGACAAGCTCGCACTCCTCAAGCAGGGCCTGTTGATGCTGCTCGACAAGTTGCGCCCCGACGACACCGTCGGCATCGTCACTTATGCCTCGGGCTCCGGCGTCACGCTCGAACCGACCAAACTGTCCGAGAAGGCCAAGATCCAGTCCGCGATTGAACGCCTCGGTGCCGGCGGCTCGACGGCCGGCGCGCAAGGTATCCAGGACGCCTACCGCCTTGCCGGACAGGCCTTCGACAAGCAAGCCGTCAACCGCGTCATCCTCGGCACCGACGGCGACTTCAACGTCGGCATCACCGACCAGGGCCAGCTGAAAAGCTTCATCGAGGAAAAACGCAAGACCGGGATCTTTCTCTCCGTCCTCGGTTTCGGCCAGGGCAACTATAACGATGCGCTCATGCAGGCCCTCGCCCAGAACGGCAACGGCACGGCTGCCTACATCGATACGCTCAGCGAAGCCCGCAAGGTCCTGATCGAGGAAGCCTCCTCGACGCTGTTCCCGATCGCCAAGGACGTCAAGATCCAGATCGAGTTCAACCCCGCGGTCGTCAGTGAATACCGCCTGATCGGCTACGAAACACGCGCGCTGCGCCGCGAGGACTTCAACAACGACAAGATCGACGCCGGCGACGTCGGCTCCGGCCACTCCGTCACCGCCATCTACGAAGTCACCCCGGTCGGCGCGAAATCGAAAACCGTCGACAATCTGCGCTATCGGCAGCCGCAAGTACCGAAGCCGGCGGCTGTCCAGCCCAACACGACTTTAGGCATCGACACGGGCTCGCCCAGTGTTGAGCAAGGAACTGCTGGCGATGACCAGCCCAACATCGGCCTGCCGAGTGTTGGCCAGACAGAACCGCAAGAACTCGCCTTCCTCAAGCTACGCTACAAGCTGCCCAAGGAAGACTCGAGCAAACTCCTCACCATGCCGGTGATGAAATCCCAGGCTCTCGGCACCATCGCCAGCGCTCCTGAAGACGTCCGCTTCGCAGTCGCAGTCGCGGCCTTTGGCCAGCTGCTTCGCGGCGATCCCTGGGTCGGCCGGTACGGCTACGACGAGATCATCGCCCTCGCCAATGCCGCCAAGGGCTCGGACGAATTCGGACTTCGCTCCCAGTTCGTCGAACTGGCTCGGCTCGCCAAGGCGCTCTCGAATCAACGCTGAAACGCAACAAAGCCGGGTGCACTCCGCGCCCGGCTTCCAACCCTAAAACCTTACCCCTGGAACCTAAAACCCGGAACCTAAAACCCGGAACCCGGAACCTAAAACCCGGAACCTGAAACCTAAAAGCCGGACCCTGAAACCTAAAAGCCGGACCCTAACCCCACACATACCCGAGCTTCTCCAGCGGAACACCGGTCGTCAGATCGATGCGCCGATGCATCGCGAGGCCTCCGCGATGCGCGTAGAATGTTCGCGCGCCCCTGTTGTCGCGTAGGACCCACACGACGAGGCCCCTAAGTCTCCGGTCATCGAGATTGGCCCGGCACCCCTCAAACAGATATTCTCCGAAACCGAGGCCCTGATAAAGCGGCGCAAGGTAGAGTTCATAAATCTCGCCCTCTTCGCGGCCCTGGCTGCGCGCTTTTCCGAAGGAGGCATAGCCCGCCGGTTCACCCAGGACTTCCAACACAAGATGCGAACCGCCTGCCGCCAGTGCGCGCTCCCACCAGCGCTTGCCGTGACGCTTGATCGTGTCGCTCAGGAAATTGTGAGGGATAATGCCCGAGTAGGCCTGCCGCCAGGACTGTTCGAATATCCCTGCGAGCGCTTCAGCATCGCTGGCGGCGGCGGGACGAACGCAGACATTTGGATTTGTCTCAAGCATAGGCCAGAGCCTAACCGCCCGATCCGCTCAAGACAAAAGAAAAGCGGCGCGAGAATGAACTCGCGCCGCAACCTCGACCCGGCGCAGGAATGGCCGGAAACGAGAACTTTGTTATTTCAGTTTTTGAACTGCTCGAAGTTCTTTGCCGAAGCGGTGCTCATCGTCTCGAACGTCTGACGGGCAACCTTGGTCGAAAGTTCGAAGAGTTCCTTGGTCTGCGCACCGGCAACAGCGAGCTGCTGCTGGAAGAAGTTCGCCTGCAGGCGGGCTGCTTCCGGAACGGTCTTGGCGCGAGCGATCGACTCGGCGGCGTCGAACACTGCCTGGGCGTTGACAGCCGTGTTGTGCACGACCCGCTCGCCGATTGCCTTGGCGCCGGCCTGGGCTGCTAGCATCACTTCTTCAGCGGCCTTGGCATTATCCTGGGCAACAGACTGCATCTTGGTGAAGGCTTCGCGCGACTTCGTGATCGAATCTTCGGCGAAAGCCTGGATGTTTTCAGGAATGCGGGCATCCTTGGCGGCTGCGAACATGTCCTGGGCTTGGCGGGTGAATTGCTCGTTCATAACTGAACCTCCTCTTGGGGTGTAGAGTGCGTTTAAGGGGCTATGCGGCCTTAATGGGTTCGGCTGCCAGAAGGCGCCTCTCGTCATGTAAACACGAGCCCGACGTCCGCTGTTCCGATGATTGGCAATATAGTGCGGGCAATTGTGCAGTGCAACAAAAAACTTCAGATCCCGCCATCAACGTTCGTAGGAGACGCATCCAAAACCCAATAAAATCTGGCGCAACCCTCGAAGTGCAACGCAACAAAAAGTCTGTTGGGGCTGAACGCAGCCGCAGCAAAATTAGCCTTTAAGATCAACCGGTTCCTCACCCGATCGCATGGAACCGATCCCGGTATCCAAGCGCCGCCCGGTCAAAAAGAATGTCCTGCGGCTTGAGCGGACGCGCCAGCGCCAGACCCTCGAGACTCCGACACCGCGACAAAGCGACATAGGCCTGCCCGTGTGCAAACGTACCCCGGCCCAGATCGATATAGGCCCTGTCCAGCGTTAGCCCCTGTGATTTATGGATGGTCAGCGCCCACGCCAGCCGAATCGGAAACTGCGTAAAGGTTCCGGCCACGGTCTCGACCACCTTCTCCTTGGTCTTGTCGTAGGCATACCGCCGCTGCTCCCAGGCCACCTGCTCGATCTCATATTCCTTGCCGCCAAGATCGATCCAGACCCGGTCTTCCGTCAGCCGCGAGACCCGCGCGATGGAACCGTTCACCCAGCGCCGGTCCGGATCGTTACGCAGCATGATCACCTTCGCGCCGGCCTTCAACACCAGCCGCGTATCGGTCGGATGCGCTGTCTGACTGAACTCGCCGGTCAAGCCGGCTTCGTACGCGCGCGGCTCGCTGGGCAGGGCGTCCAGATATGCGATGTTGATGCGCTGTGCGGCGGCATTTGTGGGCGTCAGGATAACGTAGGGATCTCCCTCGCTCAGCGTCCGGATCGGCGCAACCCGTTCATTGAGCGATTCCAGGTCTTCCTCGTCCGCATCCCCCTCGCGTATCCGGTTCAGGACCCGGATCAGGCTTTCGTCCGACTGCCGGAAGACCTGGTTGAGTTCCAGTAGCGCCGTACCAGCCCCCTCGTTCAACGAAGGCACCGAGAAGAAGAACGGCCCGCCGAAATTGTATTCCAGATGTTCTGCGACCTCGGCTTCCTGGACCACCGGCGGCAACTGGTGCAAGTCCCCGAACAGGATCAGCCGACAGCCGCCGAACGGCTCGCGCGCCCTCCCCCGGTTCAGCCGCAGCGATTGGTCGATCGCCCACATAAGGTCCGAGCGCACCATCGAGACTTCGTCGATGATGATCAATTGCAGTTTGCGCATCACGGCGCCATTTCGGCTGCGCTTGATGTCCTCCGCCCGGATCAGTCGAGGCGGCAGCCCGAAGAATGAATGGATCGTTTGCCCGCCGATGTTGACCGCGGCAAGCCC
The DNA here is from genome assembly GCA_018830445.1 of Alphaproteobacteria bacterium. Lineage (GTDB taxonomy): Bacteria > Pseudomonadota > Alphaproteobacteria > Rhizobiales > Hyphomicrobiaceae > Filomicrobium. The sequence goes on along the minus strand of JAHJSN010000199.1, from coordinate 5,073 downwards.
TGTCGGCGCCAGGATCACCATCTCGCTCGGCAGCATATCCCGTATTGCGCGCAACAGCGTCGACTTGCCCGTGCCTGCCCGGCCCGTAACAAACAGGTGGCCGCTCTCTTTCTCGATGAAATCGAGTGCCGCCTGGTATTCGTCGGTCGGCGTCAGGCCTTGCGGCCAGTGGGTCGCGAGTTCGCTCATTGGGTTCCAGACTTGCCGGCTTGCGTTACGGATTGCACGTTGCCTCGCCCCTCGCGTCGGCCGGATTGCACCTTGCACGCAAATTCAACGATCGCGTCGTGTTGCAGGTCTCACCCGCTTAGGCTCGTTCGCCAGCACTGTCAAAGGAGCCTGTGGGCAGCCGCGGCCAGACAGGGGTCACGGCAGGGGTCACGGCAGATCGAAAGCCAGCCGTTTCTCCGCGATGACCTTCGCCGCCTCGCCCTCTCCGGGCCTGCGAAGCACCGCGACGCCGCCCTTGTATTGACCCGCGGGCCACCGTTCGGCAGTCCTCTTCTTGCCCGCGAAAATGAACTGAACGGCCTTGTTCCTTTCGAGCGGCTCGGTCGTCGAACCGGCGCGAAATCCGTCTGGTCCCGCAACGGCAACCTTGATGCGGTCGCCAGCCTTCAGATTCATCATCCGCGCATAGAACACCAGCGCCTCGCTGTTCGCTTGCGGCGCATCAAGCCGGTGATCGCGTTCAAGGGCGTTGTGTTCCGGTGGCGTGCCCGCAAATCCAGCATCGAAGATGATATGCCGGTCATACGCCAGCAGGTCCCGGATAGCCGGTTGCCACAAGCCGTCAAACGTACCGGCGCCCGCTTTGCACGACGCCCCCTGGCCCTGTCCATCGCCAGGCTGACCGACCGCCTCACCCAGGAATGGATCGACGACCTCCTCGTTATGCCGGACCGTCAAATGCACATGCGCGAAGTCCGCCCTGCCGGAATAACCGACCTCCCCGAGACGGTGTCCAGCCTGCACCGATTGGCCCGGCTTGACGCTGATGCTGCCCCGCCTGAGATGGCAATACTGCGTCGTCCAGCCCTCGCCGTGATCGATGACGACGCCATTTCCACAGTCATTGCTGCCAATGCCTCTTTTTAGTTCGTCCCGCGAACCGTAATCACGCATCAATCGGTCCTGCATAGAATCACGTAGCCGCAAGACCTTGCCGCCGGCGGCGGCGACAACAGCGACGCCTTCTCCGGCCGCCGCCGAAAGGACCCGGAAATCTGTCCCCTTGTGACCGTCATAGGTAGCCCCGCCGCAAACGTAATCCACCGCTGCGGGCCCCGGATCGACATCGACGTAATTCTGAATGAAGCAGTTTTCACCGATGGCGCAGTCGATCGGCAGCGCAAATTGCCGTCCCTGCCCGGGGACATCTCGCCCCACGGCGACAAGTGCGAAATAAAGCGCCGCAATCACGGCGACAACGCCGGCGAAGAAAAACACCAGAAGTGGATAAAGCTCTCTCAACATTCGAACCCGCCTTTCTCACAGGGGGTGCTCCTAATACCTTCACAGCGAACACGCTAACCCGTGTCGATAGCCTTCCGCAAATACGATCGCGCGCCACGTGATTGTTCCACATGGCGCGCGCCATCCGTCTTGGGAATCTTAACCCTTGAAGGTCAGGGCTTGACGTAGGTGTAGCCCATCTGTTGTAGGCGGCTCAGTTCGGCCACGCCCGACGGAACGATGTCTTCGTCGAAGACTTCGAAGAGATCCTTGTCCTTGTCGATCTTGCGGCCCGCCAACGTATTTGCGCAAACGTTGAAGGCGACGTTCTGGGTCTTCAGGTTGGTGACGTTGCCCTGCAGCGTAAGGTCGGATTTGGCAAGCTGCAGCAGCCCGACGCCGTTGCCATGCATGACGATTTTGACTTCGATATTGTCTTTACCGACCGCATTGATGTGATTTTGGATATTATTGAGTGAAGCAGCGTAATACTTGCCCCCATCGCCACCGGGCAGGTTGATGTGGTAGACGACTTTCTGTTTTCCGTAGCGGGCTCCGTCTGCAGCCTGCGCCACTGCGACCGCCGTGAACCCCACAATTGCGCTCATCGCGAGCGTCATCAACAATTTCAGCATTTCCTGATTACTCCGGAGTGTTTCGGATATCTTGAGCCGCCGGATCGACCAGCGATGCCGGGAGCTGCGACACATTGACATGTGCGAATAACTGTATGCAAGCCACTTCGCCGTGAGCGACCTTCCGTGCGCTCCGTAACCGGTCAACTTGCGGCCCGCAATTTCACAGGTTAGAGCATGCCACCGCCTGCGCCGCGCCGTTCCGCCCAACACAAATAATTGAGTCGTGTTGGCACCAAGGAAGGTGGTCAGCGCAGACCCGACAACATTCCGACTTCAGAGAACCAGAAATGACAACACACAAGCTGCTCCTGCTGCCAGGCGACGGTATCGGCGTCGAAATCATGCGCGAAGTCGAACGGATCATCGCTCTCATCAACAGTCAGGGCGGCGAAAACTCCTTCGAAACCGAAAGCGACCTCGTCGGGGGTGCGGCAATCGACGCCCACAACGTCGCCATTTCGGAATCGGCAATGCAAAAGGCCGGCCAGGCCGACGCGATCATCTTCGGCGCCGTCGGTGGCCCCAAGTGGGACAACGTCCCCTATGAGATTCGCCCGGAAGCCGGACTGCTTCGTCTGCGCAAGGACTATGACCTGTTCGCCAACCTTCGCCCGGCGATCTGCTACCCCGCCCTGGCCGACGCGTCCTCGCTGAAAAAGGAACTCGTCGAGGGACTCGACATACTCATCCTGCGCGAACTGACCAGCGGCACCTACTTCGGCGAACCCAAGGAGATCGTTGACCAGGGCAACGGCCAGAAGCGCGGCGTCGACACCACGGTCTACACCACTTCTGAAATCGAACGCCTCGTCAAGGTCGGCTGCGATCTGGCCCGCAAGCGTTCGAACAAGATGCACATGGCCGCCAAGTGGAACGTGATGAAGACCGGGGTCCTCTGGCGCGACGTCACCGTCGAGACCCACAAGACCTACGCACCTGACGTCGAACTCGAACTGATCCTTGCCGACAACTGCGCCATGCAGCTGATCCGCAATCCGAAACAATTCGACGTCATCATCACCGACAACCTGTTTGGCGACATCCTCTCGGACGAGGCCGCCATGATGACCGGTTCGCTCGGCATGCTTCCATCAGCTTCACTGGGCTCGCCCGACCCGAAGACTGGCCGCCCGAAAGCGCTCTATGAACCCGTTCACGGCTCCGCCCCCGACATCACCGGCAAGGGCCTCGCCAACCCGATCGCCATGATCGCCAGCTTTGCAATGGCGTTGCGGTATTCCTTCGACATGGCGCGCGAAGCAGACATCATCGAGAAGGCCATCGCCAACGTGCTCGACAACGGCCTGCGCACCGCCGACATCATGCAGAACGGCTTCAAGAAGGTCGGCACCGAAGAAATGGGCAAGGCCATCGCCGCGGAAATCCAATCCGCACTGAGCTGAACCAGTCGATCGAACTGGGCAGGCCGTCATCCGGCCTGCCCGACACCAGCGGGGAGACGACGTTGTGGCAAGTAATCTTGCGACCATCGGACTGGCAGTCGACAGCCACGACGACTTCGAGCAACTGGTGACCGGCCTCGCCGATGCCGCCAGGGAAGGGCTTCAGACGCCGGTCGGCGACTATGCCGTCTGGCGCTCCCGCTCGGGTGCCGAAGTCTGGCTTCATATCGGCGAGCCTTCGACGAGCGGAGCCGAAACCACCCGTGAGATAAAAGGGCTCACTCCGTTCTTCGACGGTGCCAGCGACATCCCGCTGAACCTTGCTGCCCGCGTCACCCGCCCCGAGGATAATGACTTCGAGGGAGCATTCTACGCCTGGGTCGGTGCCGATCCCTCGGACCCCGAATCCACCGGCGACTACCCAATCGTCTTCGACGCTGTCGATTTCGCGGCCTTCGCCAACCATACCCTGCCCGCAGCCTGCAACGCACGGATATGCGGCTTCTGTCGCGAGTTGAAAGCATTTCCTGACGAGCCGTCTTTCGCTGATTCTCAAGAAACCGGCCCCGGCTTTGCCGCACAGTCCTTCTTCCCCGTCGGCCTATTCGCAGAAGCCGAAGCAAGAAACGCAGGCCAGAATACCGCGCCGTCATCGAACGCGCTGATCAACGGCATCGTCAAAAGCCACCGGGAACTCGTCAACGAATACACCGGACAGCCCTTTCATTGGCTCCAGGTCGAGAGCCTCTCGGCGACCTATGACATTGTCGCCTCCCCGGACACCATCTCCGGCGAAATCCTCCTCGGCGGTATCGTGCAAGCCTCGTGCTGGCTGTTCGGCAGAGTTTTGAAATAGGCCGCGGGTTTAACCTGGACGATCCCATTCAACGATTTTTCCTTTTCCGGCTTCAAACCGCTTCCCGCCAAGGATAGGCTGATCCCGCACCAGCAAATCATTATCCCTCAACCGGCGAAAGGCGCCCGCGTTGCCCAGGATCATCACGCTGCTCACGGCGGGACTGCTCGCCGTTTCCACGCTCACGCCTGCTTTCGCCTATGAGAACCACCAGATGTAGGAAAAGGTGCGCATCGGCAGCAAGCTCTGCATGAAAGACCACGAGCATTACGGCGAAAGCCCACCATGGGTCTCAAAGAGCGGCGCGCAAGCGTATGCAAGGCGCAAGTGGGAGAACTTCACGACCTGGGAATATGGCTCGGCCTGGGGCAAGCTGAAGAATGCGGCCGGCAGACGCGATGAGTGCAGGCACGATGGCAGCCGCTGGATCTGTTCGATTACGGCCAGGCCATGCCGATACTGACAAGGCCATGCCGATACTGAAAAGTAACCCGCCCTCCTTGAACCTTACCGCTCGCCTGTTGCACGCCAACTCTCTGCCGGCGACTGTGAAAACCGGAGACCCGGTTGCCCCCGCCGAACTAGTGTTCTGGATCAAACATTTGATTCCCGGGTGGAGGTCGTCAAATGTTTGTGAATCCAGAACACAATCAAAAGGTTGCCTAGTGTTCCGGGCTGACATTCAGGTTCCCGGCAGGGAACCATATGTCAGAGTCGGAAC
>JAHJSN010000198.1 GCA_018830445.1 Alphaproteobacteria bacterium | reverse complement strand
TGGTGCCGCACAGGAGTTGTCAATTGAGGCGCGCTGAACGCCACACTAAGCCATTGTTTTCGCTAGTGGCCTTCATGTCTCGCCTAAATCGTCAGCGGTTGCGGCCAGCACACCGATTTAGGCGAGACAGGCCACTAGTCAAGCCGCCTTCACATCCTCGATTCCGAACCGCTCCTTGGCCAGCTTCAGCGCGGCGACATAATCCGGTTTGCCGGAACCCAGCAGCGGCACGCCTTGCACGATCATGACCTCGGCGGGAACCGCCAATTCTGTCGAACCGTGCGTCTTGGCGTATTTCAGGAAATCGGCGCGGTTGATCTTGTCGTCGGACGTCATCAGCACCAGCCGCTCGCCCTTGCGCTGATCGGGGATCGAAACCACGACCGACAACGCAGCCGGCCAGATCGCGGCAGCCATCGCCTCGACCGCCGACAGCGACACCATCTCCCCGGCGATCTTGGCGAACCGTTTGGCCCGCCCGCGAATGGTGATGAAGCCTTCCTCGTCGATCGTGACGATGTCGCCAGTGTCATGCCAGCCGTCGGCAGGCGGCTCCAGCACGCCGGGGTTTTCCGCACGCAGGTACCCGAGCATGACGTTCGGGCCGCGAACGTAGAGCCGCCCGCCTTCCTCGATACCGGGAACCTTCTCCAGACGGTGCTCCATCAGCGGCGACAGCCGCCCAACGGTTCCCGCCCTGTTGGCCAGCGGCGTGTTGATGGCAAGCACGGGCGCGGTTTCGGTGACGCCGTAGCCTTCCAGAATTCGCACGCCGAACTTCTCCATGTAAAGCGAGCGGGTACGGTCCTTGACCGCTTCCGCCCCCGCAAGGATGAGCCGCACGCGGGCGAAGTCGTAGGGATGCGCCGAGCGCGCATAGCCGTTGAGGAAAGTATCCGTGCCGAACAGGATTGTCGCATTGGTCTGGTATACGAGTTCAGGCACGATGCGATAGTGCAGCGGCGATGGATAGAGGTGAACCGGAACGCCGCCGACCACCGGCATCACCATTCCCGCCGTGAGCCCGAACGAGTGGAACACCGGCAATACGTTGAAGACCTTGTCCTGCCCGTTGCAGGCGACCCTTGTGAGGCACTGGAATGCGTTCGCCAGCATGTTGCGGTGAGAAAGTACAACACCTTTCGGCGTGCCTTCGCTGCCGGAGGTGAAAAGGATCGCCGCCGGATCCGTGGGCTTGCGCTTGACCAGCGGACGCGCAGGCGTCATTAGCCCGACGATCTTGTCTCGCAGCGAGATCGTGGCCTTGATGTCTTCGAGATAGACGATCCGCGTCTGCCCTTCGAGCACCGCGATGATCGGCTCCAGGTGCGCCTTCTCGATGAAGGCGCGCGAGGTCAGCACGGTCTTGACTACGGCTGCTTTGCACGCAGCCGCGACGTTGCGCGGCCCCGCCGAGTAGTTCAGCATCGCCGGAACGCGTCCGATCGTCTGCAATGCGAAGAACGTCACCGCGACGCCGGCGGTATTCGGCAGCAGCACGCCGACGTTTTCGCCGATGCCGGTGCCTGCTTCGATTCTGCGGCCGAGCACCTGCGCCGACGTGATGAGCTTGCCGTAGGACAAATTGGTGCCGAGCGGATCCTCGATGACCGGCTTGCCGGTATCGCGGGTGTCGCGTGCTTCGATCATGGCTTCGAACAGGGTTTGGTTGATGTTTGCGGTTTCCACCGCGGCATCGACCATGATGTCCTGCAATCTGGCGCCCGCGGCCTGCCGGCGCTTGCGGCCCTTCAAATCCTCGGCCACCTCAAGGGACACCGGCGGCAGGATCGTGACCGTGGTTTTCGGGAACCATGCCTTCTTGGTCTGCAGCTTGTTCATGTACCCCCAGGGCGAACGCTCCGGCCCCTCGATGCGCACCGGAACGACCATCGCGTCGGCCTTGTCGGCAACCATCGCCGTGCCGTCGTAAACCTTCATCAGCCCGCCGGTGACGGTCAGCCTGCCTTCCGGGAAGATGACCGCCGACTGGCCATTCTTCACCTCGTTGATGAGCCCCCGCATGGCCAGCGGCCGCGTCGGGTCGATGGGGAAAACCTTGGCGAGTTTCAGGAACGGCTTCACCCACCACTTGCCTGCCATCTGCGTATCGATCGCGTAGCCCGGATGCGCCGGCAGGATCGAATAGACAAGCCCGGCGTCGAGCAGCGACACGTGGTTGGGAGCGATGATCGCGCGCTCGCCTTCCTTCGGCAGATGTTCAAGGCCCTTCACTTCGAGGCGAAAAAAAAATCGGAAGATGAACCTGAACAGGTCGCGTGCGCCCTCGCGCCCCCAGGCCCGCAAAACGAGCCCCATCGTGACGAGGTTGCCAATCCCAAGCGCCACGAACAGGAGCGGGATGCTGACCCCCGCATTCTGAAGCGCTGCCACAGCAAGCGTCGAAACCGACATGAACGCGGCATGCAGGATGTTGACGGCGGCAATCACGCGTGCGCGGTGATCGGGCGGCGCCCACGCCTGTATAGAGGCAAACGAGGGAACGATGAACAGTCCGCCTGCCGCCGACAACACCAGAAGGTCCACCATCAGCCAGACGCCCGGCGTCGTCTGCAGCAACCCGGCAACGTCGACCGAGCCGGCAGCCGCCGGCGTCATCGACCACAGCACGCGCGCCGCGTCGAGGCTGGCGAGTCCCATGCCGAGTGCGCCGATCGGAACCAGCGCCATGTTGGGGCGATGGTGGCTGGCCTTGGCGGCCATCCACGAGCCAAGCGCGATGCCGACGGTAAACACCACCAGGCCCGCCGTGACGACGGCTTCGGTACCGCCCAGGATATCGGTGATGAGTGTCGGCAGCAGCGACAGCGAGACGATGCCGGCAAGCCAGAACCATCCGGTGATCAGGCCCGCGATCCACAGCCGCCGGTCGGCGCGCAGTTCTCCGAGCAGCCGGAACGTCGAGGTCAGCGGGTTCTTGGTGATTTTGAGATGCGGCACGGCTTCGCCGGTCGGCTTGATGAGCGAGGCCGACCAGACGCCGAGCACGGCAAAACCGATCATCGTCAAGGCCACCAGCCAGGCGGGCATCAGCGGCGCCGTGCCGTCCTTTGTCATCGCGATCCCGCCGGCAATCGTGCCGCCGAGGATGGCCAGGAACGTTGCGCCTTCGACGAGGGCGTTGGCCGCCGAGAGTTCGCGCACTTCCAGATGATCGGGGAGGATGCCGTATTTCGTCGGCCCGAACACGGCAGCCATCGAGCCGAAGCCGAACAGGGAAGCGAACAGAACCGGCACCGACCACCACGCCACATCCGCGTTCGCCGACGAACTCATCAGGAACCCGGCTGCCGCCAATGCCGCGATGGGAATTTCCAGAAGCTTGATGCGGTAGACGACCCGTGCCTTGTCGTACTTGTCGGCAAGTTCGCCGCCCAGCCCCGAGAGGAAGAAAAACGGCACCACCAGCGTCGCCGCGGCAAGCGTCACCAGCGTCCCGCCGTTCTCGCTGCCGATGTGGAACAGCACCAGAAACACGAGCGCCGTCTTGATGAAGTTGTCGTTGAGCGCAGACAGGAACTGGCACCAGAAAACAGGTGCGAACCGTCTGGAGGTCATCAGGTCTTTGAACATCGGGGCGATCCTCGAAGGGGCAGCGCGCTGCATGAGCGGTTAGCAGCGCGAATATTGGGTGGGTTTGGGTTCGATTAATGACCGAGCTTGGTTAAGGAAAAGCATTGAAATGTCTCGGGTTCTGCCAAGGATTGCCGGCCACTCGCCTCATTTCTACCGTGGACGATGCAACTCTTTGTCCCCATGCGGCAAGCCGATCTGATGCTCATTTCGCAGTTGTCCTCATTTGACTGGCGGTGGGACGGCAGTCACGCCAAGCGTCCGATCGCCATCAGTTTCAATGCGTGAACAAAGTTCATGTAAGTCACGCAGTGAACGTTGCAAAACCCCGAGCCCCTGCGTCATTCGCAAGTATGAACAAAGCTCGTACCATCCGCGCTGTGGACTTAGGAAGTGTCCCAGGCCGAATAAGCCCCCAGCGCATGAACTAAGTTCACCGACTATACATAGCGATATTGTGAACGAAGTTCAAGAGCCGATCGACAATCCGACCGGGACTGCTGAGAGAATGGTCAACCATCGTTTGACTTCTGCTCCGGTCCGGACGCTTTATTCCCGGCCCATGAGGTCCAAAGTCTGCAAGGGCAGAGCGCAGCCTAAGGACCAAACAGGGGTTCGGGACAGACTGTTGCGGACCAGGCGACCGTATTCTGACCACTTGGTGCGCCAGCACAGATAAATGATCTTCGACGCAGAGAAATGCTTGCAGATGGTGGAGATATCAATACCCGTACAGTGAAGCGGTTCGCAAACGGCCTGCCGGGCAGCCCCACAGCGGGCCTGGCCTCCGCTCCAAGATCCCCATTGGGCAATTGGCCCCAACCGCGACCTGGCGATTGACGTTGGCGTTCGTTGAGATGATTGCAAGCCCACTTAAGTGACGGGGTTCGAGACAGACGATGCAAAGAGCCATGCAAATTTCGCCTTGTTGCAGAACCGGTGTGCGTTATCGGCTCGACGGATTCCGTTCGGCTGCAGCTGCCGCAATCGCGATGTCGGTTTTGCCGTTCGTGACGGATAGCGCTCGTGCCCAGTCCGCTCAGACGTGCTGGACGCCGCAGCAACTGTCCGGAATAAGCGGAGAACATGGAATAAAGAAGGGTTTGCTGGCCGCCTACAAGTCCATTCCCCCGGGCTCGATTGCCCCGCGCTCACCCAGCTTCAAGGCGATCGGCGGCGCCATCCGCAGTGTCAAGCTTCCGGCTGGCAAGAAGCTGGTCGCATTCACTTTCGACCTGTGCGAGCAGCCCTACGAAATTACCGGATATCAGGGATCCATCGTCGATTACCTTCGCGAACAGGGCGTTTCGACGACATTTTTTGCTGGCGGCAAGTGGCTACTCAACCACCCCCAACGCGCAGAGCAGATCATGGGCGATCCACTCTTCGAATTCGGCAACCATGCGTGGGAGCACAGAAACTTTCAACTTCTTACCGCAGACCGCATGCACACCGAAATCGGAGGCGCGCAGCTGGCGTATCAGCACGCTTACGAGGGCTTGCGCAACCGCAAATGCCTCGACCGTACAGGACAACGGCCTGCCTACGAGAACGCCGCACCGCAGACGTCGCTGTTTCGCTTTCCATTTGGCGCATGTAACGCCGAAGCGATCAAGATGGCGGAAAGTTTTGGACTTCACGCCATCCAATGGGATGTGTCGGCTGCTGATCCCTGGCACGGGCAAAGTGTCGACGGGATGGTCAAAGGTGTGATGCGGCAGGTGAAGCCTGGTTCCATCGTCCTGTTTCACGCCAACGGGCGCGGCTGGAAAACCGGCGAAGCGATTCCAATTCTGGTGAAGCGACTGAGGCAACAAGGCTACAAATTCGTCAAGGTCTCGGAGCTGCTGCGTGCTGGCGAGCCTGTCTATACGCGCAGCTGTTACGACTCGAAACCCGGCGATGTCGACCGTTATCAGAGCCTTTCCAGGAAACTCGAGGTATCTTACGACAAGTTCTACGCTGCCCACGGAAAACGGCGCCCGACGCTGAGTGCACTCGCGGGAGCGGCGGGAGCAGAGGCCCAGCAATTGCCCGGACCCGGGCTGGAACAGCCAAATACGCCACCGCCCTTGACAGGCACCGCTGGCGGCGCCCTGCCGGGACATGTAGAAACGCCACCGCCCCACCTGGGCAGTACGGACGACAACCCGTTCGAGAGTAATTGATAGCCTCATGCCGTGAGACGAACGCCGCGGTTTGGAAACTCTGATGCTTTTGCTGCGGTGTGTCTGATGCTTTTTGATGCGGTGTGCTTGTCCCGCCGCCCTGTTTTTCCAGGCGCTCTTTCGATCTTGTTTCTGCTCGTCCAGCAAACAGGATCAGTCGCTCGGCGTCGACCGAAGTTGTTGGACGGAACTCTGGATGGGCGCAGGTTTTTGGCTGGGGAACCTGGATTCGAACCAGGACTAACGGAGTCAGAGTCCGTGGGTCTACCGTTAACCTATTCCCCAACAGCGCAGTGTTCACACCGCGCGATACCCGGGCCGGCAACTATGCGCGGTCAGGGCAGTAGGCGGGCTATGTACCAAGAAGCAATCACGCACGCAACCCAGCCGAACCGGCTGTCCCGGCATTTCGCCGAATTCGCCGCAGTCCTGCAGCGCATGCTCGTTCGCGGCCGAACAAGTACCATCGTGACAGGTTCATAAAGCGTATTGTTCTCGAATTTCAATGGATTTCGGGAGTTGCGGCGGCCCGATAGCCCGGCAATTTACTTTACCGTCGTCTTTCAGGTGTTAGACTACGCTTTAAGACGATTCCAGACGCATGCCTGATGAAGAGGCACTTACCCGCACCCGGACCGGGCGGGCGAGCAGTCAAAGCCAGGCGCTGGAGAGGAAAACGGTGAGCGATTCCAGGGATTTCGACGATTCTCAGAGTGCCGGGGATGCTTCATCTGTCGACGCGGCGGGAGAAGCCCGCTTGGAATCCGATCCAAATGCGTCCACGCCGGGCGCCGCGGCAGGCCCGGGCTGGCCAAGTGGCGGCCAAGGCGGCCCTTCGAGTTGGGATGTGCCGCCGCCTCTGAATTCCAGTGACCCTTCCCGTAACGTACCTGAAAACCCCGTCTACGGTGCCCTAGACCTTGGCACCAACAACTGCCGTCTGCTGCTGGCGCGGCCTACGCGCCGAGGTTTCCGCGTCATCGACGCCTTCTCAAGGATCATCAGGCTGGGAGAAGGAGTGGCGCAGTCCGGGCGGCTTTCGGATGCCGCCATGAAGCGGACGTTCGATGCGCTGCGGGTTTGCGCGGGTAAGATCGAACGCAATGGCGTGCACCGCGCACAGTTGGTCGCGACCGAAGCCTGCCGGATCGCGGAAAACGGCGAAGATTTCCTCTACCGGGTTCGCGACACACTGGGTCTTGATATTGAAATATTGACGCCGGAAACCGAAGCGCGGTTGGCGGTAGCCGGTTGTGCCGCACTTGTTGACAGCCGCTGCGACTACGTCCTCGTGTTCGATATCGGGGGAGGATCATCGGAACTGATCTGGCTCGATATCAGCCGCATGCCCGGGCGCTCCGCGCGCGGCCTCGACCGGCTCGATGCGCAGGCGTGCATGGCGGCCTGGACGTCTCTTCCCGTCGGTGTTGTTACGCTCGCGGAACATTTCGGCGGCGAGTTCGTGACCGAGTCGATTTTCGAAGCGATGGTCGACTACGTGCTCAAGATGCTCGAACCCTTCGAACGCGAGCACCGTTTCGGCGAGCGGATCGCATCCCGATCCACCCATTTTCTCGGCACGTCCGGGACGGTGACAACAGTTGCCGGTATCCAGCTCGGACTGCCGCGCTATGACCGCAACAAGGTCGATGGCTGCTGGCTTTCGGTTGGCGAAGCCCAGGACGTTACATATAAACTCGTCGGGCAGACCTACGAAGAGCGGATCGCACAACCGTGTATCGGTCGCGACCGTGCCGATCTCGTGCTGGCTGGCTGCGCCATCCTCGAAGCACTGATCAGGATGTGGCCATGCGAACGCATGCGTGTTGCCGACCGGGGTTTGCGTGAAGGAATCCTGGCGACGCTGATGATCGAAGATGGCGTCTATCGTGCCCGCCGCAGACAATCGCGCCGGCGCCAATAAGGCTGCAATCGGTTCTGCACTCCGCGCCTTGTTGACGTTTCACCGGCGCGGTTCACTGCGAGGCGATGGCCCAATAGCGGCGAATCTGTTTTGTCAGCGCCCTCGGCTTGTCAGCAAAAAGCAGACCGCCCTCAATCAGCGTCTGCTTGCGGATTTCCGCCTGCTTTTGCCCGATCATTTGCGTGATCGCTCGGACGCCTTCATTGCCGAGAATGTCGCGGGCAGGTCCGGCGGCGTAGACGGCGAGAACCGCGAGGTCGTGGTCCCGGCCCAGGGCTTCAGCGAGCCGGCGCGCTGTCGCGATCCTGACGTCGAAATAGTCCGGCCAGGCTGGACGAAAAAGCGCCAGTTGCCGCCAGTGAGCCTGCACGCGTTTGCGCCAATCATGCGAGGCTTCATCGGTATGCATGACGGACAGTTCCAGCATGCGGCGGCGGCCCTGGCGATAGGTCCGCTCGAATCCCGAAGCGACAATATCGAAGCCGGACTTTTTCAACTTGAGGCCGGCAAGCCGCTGCGAAGCTTCGCGCAGCGCCATGGCGATCGTAGTGCTGCTGGGTTGCGCTGCATCCGGCGAATTGTCGATGGCGGCACGGATATGGCTGGCCTGCCAGAACAGTCAGCTTTTCAGCGATATCATCAGCGGCTTCCCCGCTTAATTCTGCGACTGTCTCGGACATCACCTGCAGGTCGCGTGAGACGGACAGTAAACGGCCAATGTCGCGAAGGCCCGCGTTTTCGTCAGCGAACACTTGCGGCGGCAAGGCCGGCTTCACAAGGCGCAATAGCGCGCGCAGCCGCTTGATGCATTTGCGCGTCTCATGCACAGCGATGCTGCGGTCCGGTTTTTTCCATTCCCGCAACGCCCGCTTTATCTGCCCCGAGGCGATGCGGTTAAATCCTTCGGCGATATCTTCTTTTTGCTTGAAGCGGAACGCCATCTGGCGGGCACCGTACGTTGTGGCGACGACCAAGGATTTCTGCGGGCGACGCGACTCTTTTACGACACTTTTCTATCAGCATCGTGACACGAGTTGCCCGCTGTTTCTGCAAGGGAAACGCGTGTTCGAGAACCAATCGCCAACCCACAAGGCAGTCCGCTCAATTCGGCCTCCCGCGTAGGCCGTCGATCAGCACCAGCCACTCGCGGATGCGTTCCTCGGGGTCTTCGTGGGTTAGAAAATCGGTGATGACGGCAACGCTATCGGCACCGGCTGCAAGTACCTCGGCGGCGCTGAACGGGGTGATGCCGCCGATGGCGACCAAAGGTATGGAGCCGATCCGCCGCTTCCATTCGCTGATCTTCTCCAGCCCCTGCGGATGCCACTTCATCGCTTTCAGCTTGGTTTCGAAGATCGGCCCGAGCGCGATGTAGTCGGGCTTGGCGGCAAGCGCGATATCGAGTTCGCTCTCGTCGTGGGTTGAAATGCCGAGACGGGTCCCGGATTTCTTGATGGCGGCAAGATCCGCCTCGGCAAGATCCTCCTGCCCGAGGTGGATGTAGTCGACGCCGATGTCGATCGCCTCTTTCCAGTAGTCGTTGACGATCAGCTGGAAGACATTCTCACGCGCGATTTCGATACTCGCGGAAATCTGGCGGCGGACTTCCTGTTCGGAGGCATCCTTCAATCTGAGTTGCGTACAGCGGATGCCGAGCCGGGCGATGCGCGACAGCCATGCGACGTCGGGGACGATCGGGTAGAATATGTCGATGTCCATCCGGGTGGTCATGACTTGCCGCCATCCGCGCGCATGGCTGAACCGAACTCGAAGAACGGCGTTCCGGCGACGGGTGTCGAAGGCGCCGCCATGTCGCGGCTTTCCATAAGTCCGGATGTAAAAGCGGTGCGGCCGGCTTCGATTGCCTGCGCAAATGCGGTCGCCATGCGTATCGGGTCTGCGGCCTTGGCAACCGCCGTATTGAGAAGCACGGCATCATAACCCATTTCCATTGCCTGTGCGGCATGCGAGGGCGCGCCGATGCCTGCATCGACGACGAGAGGGATGCCGGGGAAATAGTTGCGCATTGTCCTAAGCGCGTACGGATTGGCCAGACCGCGTCCGGTCCCGATGGGGGCACCCCACGGCATCAAGACCTGACAACCCGCGTTAACGAGCCGGTCGGCGGCCCCCAGATCCTCGGTCGTATAGGGGAAGACCTGGAAGCCATCACGGCCCAGCACCTCGGCGGCTTCGACAAGGCCGAAAAGATCAGGCTGCAAGGTGTCGTCGTTGGCGATCACCTCGAGCTTTATCCAGGGCGTTTCAAAAAGTTCGCGCGCCATCTGCGCGGTGGTGATGGCTTCCTTGGCCGTGCGGCAGCCGGCGGTATTGGGCAGCACATGCACGCCGAGCGCGTTGATCAGTTCGAGGAAGCGGGCGCCGATCTTGCCGCGTGCCGTTTCGCGGCGCAAAGACACGGTCACGATCTGGCACCCCGACGCCTTGACCGCATCGGCCATCACCTGCGGAGAAGGATAGAGCGCTGTGCCCAGAAGCATACGCGAGCGGACCTCCTGCCCATAAAAGCCGAGGAGCTCTTCGGCGGCGGCGCCGGGGATTTTGTCGATGTGGTTCATGTCGGCTGGTTTCGCGGCTCGTGTTGCAACTATCAGGGATGTCAAGTCGGCGATGCGCCGAAGTGGGCGATACTAACCGCCTTGCCGGGCGGAGACGATCTCTATTCTGTCGCCGGGCGACAGCGTCGTCGTCACACGCGTGCTCGCTGGAACAAAGTCGCCGTTGAGCGCGGTTGCGACGCGCAATCCGGCGAAATCGAGTTCGTCGATGAGCGCGTCGAGCGTCGCAGCGCAAGTCACGTGCGGCTCGCCGTTGACGAGCACTTCGAAGGTGCCTCTTGCAGCAGTTGCGGTCTCTTCGACGGTCAAAACCATCTCCGTGGCAGGGCGGTGTCGGAAAAGTGGGCTCACCTCCAGATTATGGGGCGTCGCGCGTGCGATCTCAATGGGCCGGATGGGGGTGAATTCCGTGGGGTTCATGTCCAAGAAGTTCCGGATCGCCGAGAACCTGCCAGCTACCCTGTGCCTGCTCGCTCGCCTCACGCCTCACGAATACATCCTGGAGATGAACGGCGGCAGCTACCGGCTTGCCTCGCGGCGTTCATTGAGCGTGATTATCCGCGATGCCAGACCACGCCAAGTTTTCAGGGCGCAGCGCTGCTCGCCAGCCTTACCCGGCTTGATCGAGGTAAAAGCGGCATGATCGAAGTAAGAAGTGCAATGCTCTGACGCTCAGAGATTCACACGGTCTCTTCGTTCAATGACTGCCTTGGCCCAGTGCTGGCGTGTAGTTCTCCTGCTTGAGATCGGATTCAACCATCATCTTGACGAGTTCATTGAAACTGGTCTTCGGCTGCCAGCCCAGAATCTCGCGCGCCTTGGTGGCATCTCCCAGTAGGAGATCGACCTCGGTCGGCCGATAATAGCGCGGGTCGATCGAAACGAGTGTGCGGCCTGACTTCCTGTCGATGCCGACTTCATCTTCGCCGGTGCCACTCCAGTCGACCTCCACCTCGACGCATTTGAACGCCGCTTCGACGAACTCGCGAACCGAGCGTGTTTCCCCGGTCGCCAAAACGAAGTCATCGGGTTGATCATGCTGAAGGATCATCCACATGCCCTCCACGTAGTCTTTGGCATAACCCCAATCACGCTTGGCATCGAGGTTGCCAAGGTAGAGCTGATCCTGCTTGCCCTGAACGATCGCAGCGACGGCCCGAGTGATCTTGCGCGTCACGAATGTTTCGCCGCGGGTCGGTCCCTCGTGATTGAACAGGATGCCGTTGCTTGCATAGATACCGTAGGCTTCGCGATAGTTGATGCACACCCAGTAGGCATAGAGCTTGGCCGCCGCGTACGGTGAACGCGGGTAGAACGGCGTTCGCTCGGTCTGCGGCGTCTCCTGCACCTTGCCGTAGAGTTCGGACGTCGAGGCCTGATAGAAGCGACAGCGATCTTCCAATTTCAGAATGCGGATCGCTTCCAGTAGTCGCAGCGTACCGATGGCATCCGAGTTCGCTGTATATTCCGGAGTCTCGAAACTGACCGCGACGTGGCTTTGTGCTGCAAGGTTATAGATCTCGCTCGGCTGCGTTTCCTGAATGAGGCGTATCAGGTTCGATGAATCGGTAAGGTCCCCGTAGTGCAACGAGAATCGCCCATCTGAAACATGTGGATCCTGATAGAGATGGTCGACGCGGTTGGTGTTGATGAGCGAAGATCGCCGCTTCACTCCGTGAACCTCATACCCCTTCGCCAGCAGCAACTCGGCCAGGAACGCGCCATCCTGGCCGGTCGCTCCAGTAATGAGCGCAACGCGCCGTTCAGCCATGATCTTTGCCCTTCAGAAAGCCCAGGTAAATGCGGTTGCTATAGACGCAACCCACCCTGATTGGCAAGGAACCAATCGTACGTGCTGGTTAACCCCGTCCTGAGGTCGGTCCGCGCCTTCCAGCCGAGGTTCGCTATCAAGCTGACGTCGAGCAATTTACGCGGCGTACCATCCGGTTTGCTGGCGTCGAACTCGAGCTTCCCGGTGAAGCCCACTACCGAAGAGACCAACTCGGCAAGTTCGCGAATCGTTACGTCCTCGCCGATTCCGACGTTGATGGGCGCGGGCTCATCGTAGTGTTCGGCCAGGAACAGTACCGCATCCGCCAGATCTTCGACGAACAGGAATTCCCGCCGCACGGTGCCGGTGCCCCAGACGTTCATGGTGGGCTCTCCTGCAATCTTGGCCTCGTGCGCCTTTCTCATAAGCGCGGGAATCACGTGGGAGCCCTGCAGAGAGAAGTTGTCGCCGATCCCGTAGAGGTTGGTCGGCATCACCGAAATATAGCGACATCCGTATTGCTTGCGATAGGCCTGCGCCAGCTTCACGCCGGCGATCTTGGCGATCGCATACCACTCGTTGGTCGGTTCGAGGGGGCCGGTGAGAAGCGAATCTTCGCTGATGGGCTGCGGCGCGAACTTGGGGTAGATGCAGCTCGATCCGAGGAAGACCACACGTTCCACGCCTGAACGATAGGCGGCATCGATAAGATTGGTTTCGATGACCAGGTTCTCGTAAATGAATTCGGCCGGCCGCGAATCGTTGGCCAGGATGCCGCCAACCTTCGCGGCCGCGACGATCATCACATCGGGGCTATTGGCCGATACCCACTGCCGCACGGCCGCCTGATCGAGCAGGTCAAGCTGTGCGCGGTCGGCAGTCATGACGTCCATGCCCTGCTGAGCAAGCTGCCTCCTGACAGCCGCGCCGACCATTCCCTTGTGGCCGGCAACGAAGATCCGTTTGCCCTGTAGGTCGTACAATTTGGCCATTGCTGCCCCTGCTTCTTGAACGCCAAAATTCTATACGCATGCAACAGGTATCGACAACTTTCACATGTGTAAATGTTTCACAGTCGTGCCAACTGGCGCTTGCACAACCGGCGCTGACAAGGGTGCATTGAATTGACATCCATGCTGGAACTCGCACAATCTTACAAGCGCGAATATGCCATGGCAAAATCAATCACGTCAGCAGGCCCGCGTGGGAACCACGTTTCCTTCAACAAGCCTGCCTGGTTCGCTTGACCGCGCAATAACGACGCCGGCGCGGGCCGCAAATGGCCCGACGCATGCCGTGAAGTTGCTGCCCGGCGATTAAAGCCGCGGCTCTTGCGGGCGCATATCTTCCTTCTTGATGCCGGCGACGACGTTCGGCGTCTTCATGGCATCGCGACGGAACGGTTCACCGAGTTCCTGGTTGAGCACGACCTCGATGAACGTTGTGACGCCGTCTTCCATCTGTTCCTTGACCGCCGTGCGCAGGGCGTCAGTTAGAGCGTCCGTATTCGTGACTTGCACGCCCTTCAGCCCGCAGGCTTCCGCAACCTTGGCGTAGTTGACGTCGAGATTGAGTTCGGTGCCAACGAAATTGTCGTTGAACCAAAGCGTGGTGTTGCGCTTTTCGGCGCCCCACTGGTAGTTGCGGAAGATGATCATCGTGATCGGCGGCCAGTCGCCGCGCCCGCAGGCGGTCATCTCGTTCATTGAAATGCCGAACGCGCCGTCGCCGGCAAAGCCGATCACCGGTACGTCAGGGCAGCCGATCTTGGCGCCGAGGATCGACGGAAGTCCGTAGCCGCACGGCCCGAACAGGCCGGGGGCCAGATATTTTCGGCCCTTCTCGAACGTCGGGTAGGCGTTGCCGATGGCGCAGTTGTTGCCGATGTCGGAGGAGATGATGGCATCCGCCGGCATCGCCGCCTGTATCGCGCGCCATGCCTGCCGCGGGCTCATGCGGTCCGGTTCACGCTTGCGCGCGCGCTCGTTCCAGGTGATGCCGGGATCGTCGTCCTCGTGATCCATTGAGGAAAGCTGCTGCGCCCACGCCGACTTGGCCTGCGAAATCATGCCTTCGCGTTCCTTGCGGCCCGCGTCTCCCGCGGTCGGCGCGAGCTGCGCCAGAATCTGCTCGGCCACCTGCCGGGCATCGCCCTGGATGCCGACCGCCACCCGCTTGGTCAGGCCGATGCGGTCGGCGTTGATGTCGACCTGGATGATTTTTGCATCCTTCGGCCAGTATTCGCTCTGGTAGGCTGGCAGCGACGAGAACGGGTTGAGCCGCGTGCCGAGGGCCAGCACCACATCCGCCTTCGAGATCATCTCCATTCCGGCTTTCGAGCCGTTGTAGCCGAGCGGACCGCACGAGAGCGGGTGCGAACCGGGGAACGCGTCGTTGTGCTGATAGTTGCAGCAAACCGGCGCGGAAAGCTTTTCGGCAAGCTTGGCGGAGGCCGGAATCGCACCCGACAGGACAACTCCGGCGCCATTGAGGATGACCGGGAACTTGGCGTTCGACAGAAGTTTTGCCGCCTCCGCGATCGCCTGTCGGTCGCCGGGCGGATGTTCGATTCTCACCACCTGCGGCAGCTCGATGTCGATCACCTGGGTCCAGTAGTCGCGCGGTACGTTGATCTGCGCAGGTGCCGAGCCGCGGAACGCTTTCAGGATAACCCGGTTCAGCACCTCCGCGATACGCGATGGGTCACGGACTTCCTCCTGGTAGCACACGCAATCTTCGAACATCGCCATCTGCTTGATTTCCTGGAAGCCGCCCTGGCCGATGGTCTTGTTGGCGGCCTGCGGTGTGACCAGCAGCAGCGGGGTGTGGTTCCAGTATGCGGTGATGATCGGCGTCACCATATTGGTGATCCCCGGACCGTTCTGCGCGATCGCCATCGACATCTTGCCGGTGGCGCGCGTGTAGCCGTCCGCACTCATGCCGGCGTTCACTTCGTGCGCGCAGTCCCAGAACTTGATCCCGGCTGCCGGAAACAGGTCCGAGATCGGCATCATCGCCGAACCGATGATCCCGAAGGCGTGCTCGATGCCGTGCATCTGAAGAACTTTCACGAAAGCTTCTTCGGTGGTCATTTTCATTGGTGCCAACCTTGTCTTGTTCTGAATTTGAAATCTGTCGCCGATGCCCGGCATGGCTGCCGGGCTCGGAACATGCCGCCTAGTGTGGCGTCGCGCCTTAATTGACCTGTTGGTGCCGCACAGGAGTTGTCAATTGAGGCGCGCTGAACGCCACACTAAGCCATTGTTTTCGCTAGTGGCCTTCATGTCTCGCCTAAATCGTCAGCGGTTGCGGCCAG
>JAHJSN010000197.1 GCA_018830445.1 Alphaproteobacteria bacterium | reverse complement strand
TGGTGCCGCACAGGAGTTGTCAATTGAGGCGCGCTGAACGCCACACTAAGCCATTGTTTTCGCTAGTGGCCTTCATGTCTCGCCTAAATCGTCAGCGGTTGCGGCCAGCACACCGATTTAGGCGAGACAGGCCACTAGTCCTGCCAGTCTTTCCCGTCGAGAAAAGACTGGCAGGAATGCGCCTGCCGTTTCGCTTTGATGGCATCGGACTTTCGATGCTCGTTGTTATCGGTCGAAAGGGCACTGTGACGCGTCATGCGCGAACGCTATAGTCCAGCGAAGCGAATTCAACGTAATAGCCGTTCACGGTGGCCCAACCGAATGGTCCGCGGCGGTGAATTTCGAAACCGCCGGCCCCGCCGGACCCTTCCCGCACCCAATCGCGCACAGGCAGACACATTGCGACGCAGAAAATTGAAACTCCGCACGGTGCTTTTCGCCGTCGCCGCCATGATACTGGCGGCCACCGCAATCGAACGCTCCGCTGCCGTCGCGCAACCCGCTGACCAACAGCTTGTCGATACCGCCTTGATACTGGCCGTCGACACCAGCCGCTCGGTCAACGACGAGCGCTTTCGCCTGCAGATGAACGGCATCGCCGCCGCCCTTGAGGACAGCGCGGTCATTGAGACCATCCTGGGCGGGCCTCGCGGCGCCATCGCAATCCAGCTCACAGCCTGGGCGGACGCCTCCACCGAACTCCTCTCCTGGACCCTAATTCGCTCCCATGAGGAAGCCCGCAGCGCCGCCGCTCAGATCCGCCGCTTGCCGCGTACCGGTGGTGAATACACCTGCATGGCGCGGATGCTGCGAAATTTGACCGAAACCGTTCTACCGGGCGTCCCCTATCAGCCTCTGAAAACGGTCATTGATGTCTCCGGAGATGGCATCGATAATTGCGATTCTGTTGAAGAACTTGATAGTGCCAGGAAAGGTGCAATCGATTTGGGAGCCGTCATCAACGGTCTGCCGGTCATCATCGACAAGGATCAACTGGTCGGAGAAGGCGCCTACCGTGCGCCGGGATCCGGACTTGTACCGCTGACGCCGCCGAACATGCGCCCGCGCATGACCCTCGACCAGTGGTTTGAAACCCACGTCATCGGCGGCTTCGGGGCTTTCATCATCCCCGCCAATGGCTATAGCGATTTCGCCCGCGCGATGCGCTCGAAGTTCGTCGTCGAGATCAGCAACCTCGAAAAGCATCCCGAACGCCTCAGCCAGCCACTCTCCATCGCCTCATCGGGAAATTCTGCGCAATAACGACGGCTCCAGGGCCGATTGCACCCGCCCCGACTTTGTGTCAGCTTCGCAAAAAACTAAGCCTTTCGTAGCGCTGCGTATAAGCTGGCGACTGACCGACTTGCAAGAAACTGCAACGCAGCAACAGAAACGGCGACAACAACAAGATAGCGAATTGCTCAAGGGAGTAGACAACTTGCGGTGGGAAACCCGGCCGCCCGGCACGTGCGGCATCCATGTCGTCATGAGCCGCGCGAACTCGATTAGGGAGGCCATCGACGAGCTTCGCGAAAGCCTGCCGCCGGTCGCATTCGCCCATCTCATCGTTTTCTTCTCACCCCGCTACGCTCCAGGCGAAACCGCAGCGGCCATGTCGGCCGCCTTTCCCGAAACCCCCTTCAGCGGCTGCACAAGCGCCGGCGAAATCACTCCCGACGGCTGTTGCACGGGCTCAATCCAGATTGTTGCATTCGAAAGATCCATTTTCCGCTTCGTCTCAACCGTCATCGAGGACGCGAACTGTGCTGGAGTGGAGGACGCTTCCCACATTGCCCGCCGGCTGAAGTCCCAGTTCGTCAATCAGTGCGATGCGGCAAACAAGTTCGCTCTGCTTTTGACCGACGGCCTGTCCAATCACGAGGAAACGCTTGTGGCCGCGGTCAACTGGGCGCTTGGCGATATCCAGATGGTCGGCGGCTCGGCCGGCGACGATCTGCGTTTTGAAGCAACCGCACTCATCCACAACGGCCGGATCGTCTACAACGGCGCAATCCTGATGTTGGTCGAAACCGACATCCCGTTTCGTGCATTCAAGACGCAGAACTTCGATCCGACACCGGTCAAGTTGGTGATCACCGCCGCCGACGCCGAACGCCGCATCGTGCATGAGTTCAACGCTGAACCGGCCGCCCTTGAATACGCCAACGCCATCGGGCTCATCCCCGAAGATCTCGGCCCGTTCAGCTTTGCCTCCCACCCACTCGTGGTGAAGGTCGGCAGCGACTACTATTGCCGCTCGATCCGCAACATGAATCCCGACGGCAGCCTGTCGTTTTTCTGCGCTATCGACGTCGGCCTTGTCCTGACCGTCGCCCGCCCCACCGATCTGGCGGAGGCGACGGAGGCGACGCTGAGCGAAGTCGACAAGCTGCTGCACGGAACCCAATTGATCCTCGGCTTCGACTGCATCCTGCGGCGGCTCGACGCCGAGAACCGTCAGATGGGCAGCCGCATCGAACAGATCTACCAACGCCACAAGGTCGTGGGCTTCCACACCTACGGCGAGCAGTTCAATGCGATGCACCTCAACCAGACGCTGACTGGAATTGCCTTCGGAGCCGCCTGAGCCCCCCGGGCAGCCATGGAACACCCAACACCGGCACAACAACTTGACCTTGATGCACCACTCACCCCCACAGGATCTCAATCGCCAGCTTGAGAAGCTGCACAAGATAAACGCCGCTCTGATCGAACGCGTGGAACGTTCCGTCGAGCAGCAGGGCAGCGCCTATTCCCTGTTCACAGCTGCAATTGGACTTGAGAACCAGGTCCGCCAGCGCACCGACGAACTCCAGGAAGCCCTCGACAGGCTGGAACGTTCCAACGACGCCCTTGTCGCCGCCCGCGACGAAGCCGAGCGCGCGAATGAAGCGAAGACGCGCTTTTTCACCGCCGTCGGCCACGACCTTCTGCAACCGCTGCACGCCGCCCGCCTGACGCTCTCCGCGTTGGGCGAGAGCGACGAAATCTCCGAGCACCGCAAGCTTGCCCACCAGATCGACCATGCACTGTCCTCCGTCGAGGAGCTGTTGCGCACGATGCTCGACATTACGAAGATCGAAACCGGCGTAACCCAGCCCGCTCCCCGGGCCTTGAGTCTCGACCGCCTGTTCCAATCGTTGCACGTCGACTTCGCACCGATGGTCGCCGAGAAAGGCCTTGGTCTTGAGATCCGCCCGCACAACCTGAACGTCGTCTCCGACCCGACGATGCTGCGCCGGATTCTGCAGAACCTGCTTTCGAACGCCGTCCGGTTCACGGCCAAGGGCGGCATCGTGCTCGAGGCTGAACCGGTCGGTGACCGCGTCCGCATTTCGGTAACCGACACCGGCCCCGGTATCCCGGCCTCCGACCGCGAGCGCATTTTCGAGGAATTCCAGAGCGGATCCAACGAGCGGCCGGCAAGGAGCGGCGGCTTCGGTCTTGGCCTGTTCATCGTCAAGCGCATGTCGCATGCGCTCAACCATGAAATTGGCCTGCACACCATCCCTGGCATCGGCTCGACGTTCAGCCTGATGGTCCCGCATTCGCAAGGCGCATCCGAGGGCTTCTCCAGTTCCCCGGCCCAGGCGGTTTCACCCACCGACCAGTACGGCTTCAGCGACATCCACGTCATGGTGATCGAAAACGATCTCAATATTATCGCCGCGACCAGGATGCTTCTCGAACAATGGAACTGCGAGACGTTTGCGGCAACCGACCTCAACCAGATCGAACGGTATATCGACGAGGTCGAACGTGCCCCCACGATCATCCTTGCCGACTATCACCTCGACGACGATGCTTGCGGCCTGACCGGCATTGCCCGCCTGCGCGAGGCCTTCGGCGAGGAAATTCCAGCCATCGTGATAACCGCTGACCATGGCCCGGACTCCGCTGCGGCGGTCAAGGCGGCTGGCTGCGAACTCCTATGCAAACCGATACGGCCCGCCGAGTTGCGCGCGCTGATGCGCCACGTACTGAAGTGACAACGTCGCCCGGCTCCAGCCCCCCTAGAACCTGGAACCTGGAACCTAAAACCTGGAACCTGCCCCCTGGAACCTAACCGCTCGATCCGTTCGGCCTTTCCTCCGGCAGCGTCACTTTCGACACTTCGATCACGGCCTGCGTCCGCGAAGCAACCCCGAGCTTCCTGAGGATCTCGGAAACGTGCGCCTTCACGGTGGTTTCGCCGACACTCAACTCATGCGCGATCTGCTTGTTGAGTAGCCCCTGCTTCAGCATATTGAGCACGCGCAGCTGCTGCGGCGTCAATTGTTTCAGTCTGGCGATGGTCCCGGCATCGCCGCCATCGACGGACTCCGGTGGCGAATACCCTGCCGGCAGACACACCTCGCCATTCATGACGCCCTGGATCGCGCCGACGAGTTCCGGCTTGCGGACGGCCTTGGAAATATAGCCCGACGCCCCGCAGGTCATCGCGCGATGAATCGTGTCTGGCTCATCGATCGCCGACACGATCACCACCGGCAGCTTCGGGTACCTTGCACGCAGCTCCAGCAGGCCTTCGAATCCACGCGTACCAGGCATATTGAGATCGAGCAGTACCAGATCGAAGTTGCCGCCATCCTCAATCACCTGGAACGCCCCGGACAGTGAATCCGCCTCCGAGATATTCGCCTCGGGAAACGCTGTGTGAATGGCAAGTTTCATCGCGTCAAGAAACAGCGGATGATCGTCAACGACGAGAAAGCTCTCCGGCATCGTAAGGTTTTCCAGGTCATTCCTACCCACGGCAGCGTGGATCATGAGTTTAGCCCTCTGACATATTTCGGCAAGAGTGGTGCCCTTGCGATACCTGGAAATGGAAAGGGGCAAGCAGTACTTAAACCGCTTGCCCCGTATCTCGCGCTGGATCTGAACAGCCCTCAGACCTCAGCCAACCGACCTCGCAGCGGCCTTACTTAGGCAGCTTGAACGTCCAGACCATGCCACCCTGGTTGAGGTGGGCAACCGTCTTGGCAACTTCGCCGCCCCACAGAGGAACTGCACCGCCCCAGCCGGACACGACCGTCAGCATCTGCTCGCCGTCCTGTTCCCAGGTGATCGGAGAACCGACGATGCCCGACCCGGTGTTGAACTTCCACAGTACATCACCCGTCTTCGCGTCGAGAACCTTGAGGTAGCCTTCCGGTGTTCCGGTGATGACCAGACCGCCACCGGTGGTCAGAACGCCGCCCCACAGCGGAGCCTTGTTCTTCATCGACCAGACGATCTTGCCGGTTGCCGGATCGATAGCCTTGAGGGCGCCGATGTGATCGTCGAAGATCGGCTTGATGGTGAAGCCCGCGCCAAGGTAGGCGGCACCGGCCTTGTAGGTCACCGGCTCGTTCCACAAATCCATGCCCCACTCATTGGAGGGAACGTAGAACAGCTTGGTGTCCGGCGAGTAGGCCATCGGCATCCAGTTCTTGCCGCCGAGGAAGCTCGGCACCGCGAAGACCGATGAACCCTTCTTGCCGTCTTTCGACTTGGTCGGATCGCCGGGACGGTTTTCAGGAACGAAGTTCGGACGGCCGTTCTCATCGAGGCCCTTCGTCCAGGAGATGTTCTCGACGAACGGAACGCCGCGGATGAACTTGCCGTTCTCGCGGTTCAGAACGTAGAAGTAGCCGTTGCGGTCTGCGGTAGCGACCGCCTTTGTTCCGTCGAGGTCGAAGGAAACGACTTCGTTGACGCCGTCGTAGTCCCAGCCGTCGTTCGGCGTCGTCTGGAAGCCCCACTTGATCTCGCCGGTTTCCGGATCGATCGCAACACGCGAGCACGACCACTTGTTGTCGCCCGGACGCATGTGGCTGTTCCACGGACCGGGGTTGCCGGTTCCCATGAAGATCTGATGCGTATCGGCATCGTAGGAGCCGCCGAGCCAGGTCGCGGCACCGCCGGTCTTCCAAAGGTCGCCCGGCCAGCTTTCATTCTTCTTGCCGGTCATCGTGCTCTCTTTGCCGTTGAGAGTGCCCATGTGGCCTTCGATGGTCGGGCGCGACCAGACGAGTTCACCGGTGTCGGCCTTGCGAGCTTCGACGCGGCCGATGATGCCGAATTCACCGCCGGAAACGCCGGTCACGAGCAGCGCGCCATGCTTCTTGGAAGGAACGATGAGCGGAGCCGCCGAGTAGGAATAGCCGTTCTTGAAGTCGTCGATCTTCTGCTTCCAGACGACCTTGCCGCTTTTCGCGTCGAGCGAAACCAGCTGTGCGTCGAGCGTACCGAAGATGAAGTTGCCACCGTAAAGGGCACCACCGCGGTTGATCACGTCGCAGCACGGCAGGATGCCTTCGGGCAGACGGGCGTCGTACTGCCAGATTTCTTCGCCGGTCTTGGTGTCGATGGCCCAGGCGCGGCTGTAGGAACCCGTGATGTACATCACGCCGTCCTTGACGAGTGGCTGCGTTTCCTGGCCACGCATTTTTTCGCCGCCAAGCGACATGGTCCATGCCGGAACCATTTTCGCGACGTTGTCCTTGTTGATCTTGTTGAGCGGGCTGTAGCGCTGCAGCTGCGTGCCAAGACCGTTGGTGACGACGTCGTTCGTCGTCGTGGCGTCGTTCACGATGTCATCGATGGTAACATCGGCAAGCGACGGCTGCGAAACCGCTACCGACAACGCGAGCGCGCTGGCAGTCAGAAGCCACTTCCTCATTTTCGGCGTTCCCCTTGGTTGAGTTTAATTACCGAATTTCGCGTCAGCCACCGCGCCCGGAATTGGCATTCCAAGCGGGATTGAGTGCTGATTGACAACTTGGCCCCGGAGGACCTTCGGCGAGCGTGAAGCGACGGAAACCGACACAATCGACTGCTGGCTCCATGCGTTCCGTCACCGGCTCTGTTTCGTTCAAAACAAGCCTGCGTTACCGTAGCGCACCTGCGACAACGTTCTAATTGCCAAATAGTACATGACAGCAGGAAGCACCTTTGCAGATGCGGTTGCCGCCAGCCCTCTCCCCAGGAACGCAGTTCTGATTTTCGGATTTTACCGATCGACGCGCGGCCAAAGATCGGCTTCGAGTTTCGGATAGAAATGCATCACGGACCGCTCGAACTCGTAGCGCGCCAGAGCGATATTTTCGCTCCAGGACGGCAACGGTTCACCCATCGCCTCGCTCATATCGAGACCGCGATCGAAAGCAGAACGGATGACGTCCTCGATAGACTTCAGCCAATCCGCGGTCTGGCGCAGCGCCCTTGGCGTCGACTCCGCCGGGCCATGCCCAGGCACCAGTTTCGAAAACGAAATCCCGCTCAACGTTGCAAGCGAAGCCTGCCACAGGGCGAGATCGGCATGCGGCGTCGTCGGCGCGCGATCGAGAAACGCCAGGTCGCCAGCGATGAGAAGCCCGCTTCGCTCGTCGAATAGCGCGAGGTCGCTATCGGTATGCCCGCCCAGCACCAGCGTCCTGAGACGCCGCTCGCCGATATCCTCGTAGCCAGTTTCGAGAATTCGTTCCGGCAGCACGACTTCCGTCCCGCGCATCCAATCGCCGGCCAGGTAATACATCGCGGAAGCGAAATCGTCGCCGGAGCGCTTCAGCCCCTCGACCACGCCTGCCGGCGCTGCCAGCGCCTTCGCCCCGAACGCCTGACTTCCGAACACGTGGTCGGGATGAAAATGCGTGATGTACGCCCGCACGACCGGCTTGCCCGTCAAAGCCCGCGCGATGTCGGCAAGTTGCATGCCGTAACGTTTGGAAGGGCCGGTATCGACGACGACGGCTCCCTCTGAAGTATCGAGGATCGTGATGTTGGCGATGGCTCCGCCGTTTTCGCGCGTGATGGCCTCGTCGACGCCAACAAGCATCCACGCCCCGGCGGCGATTTCGACTGGTTCCAACCTATATTTGAGTGGCGCCGCCTCAAGCGAAAACATCGGCAGAACGCAAAGGCCGCCGGCAACTCCTGCCGCCTGCAGGATGTCCCGTCGGTTCACCAGGGACGCGCGAATTTCGCGGCCGCTGCCGGTGCCGGTGCCGGTGCCGGAGCCGGATGCCAAGCCCCTACTCCGCGCTCTTGGGAACATCGAGACGGCTCTCCCGCCAGGACGTATCGATATGCGAGGAGAACAGGTTTCCGCCGATGTCGCGGCCCTCCACTGCGATCAGTTTTTCCCCGGCCGGTAGCCTCACCAGCATCGTCAGAGTCGGGTCTTCGCTGACCGGCTCTCGCAACTCGACCGTGGCCAGCACTTTTCCGCTTGTTGAGCGAACCCTCAAGCCCTCGATGTAGAAGGCAGGTATGTTGTCGCGCGTCAGGCCGGTGTCCATCGGATGCTGGATCGTCATCCTGAGCCGCGACATGCCGTCGGCCTGCCGCCAGGCGCGCCCACGCGTAATTCCGACCGTCTCCGACCAGTCTGGCTTGTTGCGTGCCATCGCCGGCGACGAACATCCGCCCCCGGCCGCTTCCAGGAACCTGCCACCGACATGCCAGACCCCATCGCCCGTCAGCACCGCCGCGCGCACGGGCGTCGCCTGTTCGACCTTCATGCGAAAGGAGATGTAGGCCTGGGCGTCGTTGGGAAAGAGCGTCAACGTGTTTTGCACCGGATTGAGGTCGGCAAACACGATGACCTTGCGGACATCCGCCAATTCACGCGCATCGACGGTGACCGGCACCTGCGCCTGATTCTCGACGACGTTTGGAACGCTCACTTTGACACGGTTGTCGAATAGAAAGCGGTCATCGCCAATGAACTGGCTGCGCATATCCTCCCACATCGGCGAATTCAATGGATCGGCGGCTTCATCGGCACGAGCCACACCAACCACCGCCAACAAGGCCGCTAGGACCATCGCGAAACCGGCCAAATTAATCCTGGAGTTCAGCACCTGATGTTCACCTCGGTTCCATTTCCGAACTGCATGCACGATTCATAGCAAAAGTTGAATATTGCCGCACATACCGTTTTCGTGAACGGACCCAGCAACCCCAGCCCCCAGTTCGTTGAATAGCGCTTTGCGGCTCACGTCCTGCCGATCCCAAATTCACTCTAGCTTCAGCGCTGCAGATGCGGAGGCAACGGGTCGTATCCCGGTCGTTCAAAAACCTTGTTTACGATCCGCTTGGGTGCCTGATAGCTGACGCCATACTTTTCGAATATTTTTGTCAGTTCACCACTCGATCTGAGCTCGCCTATCGCTCATCCGATTGCGTAGCCCAGGTCGCGGCTGTCTTCCTGCACCGCCGTACCGACGTTCCACTTTGACCTGAGCGTCTCGGGAAACTCCGGTTCC
>JAHJSN010000196.1 GCA_018830445.1 Alphaproteobacteria bacterium | reverse complement strand
TGGTGCCGCACAGGAGTTGTCAATTGAGGCGCGCTGAACGCCACACTAAGCCATTGTTTTCGCTAGTGGCCTTCATGTCTCGCCTAAATCGTCAGCGGTTGCGGCCAGCACACCGATTTAGGCGAGACAGGCCACTAGTGCTCCGACTCTGACATATGGTTCCCTGCCGGAAACCTGAATGTCAGCCCGGAACAATGTCAGCCCGGAACACTGGGCAACCTTTTGATTGTGTTCTGGATTCACAAACATTTGACGACCTCCACCCGGGAATCAAATGTTTGAGCCAGAACACTAGAGCCAACGGGCACCAGTCGCGGGTTCCGGTTCAACGGCCAGTCGCGAAAGCGGGCCGGTATCGAGGAAGAGATGAAAACATTCGCGTCTGTCCTCATGGTAGCACTGCTGGCCGGGTTGGCCGGTGCCCATAACGCTTTTGCCGACAACCGCGATCCGCCGCCGCCGCCCACCGACTGGGTCTCCGAGGAGTTGCGCGAGCACCCGCTCGTCGGAAAAGTCTGGTCGGCGCACGACAAGTCCTTCGTCGACCTGCGCGATTTCGGCAAGGCGCTGGCGCTCGCCCGGTTCGTACTGCTCGGCGAGGTGCATGACAATCCCGACCACCACCTGTGGCAGGCGTGGGCGATACGGACGGTTTCGAAGCTTCGTGGGTCGCGGATCGTCGAGGGGGCGCCGCAACTCGACATAGTCGCCATGGAGATGGTGCGCACCGATCAAAACGAGGCGCTGGACAAATTCTATGGACGCAACGTCGCCGTGCCGCGCCCGCGCAAGGCGCGCGATTTCGCCCGGATGCTGAAATGGCAGGAGAGCGGATGGCCCGACTTCAAGATCTACGAACCGATCATCGATCAAGCACTCTACGCACAACTCGTCATCGTTCCTGCAAGCGTTTCCAGGGACTTTACGCGTCGCTTATCGAAGGAGGGCGAGGCCGCCCTGGTCAGCGGTGAAGCCGACAGGCTTGCACTTGCCCAGCCGCTTGATGGGAAGCTGGCTGAAGCGCTCAGCACCGAAATCAAGGACTCGCATTGCGGCCTCATTCCCGGCAAGGCCATTCCCGCCATGAGTTTCGTGCAGCGCTTTCGCGATGCAACCATGGCCGACTCGCTGCTTTCGGTTGCGACCGGCAAGGGTGGCATCCTGATCGCGGGCAACGGTCACATCCGGCGCGACCGGGGCGTTCCCTGGTATCTGGAAAAGCGGGGCGTTGCCGCACAGGCCGTCGTGGCGCTGAAACTCGCGGAAGTCTCGGATGGCAAAAACGACCCTGAAGACTACATCGAGCGTAGCCCCGAAGGTTCGCCCAGCGCGGACTTCGTGGTCTTCACACCGCAAACCAAACGCGACGATCCATGTGAGAAGATGCGCGAACAAATGCAGAAAAAGTTCGACAAGGACAAGAGTTAGCAAACCCGACTGTGGCGGGCCCAGCGATATGGAGCGGCACGCCCAATGCCGCTCTTGTCGCGTCAAGGGGAGCCCATCGCGAACCGGATGAAGCCCGACACGAAGCATCCCATCACCCAACCGGGTCCTTGGCTGCCACACTAGCCAAACGCCCCCGACTGAAATAGAAGTCGCCCGCCATGCCCAAACGCACAGACATCAAATCCATCCTCATCATCGGCGCAGGTCCAATCATCATCGGACAGGCGTGCGAATTCGATTATTCCGGCACCCAGGCCTGCAAGGCCCTGAAAGCGGAAGGTTATCGGATCGTGCTGGTCAATTCGAACCCGGCGACGATCATGACCGATCCCGATCTTGCCGATGCCACCTATATCGAGCCGATCACGCCGGACGTTCTGGCGAAGATCATCGCCGCCGAGAGGCCCGATGCCATCCTGCCGACGATGGGGGGGCAGACCGCCCTGAACGCGGCGCTGGCACTGGAACAGCAGGGCGTTCTCGCCGAGTACAACGTGGAGCTGATCGGGGCCAAGGCGGAAGCCATCGACATGGCGGAAGACCGGCAGCTGTTCCGCGAGGCGATGGCGCGCATCGGTCTTGAAACACCGAAGTCCTATCTCGCCCACAACAGGGAAGAAGCGACCACGGCGCTGGAACATGTCGGCCTTCCGGCAATCATCCGTCCGTCGTTCACGCTCGGCGGCACCGGCGGCGGCATTGCCTATAACCGGGAGGAGTATTTCGAAATCATCGAGCGCGGGCTCGACGCCTCGCCGACGAAGCAGGTGCTGGTCGAAGAAAGCGTGCTCGGCTGGAAGGAATACGAGATGGAAGTGGTCCGCGACAAGGCGGACAACTGCATCATCATCTGCTCGATCGAGAACATCGACCCGATGGGCGTGCACACCGGCGACTCGATCACCGTCGCCCCGGCACTGACGTTGACCGACAAAGAATACCAGATCATGCGCAACGCCTCGATTGCGGTGCTGCGCGAAATCGGTGTCGAGACCGGCGGCTCGAACGTCCAATTCGCCGTCAATCCAGCGGACGGGCGGCTCGTCGTCATCGAGATGAACCCGCGCGTGTCGCGTTCCTCGGCGCTCGCTTCCAAGGCAACCGGGTTCCCGATCGCCAAGGTCGCCGCCAAGCTGGCGGTGGGCTACACACTGGACGAACTCGAAAACGACATTACCGGCGGCGCAACGCCGGCGTCTTTCGAACCGACAATCGACTATGTCGTCACGAAAATCCCGCGCTTTGCGTTCGAGAAGTTCCTTGGAGCAGACACGACGTTGACGACGTCGATGAAGTCGGTCGGCGAGGCGATGGCGATCGGACGCAACTTCGCCGAAAGCCTGCAGAAAGCATTGCGGTCGCTGGAAATCGGCCTCAGCGGGCTCGACGACGTCGAACTCGAAGGTTGGGGGCAGGGAGACGACAAGAACGTCATCCGGGCGGAAGTCTCGAAGCCGACGTCGGACCGGCTGTTGAAGGTTGCGCAGGCACTCCGCCTGGGGGTCGACGTCGAAACGGTTCACGCCTATTCCAAGATCGACCCGTGGTTCCTGGAGCGTATCCAGGAGATCGTCGCAATGGAGGCGAGGGTCCGCGAGCATGGGTTACCGACGACGAAACGCAGCATGCGGCTGTTGAAATCGATGGGCTTTGCCGACGCGCGGCTGGCGAAGCTTGCCGGAATGGATGCCGCCGAGGTTACGCAGCGGCGCAAGGCGCTCGGCGTCAGGCCGGTGTTCAAACGGATCGATACGTGCGCCGCTGAATTCGCCTCACCGACCGCCTACATGTACTCGACCTACGAATCCCCACTCGATGAGGAACCGGTGTGCGAAGCGCAGCCGACCGACCGCGAGAAGATCGTCATTCTCGGCGGCGGACCGAACCGGATCGGCCAGGGAATCGAGTTCGACTACTGCTGTTGCCATGCCTGTTTCGCGCTCACCGACGCGGGCTATGAAACGGTGATGATCAACTGCAACCCCGAGACGGTTTCCACCGATTACGACACGTCCGACCGCCTCTATTTCGAGCCGCTTACCGCCGAGGACGTGCTTGCCGTCATCGAGGCGGAACAGGCCTCGGGGCACGTCAAGGGAGTCATCGTGCAGTTCGGCGGGCAGACGCCGCTGAAACTCGCATCCGCACTGGAGGCCGCCGGAGTTGCGATCCTCGGCACCTCGCCGGACGCCATCGACCTGGCGGAAGAACGCGGCCGCTTCCAGGATCTCATCAATGAACTGGGGCTGCTGCAGCCGCCCGCCGGCATTGCGCGTTCGCCGCAGGAAGCGCGCGCGGTCGCCGACGCGACAGGTTATCCGGTGGTGATACGGCCGTCGCACGTGCTCGGTGGCCGGGCCATGGAAATCGTTCACGACGGGGCGGAGATCGACCGCTACATCAAGCGCCTCTCGGATACACTCGTCGGCCCGAACGAACTCGTTGTCTCGGAGAAGCGGCCGCTGCTCATCGACAGCTACCTGACCGACGCGGTCGAGGTCGACGTCGACTGCCTGTCGGACGGCAAGGATACATTCGTCGCCGGGGTCATGGAGCACATCGAGGAAGCCGGAATCCATTCCGGCGACTCGGCATGTTCGCTGCCGCCGCATTCGCTCGGACCGGAAATCATCGCCGAGATGGAGCGCCAGGCCAAGGAACTGGCCAAGGCGCTCAATGTGATCGGCTTGATGAACGTTCAATTCGCGATCAAGGACGGGCGGGTCTATATTCTCGAAGTGAACCCTCGGGCTTCGCGCACGGTGCCGTTTGTCGCCAAGGTCATCGGCCAGCCGATCGCCTCGATCGCGGCACAGGTGATGGCCGGAAAACCACTGGCCGATTTCGCTCTGAAGCCGCCGGTACTCGATCATGTCGCGGTCAAGGAAGCGGTGTTTCCGTTCGCGCGGTTTTCCGGCGTCGATCCGATTCTCGGACCTGAAATGCGATCGACCGGCGAAGTCATGGGCATCGACCGGGATTTCGCCATGGCCTTCGGCAAGAGCCAGCTCGCCGCCAACCAGACCCTTCCCATGACGGGTTCGGTCTTCGTTTCCGTCAAGGACGAGGACAAACCGCGAATCGTCGAACCCTTGAGGGAACTCGTGGAAGTGGGCTTCAAGGTGCTGGCGACACGGGGAACCAAACGGTTCCTGGAGGGGCACGGGGTCGAATGCGAGGCTGTCAACAAGGTTCTGGAAGGCCGCCCGCACATCGTCGATGCCATGAAAAACGGCGAAGTTCAGCTGGTTTTCAATACCACCGAGGGCGCAAAAGCCCTTGCGGACTCTAAGGATATCCGGCGAACGGCCTTGCTTCACCATATTCCGTATTATACAACGCTTGCCGGCGCGAGGGCGGTGATACGGGCCATCCGGGCGTTGAAATCGGATAGCCTCGAAGTTGCGCCATTGCAGAGCTACACAGTTCGCATAACATGACCTCTCTGACGATCTGAGCGCTAAGCTGGGCCGTCTTCCCCTGATTGGTAAGACTGTTGAGACAATGAATTGGCCCTGCCGCTATTGGCCGGGCCTCGTGGGAGGCTTTAAGAATGTCCACGGAACGGGTTCCTATGACGACGGAAGGCCATGCTTGGCTCGAAGCGGAGCTGTTGCGCCTGAAATCCGTCGAACGCCCGCGCATCATTCAGGCTATCGCGGAGGCGCGCGCTCATGGCGATCTGTCCGAGAACGCTGAATATCATTCGGCGAAGGAAGCGCAGGGACTGAACGAGGCCTCGATTGCCGACCTCGAGGACAAGCTGTCGCGTGCGGATGTCATCGATCCCTCGACCATGTCGGGAAAGACGGTGAAGTTCGGAGCGACCGTGAAGCTGGTCGACGAGGATACCGACGAAGAGACGACGTACAAGATCGTCGGCGACCTCGAAGCCAACCTCAAGGAAGGCAAGATCTCGATATCCTCGCCGATCGCGCGCGGGATCATCGGCAAGTCCGTCGGCGACAGCGCCGAAATCATGACGCCGAAGGGCCCGCGGTCGTTCGAGATCCTGAAAGTCACCTGGAAATAAGGGGGAAACCCTTGCCGTAGCGAACCGACCCTGGCATTGCCTTTTCGGGTGAAAGCTCGATAAGGCAGCAGGCGGCGCAGATGAAGCGTGCGAAACCGGTACGGCAACGGACACTCCTGGAGGACGACTACAAGGCGGCGCTCTCCGCCTTGCAGGAGTTCTGCGACCGTATCCGCAATGAGATCGGGCTTCTACTGCGCGCCGAAGACATCACGCTGGGAGCGCCGCTCGAGTCGCGCATCAAGTCATGGCCGTCGGTTTGCGACAAATGCGAGCGTGCAAAGGAGCCGGTCAGATCGCTCGACGACCTGAAAGACCTCGTCGGCATCCGCATCATCCTGCTGTACCGGCCGGACATCGAGCGTGTGCTCGAAATCCTCCGGGGTGAGTTTCCAATCGAGGCGGAAGAAAAGAAAGGCATGGACGAAGACGCCGACGGGTTCGGCTATCAATCCGTGCATGCGCTGTTGCGACTTTCATCTGCTGCTCCGGCGCTGGCCCAGGACAACGAAGCGCCGCCGCCGCTGCGCGCGGAAGTGCAGATCAGGACGCTTGCGCAGCACATCTGGGCGGCGGCCTCGCACGATCTGCAATACAAGAAGGAGCGGGCCGTACCGAAACCCCTGCGGCGTACGATCCAGCGCGTGTCTGCACTCCTTGAAACGATTGACCTTGAACTCGAACGGGTG
The DNA here is from genome assembly GCA_018830445.1 of Alphaproteobacteria bacterium. Lineage (GTDB taxonomy): Bacteria > Pseudomonadota > Alphaproteobacteria > Rhizobiales > Hyphomicrobiaceae > Filomicrobium. The sequence goes on along the minus strand of JAHJSN010000196.1, from coordinate 6,743 downwards.
CTGGCCGAGCGGGAGGACTACGTCGCCGATATCGAGACCGGCGTCGGCCAGCTGATGCTCGACATCGATATCCTGCGCAAGATCCTTTGCGAGAAGATTCCCGAAGCCCACCGCGATGCGGAAGAGCGCTATGCCAAGATTCTCGAAGCACTGAAGAACGCAAGTATCGACGACATTGCCGGCCTGAGCGACCTATTGGGGCGCAGACTTGAAGACGCCCTCCAGTTCGAGGCGCAGATTGCCGGAGCACTGCAGAAGCCAAGCGCGGCGAGCGGCGGGCCGCGGATCGCAGACCTCAACCTGGAACGGATCGCACGCGGCGTCTACTACAGCCAGGAAGGGCTGGTTCGCAAGATGCTCGAATTCGAGAGAAACTCTGGCAGGAAGGGACGCAAGCGGTGAGTTCGGACAACCAGAGCAGCCATCAGGTGTGGCCCGCCAGCCCTTGTGTCGGGGTGTGCGTGCTCGATGAAGGTGAGGGTCTGTGTGTGGGCTGCGGGCGCACGATTGCGGAGATCGGGAATTGGCTAAAATTCGACGATGCCGAGCGTGCGGCAGTGTTCACGCAGCTTGAATCGCGCCTCGAAAAAATGAAGGCGCGGCCGACTGCAATCGATGGGATGGACAAGAGGTCTTGATCATACTGGCAGATCTTGCGGCATTGCTGCCGGCCGTCGAGCGCTTCGCGACGGCCTTTACCAAGCTGCTGCCTGCGCTCGACCTGGTCGCGGCGGCGGTCTTTGCCATCACGGGTGCGCTGGTTGCCTCGCGCAAGCAGATGGACATCATCGGCTTCATCTGGTTCGGCACCGTGACCGGCGTCGGCGGCGGCACTGTCCGTGACCTGCTGCTCGGCGTGCCGGTGTTCTGGGTGCAGGATGCGACCCCGGTCGTCGCCTGCCTGATTGCATCGATCGCGGTCTACTTCACGGCGCACCTCGTCAACTCGCGATACCGGGTGATCCTCTGGCTCGATGCGGTCGGCCTTGCACTGGTGACGATCGCGGGAACGGCCAAGGGCATCGACCATGGCGCGGGGGCGGTGGTGGCGGTGATGATGGGAATGATCACCGCGTCGGTCGGCGGCATCATCCGGGACATACTCGGGCAGGAGCCATCGATCCTTTTGCGCCGCGAAATCTACGTGACAGCCTCTCTCCTCGGCGCCATCTGTTATGTCGTGCTGCTCGGCTTCGACGCCGGGCGCTGGCTTGCCGCCTTCGTCGGCGGCCTCGCCGTGTTCGTCATTCGCGGCCAGGCTATTTCGTACGGCTTGTCGCTGCCGAGCTACCGGCCGAGAGCCGGGCGCAGTGTCGAGGAGACAGAGACGAAGTAAGCCGCGCGCTGTTACTTTTTGCCGAACAGGCGCGAGATCCAGCCGTCGCTGCGCGGCGTGGTTTGTGACTGCGCGCCTGACATCGGCTTCGCCTGTGGCACGGGTCTGGCGGCCTTCTTGCCGGCAATACCGGGAACGCTGCCGGCCTTTTTTGCTTCACGCAGCGGGCCGACCTGCTGCTTCATTTGCCGGATGACGGAATCGGCGTTGCCCTCCCAGCTTATCCAGCGCTTGGTGCGCAAGAGCGGCAGGTGGGTGAGATCGGGGCTGCCGACCATCACCGGCACGACCTTCTTCTCACCTGAAATTTCCAGCGCAAGTGCGGTGTTGATTTCCTGGAGCGGCCAGTCCTTGGTGGTCGAGTGCGGCGTGACGACGGCGAGGATCGTGCGCGATGCGCCCAGCGCGGTGTTGATCTTGGCGGCGAAGCTCTGGCCGAAGCCGATATGGGCTTCGTCGAGGAACGCTTTCAGGCCGAGCCGGTTACAGGCTTCGAACAGCGGCCTTGCGATCGCCTCCTTGTCCTCGCTGGCATGCGAGATGAAGACGTCGTAGTCGTCGGCGCCGTAGACCATCTGACGCAGGAACTTCGAGGGGTTCGGATCGAGCGCGAGGACCTGCGCACAGAGCTTGAGGAACACGGGATCATCGGCGCCGCGCACCATCTTGACGAATGAGAGATTGCCGTAGACGACGTTGCGGAATGCCGCTCCCGGCTGCGATGGAGGTTTCAACCTCCGCGAGCCGCGATGTTTGGCGAAGTGCTCCTGGCCGGCGCGTTCGAGGCCGAACTTTCTCCAAGCATGCAGCATCGCGCGCAGCTTGCGGACCCGTTCGCGAGCGACGTTGACGCGCTCGTTGACGCAAAGGCCGGTGACATCCTGATGGAAGTAGTGGGCCTGCAGGCGGACCTTCTTCTCGTTGATCTCGAAGCCCGATTTCTGGATCGCCAGTTCGAGCGCGTCTCCGGCCCTGACCTTGTAGCCGCCGCCCACGACCATTTCGCGGACGACGACGGAAGCGGGGAACTGCGTCAGGTTCGTTGAAAAGGTTATGTCGTCGGCGTAGCGCGAATAGACGAGGCGGTTCTGGCGGGCCAGCCGCGACAATGTCCGGTCGAGCTGGGCGGCGATGAAGTTCGACAATACCGGCGAGGTCGGTGCGCCTTGCGGCAGGCCGTTGCGGAAGGTCACGATCTGCGCGCACACGGTCGCGGCGGCTTGCCCCATCTCGAAGGGCGGCCGCATGAACAGGCCGCGCACGCGTCCGAAATTGATCGAGGGAAAGAAGCCTTCGAGGTCGATGTTGAGCACCCAGCGCTGGCCGGTGTGGCATGTTGCGTTCGAGGTGACGCTGCGCTTTTCGATGAAGCCATGCGCGTTGGGATGCGGGCGGTAGAGCGCCTTGAAGTCGGTAAGCAGGCGGTCCTGCATGGCGCGCGTGTGTCCGACGGGGGCGTGGATCGGGCGCATGCCGCCGGTGCGCTTGGGGATCTCGAAATGGCGGTAGCGGGCGTTCGGCGGCTGGTTATAAAGCGTGTCGATCATGAGGCGGTGGCGGATGCCGAGATAGTCGGCGACGTCCTGGGAAGTTTGCAGCGGGCGGCCGCGAAGACGCAGATGCTGGGGCAGAGCCGGCGGCGTCGGCGGCGTCGGCGGGCCTGCGGTGCTGGCGGGGTTTTCAGGCATCCTGCCCCTCGTACCTTATGTAACTATGGGCCGTTTACGGCCCATAGTTAAAAGAAGACTTTGATTTTTCTGCCGCAGGATCAACAGCAGACGTAGAAGGGCAGGATGCCTAACCGTTTGGCGCGGCTGCGCCATCACCATCAGCATAGGCCTTGAATTGTGGCAGCTCAAGGCCCGGGCCAGGACGGCACGGGCGCTGTGGCTTGCGCGGTCGGGGGCAATGTGGCTTGCGCGGTTCGGGCCAAAATCGAGAGCGGCAAAGTTGGCTGCTTGGGCCGCATCGCCATCGCAGCCCCCCACTTATCGCGTTGGCGTACGCACTTGCCGAGGTGGATCCGCGGCGGGAACGTGGAACAGGGTTGCCGTTATCGCGCGAAGGACACAGGTCCGCTTGAGCATGAAAAATACTGCTTGTTCTCAAACTTTCGAATATTTAGACTTTTGAATGGCTGCCTCTCGGCAGCCCGTCGCCGTGTGATGGATGGCCTGCCCGATATCGTTATCGAAACCGGCGGAGCCAAGATCGCTGAAGCGTCGCAGACCAACGGGTTTCATAAACAGGGAGAGAAACAACAATGAAAGTAAGGACGCTCGCGTTTTCCATGAGCATGATCGCGGCGGCTGGCCTGTTCGCCTCCGTTTCGACCGCTAACGCCCAGGGCACCTACTTGCGCAAGGGTGATCAGCCCATCAAGGTCGCAATCAGCGGCGGCAAGCTCTACTGCACGCGTATCAGCGACGGATTCGAGATGTGTAACGGCATGTCGAAGAGCGGTGGCAAGTGGACCGGCGGCGCCATGAAGCACCCTGACATGCCAGGGTTCATGACCTTCAACGGCACGGTGATCATGAGTGGCTCATCACTCAGCATCAAGGGGTGCGCAATCGGCGAGGCGATGTGCGACTCGGAGACCTGGAAGAAGAAATGATGACTCGTAGGTGAGCCCTTTGCGGCTCACCTTGCGGCTTTTCGGCGTCGACACCTTGTTTGCTCAACACAAGCTTGCGCTGTATTGACGAGCTACACTCGTGTGGAGCTGCGCCGGCCCCGACCATCCCCCGTTGCTGCTCAACACTTCTTTGCCCAACATTCGGCAAGCCGATGTTGGGGTACGCAAGCCTGTGTTGAAGCGGGGAGAGGTGAAGGGTGCCGTTTGCTACCTCCCCTCCAGCCCCACCGGCACGCCGGGTTCGCGTTTGGCGCGGCGGATGGTGACGAACGTCTTGACGCTGGCGACGTTGGGGGCGGCGGTAAGCGTATCGAGCACGAAGTCCTGGAAGGTCGACATGTCAGGGGCGACGCATTTCAGAATGTAATCGCTCTCGCCGGAGAGCATGTGCGCCTCGCGCACGACCGGCCAGCCGAGCAGGAGATCCTCGAAAGCGCGCAGGTCGCTTTCGGCTTGGTTGTGCAGGCGGACCATGGCGAAGGCGGTCAAGGTGAAGCCTAGCGCGGCTTCGTCGACAAGGGCGGCGTAGCCTTCGATGAGGCCGGCTTCCTCCAGCCCACGCACGCGCCTCAGACACGCAGGCGGCGACAGTCCGACGCGCTTGGCCAGAAGAACGTTGGTCAGTCCGCCATCGGCCTGGAGTTCTTTCAGTATCCGCCAGTCTGTCTGATCGAGGGTGAGGCCCATCAGTTCTCCGTAAAGTTTAGCCCGGGCGGCGATAGCCAGCCGTCGATCCGCGCCCAAGTGGAGTGTGATAGCGCGCAATTTTTGGTAACATAAAGGGTGTTTTGGCGAAATAAAGAAAACTCACTGATCAGCAACGGTCGCAAGCCGGATTGCCCCTGGACATCTTGCCCGGCGCTCTCGACAATTGCCGCCCGCCACGCCACAAACACCGCCATGAACGCACCAACTCGAACAAGTCCGCGCCCACTCGAAGGGGCCAGCGCCTGGGTCATCACCGACGGCAAGGCCGGCATGCTGGTGCAGGCGCGCGGGGTCGCCGACGCGCTCGGGCTCGACTACGTCGAAAAGGAAGTCCACCCAAGGGGGCTTTTCGCGGTAATCGCGCCGTGGGGGCCGGTCGCCCCGTCGGAACGGCTCGGTGAAGCGGGCAGCAACTTTGCGCCGCCGTGGCCGGACGTGGTGATCGCCACGGGCCGGGCCAGCATCCCCTACGTGCGCGCCATCCGCAAAAAGTCGGGCCCGCGCACCTACACAATCGTATTGCAGGACCCGAAGTCGGGCGCCAATACCGCCGACCTCATCTGGGTGCCGGAACATGACAAGCGGCGCGGGGCGAACGTCATCACCACGCCAACGGCGCCGCATTCGTTTTCGCAGGAGCGGCTGGCGGAATTGCGTGCCGCTCCGGCCGCCGAGATCGCGGCGCTGCCCGGTCCCCGCGTCACCGTCGTGCTGGGCGGCAAGAACGGCGTCTATAAGTTCACCGACGCGGACGACGACCGACTGCAAACGAGCCTCACGTCGCTTGCAGCGCTGGGGGCGAGTTTCATGATCACCTCATCGCGGCGCACGCATCAGCGGCTGATCGCGGCGGCCGAAGCGGCGACCCGCGACGCGCCGCGCATCGTCTGGACGGGCGGGGGGGAGAACCCTTATCCAGGTTTTCTTGCCTGCGCCGACGCGCTGATCGTCACTGCCGACTCGGTCAACATGTGCGGGGAAGCCTGTGCGACGGGCAAGCCGGTCTATATCTTCTCGCCGTCCGGTGGATCGGCCAAATTCACGCGCTTTCATGAAGCGCTGGCAGAAACGGGAGCCGTGCGCGCCTTGCCGGATCGCTTCAGCAGCCTTGAAAGCTGGGATTATCAACCGCTTGATGCAGCGAAATCGATTGCAGCGGAAATCGAGCGGCGTTATGCGCGGCGCAGCCATATGCTGTCGGGATTGTCACGTCCCGGCTGACGAACTTCGAAACACCGCTTAAACTGATCCTGCCTGAGGGCACACCATCGCCGCACCATCGAGGACTAGACGCCATGGCCCATCTCAATCTTGACAAGTTGCGCGCCGCAGAAGTCGCGAGAGATCCTTACATGTTCACGGTGGTGGAAGGATTCCTGTCACCGGCAAGCGTCAGCGCCATCAACGCCACGTATCCCAATATCGAGAAGGGCGGTTCCTATCCTATCGAAAGCCTCGAAGAGAACATGACCATCAAGGAGGTCATCGACGAACTCGACGGGCCGGAATTCGAAAAGGTCATAGCGGAAAAATTCGGCGTTGAACTCGAAGGCCAGCCGAAGATGTATTCGCTGCGCGGCTATACGCGCTCAAAGGACGGGCGCATCCATACCGATTCGAAGGAGAAGATCATTACCGTCCTCCTTTATCTCAACGAGAACTGGAACCAGGAAGGCGGGCGGCTGCGCGTTCTCAACAACGGTCATGACGTCGACGACTACGTGACCGAGGTTGCGCCCGACAACGGTACGCTCCTGGTCTTCAAGCGGTCGGATAATTCGTGGCATGGGCACCATCCCTTCGAAGGGCAGCGGCGCTCGTTGCAGATGAACTGGATGACGTCGGAAGGCTGGAAGGGCTGGCACAAGGTGCGCCACTCGATTTCAGCGGCGATGAAGAAGCTGACGAAGGCGGGCTGACTTGATCGGGTAGGAGGCGGGATTGCTCCCGCCGTCCTCCCACACCACCGTACGTGCGGTTCCGCATACGGCGGTTCATGATACGCGATTGAGGCGACGGTACTCCATCATCAATGACGGCAGACCGAGATTTGCGAAGAAG
>JAHJSN010000195.1 GCA_018830445.1 Alphaproteobacteria bacterium | reverse complement strand
TACGCGGCGTTGAAAAAATTCGTGCAGAGTGGGCGCTGATCTGCACCGCCCACAACCTCACAAAGCTCGCCAGAGCGGCCTGAGCCCGCTATCGTCGCCGCAAATGCCCGGCGCAACCGCTATCTGGACGGGCTCCTAGTGAAGCTTGACCGGAGGCTCGGTGCGAGAGGTGATCGTGCGCGCGATCGTGTCGAGGACGACCTTCGTGTAACCGTGCAAGGCCGTCTCGTGCATCTTGTAGAGCATGCGGTACATCAGCTTGGCGAACATGCCTTCGACCCACATCGACTTGCCGGAAATGAAGCCCATCAGACTGCCGACCGTCGAATATTCGCCAAGCGAAACGAGCGAGCCGAAGTCGTGGTACTTGAACGGCTTGAGAGCCTTGCCGGACATCCGGCGGCGGATCTGGTTATAGATGTGGGAGGCCTGCTGATGGGCGGACTGGGCGCGCGGCGGGATCGGGTTTTCCTGACCGGGCGGCAGCAGGTAGGTGCAATCGCCCAGCGCAAAAATGTTGGGGTCGCCGGTCGTTTCAAGCGTCTCCTTGATGACCAGGAAATTGCCTTTGGTGACTTCAAGCCCGTCGAGTTTCGCCAGGACGTCAGGGGCTTTCACGCCAGCCGCCCAGACCACAAGTTCTGAGGGAATGAACTCGCCGGTTTTCAGCGTCACGCCTTTGTCGCTGACTTCGGTGACAAACGAACCTGTGCGCAGTTCAACGCCGAGGCCTTTCAGGACACCGGCGGCCGCCCCGGAAAGCTTGGGTGGCAATGCCGGCAGAATGCGTGGCTGTGCTTCGATCAGCGTGAGCTTGATGTCGCGCTCCGGGTTCACCTTGTCGAGACCATAGGCGACAAGTCCGCGCGTCGTATGATGCAGCTCGGCGGAAAGTTCCGAGCCGGTGGCGCCTGCACCGATGATCGCGACGTGGAGCTGGCCGGGGCGAATCGGATCTGCCTGCGTGTTGGCACGAATGCAGGCGTTGAGGAGGCGGCGGTTGAAACGCTCGGCCTGTTCGGGCGTATCGAGCATGAACGCATTCTTGGCGACGCCGGGCGTGCCGAAATCGTTCGATACGGAGCCGATGGCGATAACCAGCGTGTCGTAGGGGTACGAGCGGGGCGGCGTGATCTGCCGGCCCTCCTCGTCGAAGGTCGCAGCCGTATGGACCAGACGGCGCTCGCGGTCGAGACCGATCATTTCGCCGTAGCGGAACCGGAAACCATGCCAGTGGCCCTGCGCCAGGTAACCGAGTTCATGGCGACCGACATCCATGGAACCGGCGGCGATCTCATGCAGCAGCGGTTTCCAGATGTGCGTACGCGAGCGCTCCAGCAGAGTTACGTGGGCATTCTTGCGGCGGCCGAGCTTGTCGCCGAGGCGCGTCACCAGTTCGAGCCCGCCGGCTCCACCGCCGACGACGACGATCTTCGGCAGCTTGGTTCCCGGATCGACGATGAGCGATTCCTGTCCCGACGGCAGAACCACCCTTTCGGCGGCAGTCAGCGTGGACTGGGAGGTTTCCATGGGACGGTTCCTTTCACGAATTCTTGTCGCATTAGTCCCTATCGGCACGCCTCAGGAATGTCCACGCGGTGCATGCGCACGGCCGTAAAAGCTGCTTCGGGGGATGCGGGGAAGGCCGCAGGAACACGGCTGAACCGATCGTCCGGTCAGTTCTGCCCGTCAGTCACAGAAATAGAATGCGACATCGGCGTCCCGCTTGCTTCAAGCCGCGCGATGAGTTCCATCAATTCGCTGCGCAAAGCGAGGATCTCGGTTTCGGTCATGCCGAGCCTGCAAGCAACGTAGCAGCGCGCATCGAGCACCGAGTTCTTCAGTTCGCGACCTGCTTCGGTAAGGTGGACCCGCACCTCGCGCTCATCTTGCGTGCCGCGAAGCCGGTCGACATACCCCATGTTTTCCAAACGCTTGACGAGCGGGGTCAGGGTGCCTGAATCAAGCATCAGGCGGTGTCCGATCGCCGTAATCGTTGAACCGTCCTCCTCCCACAGAACGATCAGCACCAGATACTGCGGGTAAGTCAGCCCGAGCAGTGTCAGTTTTTCGCGGTAGGTCTTGGTGACAGCCCGCGTTGCCGCGTAAAGCGCGAAACAAAGCTGGTTTTCCAGCAATAACAGATCGTCGTTGGCAATCTCAACTTCGTCACCCGGTTTTCGCGTCATAGCGACCGTTTCCTTTGATCTTTTTCGCTACTTGCCTCCGTGGGAGGATAACCCAACTAGTGTGGCGTCGCGCCTTAATTGACCTGTTGGTGCCGCACAGGAGTTGTCAATTGAGGCGCGCTGAACGCCACACTAAGCCATTGTTTTCGCTAGTGGCCTTCATGTCTCGCCTAAATCGTCAGCGGTTGCGGCCAG
>JAHJSN010000194.1 GCA_018830445.1 Alphaproteobacteria bacterium | reverse complement strand
TACGCGGCGTTGAAAAAATTCGTGCAGAGTGGGCGCTGATCTGCACCGCCCACAACCTCACAAAGCTCGCCAGAGCGGCCTGAGCCCGCTATCGTCGCCGCAAATGCCCGGCGCAACCGCTATCTGGACGGGCTCCTAGTGCTCCGACTCTGACATAAGGTTCCCTGCCGGGAACCTGAATGTCAGCCCGGAACACTAGGCAACCTTTTGATGGTGTTCTGGATTCACAAACATTTGACGACCTCCACCCGGGAATAAAATGTTTGAGCCAGAACACTAGACTTGATCCGCCCCCCTTCCGAACGCTCCGGATAGAATAACGTGTTGAGTCCTTGTGGATGGCCTGTGCGCTACCGCGACAGCGGCGCGAGCAAGTCCCCATGGCCCGCTTTCACCCCGTCAGAATCACCTAAAACTAACGTACTGACCCCACCGGTCCCCTTTGAACCGTCGTTTTGTTTCGCGTTGCGACCCGTTTGAGATGCGATTCACCCGACCATGCGATTTGCGCCGCACCTCCTGGACGAAATCCGCGCCCGCCTGCCGGTCAGCCAGGTCGTCGCGCGCAAGGTCAAGCTCAAGCGTCAGGGCCGTGAACTGGTGGGCCTTTCCCCATTCAAGACAGAGAAGACGCCATCCTTCACCGTCAACGACCAGAAGGGCTTCTACCATTGCTTCGCCACCGGCGAGCACGGCGACATCTTCACCTTTCTGATGAAGACCGAAGGCCTCCCCTTCCCCGAGGCTGTCGAGCACCTTGCCGGAGAAGCAGGCGTGGATCTGCCCAAGGAAGCCCCGCGCTCGCCCGAGGCCCAGGCACAGATCGACATCCGTGAGCGGCTCTATCCTCTGGTCGATGAGGCCGCGCGCTATTTTGAAGGTTGCCTGCGCTCTGGTGCCGGGCGCGAGGCACTGTCCTACATCGAGCGCCGCGGGCTTTCCGACGAGACGATTCAGTCGTTCCGTCTTGGTTATGCCCCCGATGGCGGCAACGATCTCAAGCAGCATTTGCTCAAGAAGGGCTTCACCGAGCGCGAGATCGTGCTGTCGGGCATGGCCATCGGCGGCGAGGATATCCGCGTCCCCTACGACCGCTTCCGCAACCGGGTAATGTTCCCGATCATGGACCTGAAGGGCCGCGTCATCGCCTTCGGCGGCCGCGCACTCGACCCCGGCCATCCCGCCAAGTACCTCAATTCCAACGACACGCCCCTGTTTCACAAGGGCCGCATCCTTTACAACGCCCACAACGCCCGGCAAGCCGCCTTCGAGATCGGCACCGTTATCGCGGTCGAGGGCTATATGGATGTGATCGCGCTTGCCCAGGCGGGGTTTGGCGAAACCGTTGCTCCGCTCGGAACCGCATTGACCGAGGATCAACTTGCGCTGCTGTGGCGGATGGCCCCCGAACCGCTCCTCTGCTTTGATGGCGATACGGCCGGCCGCAAGGCGGCGTTTCGCGCCGTAGACACCGCTTTGCCCCACCTCAAGCCGGGCAGCAGCCTGCGCTTCGCCTTTCTGCCCGACGGCCTCGACCCCGATGACGTCATCCGCGAAAGCGGCCGCGAAGGGCTCGCGGCACTCCTGAAGAAGGCGAGGCCGCTTGCCGACGTCCTGTTCGAGCGCGAATGGGGCGACGGCGAATGGTCGACCCCTGAGCGCCGCGCCGGTCTGGAATTGCGCCTCCGCCAGATTGTAGCGGGCATTACCGACGACGTTGTCCGTACCCACTACGAGCGCAACATGCGCGACCGGTTGTTTCATTCCTGGCGCGCGATGGGGCGCGAAACGCGACCTGCCGGCGCGAATGGTCCCGCCTCCGGAACCGGTGGCGCCGCCGGAGCCGCCGCGCGCGGCGCCTACGCCAGCATCTCCCAGCCCTTCCTGAAGCGCCCGCACGGCATTGGCGCAGGCGGCAAATTTGGCCGCCCCAACGGTAAACCCGGCGTTCCGCCCCTTCCGGCATTCGCCAGCGAAAGCCTCAAAAGAAGCCCCATGGCGGCCGGTCACGGGTCTGCATTTCCCGCCCGCGAAGCCTTGATCCTTCAATGTCTCATCAATCATCCCTATTTGATCGATGAACACGCCGAGGACGTCGCCGCCCTCAAATTCTCGTCCCGCGCCCTTACAGAGTTGCGTAATTGCATACTTTCCGCGCATGCCGAGGAAAAATCACTTGACACGGCGACCCTGCGTTCACACCTAGAGCGATTGGGGTTGGGAGATACGCTGCACAGAATCGGGCAGCTCGTGATACACCGGTCAGACCGCTTCGCTGATCCAGACGCGGAAGCCGACACCGTGCGGGAAGGCTTCGAGGATATTTTGGCGCTGCAGCAAGGAGCGGCACGACCGACAAGACCGCCTGTTTCCGGGGTTTGATCCCGGGTCCGCAGGCGGCCAACCTGCTTTGGCCAGCGCCCACGCGTCAGGCCGGCGCCGGTGTCCGCGTTAACGGCAACCGGTCATTGAACCATCCGAACGGCGCGAGCAGCGCCGGTTTTGCAGGCACAACTCGTCGCTGGTGCGACGTAACGAAGAACGCGACAAACCCGAGGGTGGCCTGAAACGATGAATCTTGGACGGCGAACGATGCCAGCGGCGGCCCAGCCATTCGTGTTGCGGCCAGAAGCCATCCGGCGCGCGCCAGTTCACGATCAGCTGTTTGCGGGCAACCGATAGGACCCAGACGCCCCTAATCCAAAGAGGGTAGACCAAGCATGGCGAACGTAAACGTTAAGGACGAGGAACAGACGAGCGCGGCCCAGACCGAGGGCGAGCGCGATAGTCCGCTCCTCGACATGTCCGATTCAGCCGTCAAGAAGTTCATCAAGGCGGCCAAGGCTCGCGGTTACGCAACGTATGAAGAACTGAACAAGGTTCTGCCGCCGGAAGAGTTTTCCTCCGACCAGATCGAGGATCTCTATTCGTCCCTCTCGGAAATGGGGATCAACGTGGTTGAGTCCGAGGAAGAGGAAACCGATGACACCGCTGCCGAAGAAACCGACGATACCGACGAAGAAGGCAGCAGCCGCGAACTGACCACCCAGTCCGCGCTCCCCACCAAGACCGAAACCAAGTCCGAGCCTACAGATCGTACCGACGACCCTGTGCGCATGTATCTGCGTGAAATGGGTTCGGTCGAACTCTTGTCGCGCGAAGGCGAAATCGCGATCGCCAAGCGCATCGAGGCCGGCCGCGAAGCGATGATTGCCGGGCTCTGCGAAAGCCCGTTGACGTTCCAGGCCATCATCATCTGGCGCGATGAATTGAACGACGGTCGCATTCTGTTGCGCGACATCATCGACCTCGAAGCGACATATGAGGGACCCGAGGCAAAGGCCGTGCCGACCGCCGAGGACGGTGCCGCTCCCGCATCCAACGCTGCGGCAGGCGAAGCCGGACCTGCCGCCGAGGGTGCCGACGGCGAAAGTTCCGAAGACGAGGACGAGGACGATTACGAAAACGCCATGTCGCTTGCCGCCATGGAGGCCGAATTGAAGCCGAAGGTCCTCGAAACCTTCGACAATATCGCCGCCAACTACAAGAAGCTGCGCAAGCAGCAGGACAAGATGATCGAGCAGCAGGTGGCCGGCGACCAGTCCTCCCGTCCCCAGCAGCGCGCCTACGAAAAACTGCGCGAGGAGATCATCAACGACGTCAAGAGCCTGTCGCTTAACAACAACCGTATCGAAAGCCTCGTCGAACAGCTCTATGCGATCAACAAGCGCCTAGTCGGTTACGAAGGCCGCCTGATGCGTCTGGCCGACTCGCACGGCATTCCGCGCCAGTCCTACCTCGACGAATATTTCGGCAACGAACTCGACCAGACCTGGCTCGACCGCATGGCCGAGAAGGGCAAGAAATGGGCGAAATTCATCGATGGCGAGCGCGGGCAGATCGATGATATCCGCACCGAGATCCACGAGCTCGCCAGCGAAACCGGCCTTGAGATCCCTGAGTTCCGCCGTATCGTGCGCGCCGTGCAGAAGGGTGAGCGCGAAGCCCGCCAGGCCAAGAAGGAGATGGTCGAAGCAAACCTCCGCCTCGTCATCTCGATTGCCAAGAAGTACACCAACCGCGGCTTGCAGTTCCTCGATCTCATCCAGGAAGGCAACATCGGCCTGATGAAGGCCGTCGACAAGTTCGAGTACCGGCGCGGCTACAAGTTCTCCACCTATGCAACCTGGTGGATCCGCCAGGCCATCACCCGCTCGATCGCCGACCAGGCGCGCACCATCCGTATCCCGGTGCACATGATCGAGACGATCAACAAGATCGTCAGGACGTCGCGCCAGATGTTGCACGAGATTGGCCGCGAGCCGACTCCGGAAGAACTTGCCGAAAAGCTCGCCATGCCGCTTGAGAAGGTGCGCAAGGTTTTGAAGATCGCCAAGGAGCCGATTTCGCTCGAAACGCCGATCGGCGACGAGGAGGATTCGCACCTCGGCGACTTCATCGAGGATAAGAACGCCCTGCTTCCGATCGATGCGGCAATCCAGTCGAACCTGCGCGAGACGACGACGCGCGTGCTCGCTTCGCTCACACCCCGTGAAGAGCGCGTGCTCAGGATGCGCTTCGGCATCGGCATGAATACCGACCATACTCTGGAAGAGGTCGGCCAGCAGTTCTCGGTGACCCGCGAACGCATCCGTCAGATCGAGGCGAAGGCGCTGCGCAAGCTCAAGCACCCCAGCCGCTCGCGCAAGCTGCGCTCGTTCCTCGACAACTGATCGAGCGCTGAAGCCAGATCGAGCCCCGCATCAAGAAGGCCGCCCCACGGGCGGCCTTTGGTATTTCGTGGGTGTCTGCCTTGGTAGTCGAGCGGAAGGGCAGCTCCTCGTGGGTAGACGTGGATGGACCTTAAGAGAAGTCCAACATAGTCAGTCAGTCAGCGAAGGCATATTCTCAAAGAAGCGGTCGGCTCTATCAAGGACATTTTGAATCGCATCCGTCCGGAAGACATCCGTATTTAGCTTCTCACAATCGCGCGTGATATGGAGCGCTACTTGACCTCGCACCTCGTCGCTTCGCAAACGAAGCGTTTCAAGGCCAAGCCTTTTGATGATCTTGTGCACGACTGACCGATGTCGCGAATGCGTCCGGGCAATCTCGGAAATGGATATCAAATCGTCCGGCATTCCTGCGGCTCTCTACTGCACCGTGTTTCGGAACAAACAACTTTACCTGAAGAATTGGTGACGCACGATCTTCCGTAAATGCACCTTTCCCTCCCCCGCCATCGTCAGCTTCCGGGGCGTTGTTCAGCCTCCTCTTCCCCTTCCAACAGGCTCACCACCACGAACGCGACGGCAGACAGCCCGATTGCAGCAAAACCGATCACCGGCGCGGATAGATCGCCAAGCCCAATTGCTTCCTTCACCGGCCCGAGCCCGGCAATTGCCGCGAAGCCTGCAACCAGCGCCGCAATCGCACCCTTGCGCGTAGCGCGCGACCAATACAGGCCGCCGGCCAGGACGACGATTCCGGAACAGAAATAGATGGCGCCTGAAACCGCCAGATAATCCCAGATGTCTTCTCGCCCCTGGTAGATGAGCCCCCAGTACAGTTCGTAAAGCGCGATGGCCACGATGCCATAACGCGTCGCCTTGATCTGAAAGGCGGCATCCTCGGTGCGGCCGGTGAGCGGCCCGATAATGTCACGCGCAATGATCGACGACCAGCAGAACAGATAGCCGTCCTGCGTCGACATGAAGGAGGCGAACATCACGATGGCGAGTAACCCGACCAGCCACGCCGGCAACGCCTGCCCGAGCATGACGGCTGTCGCCACGAGGTCCGCATCGCTGCCGAATCCGGCGAGCCTGGTATCTCCCGCCGGGTTGCCGCCGTTCGCCATGGTGAAATAGGTGAATGCCAGAACGCCTATGAAAGCCGGCAGCGCCATGCGCCCCATGAACACCACCGAGGAAATGAGATAGGCGCGCCGCACCGTGGCTTCATCCTTGATGCACAGCGCGCGCGACAACGCCGTCGGCCAGATCACCGAAGAAACCACACCCGCGACCAGAACCATCCACAATACGTAGCTCGCCCCGAAGCTTTCCGCTTCGAATGGATCGAACCCGGCGCTGCCCTTGGCGCCGCTTACGGCGGTGACCGCATCGCTGAGCGTGATCGTCTGAAGCAGTACCAACAGCGCAATGAAGAGACCGGCAACGATCATCGCGAATTGCAGGATGTCGGTTGCGATTACCGAGCGGATGCCGCCATAGGCCGTGTAGGCAACCGCGATGACGAGCAGCCCCACCATCAGCGCATTGACGACCCCGCTGCCCGGCGCAAAGCCGAGCATCGCGACGATGAACAGCGCCGCGACCTTCAGGAACAGGCCCATATTCAGGATACCGCCGAGCGCCATGATGATCGCGCCGAACACGCGCACGTCCTGGCCGTAGCGCTGGCCGTAGAATTCAGGAATCGTCAACACGCCGGTCCGCCGCAACGGCGCAACCACGAAGCCGGTCAACCCGACGATGACGCAGCCGACGAACGCCGCGGCCCCGATATGGAAAGCCGCAAAGCCGTCGTTGAACCCCTTCTGCGCGTTGTAGGCTATGGTGATGAGGCCGATCTCGGTCGCCCCGAGAGTCGCCACCGCGGTCCACAGCCCGACGTCGCGGCCTGACACGAAGAAGTCGGCGAGGCCGCCGTCACCGCCCTTCGCCGAAGCGCGCCGCAGGATAATTGCCAGCGCGGCGGCGTAGGCGATGGCGCCAAGTACAAGGCTGATTGTCAGTGAAGTGGTGTCCATCTATCACCGCTGGACTGGAGTTTTGGGAGAACCGGACGGGCCGGTGACGGCGAAGGGTGTACTGACTTATACAGACTCGGGGTCGCTACGGTAACTGCTCGAACGAAAGTCAATGAACGTAGTTTCGGCGGTTTTCGCTGCACAATGAAACTGAATGGTCTGATCGTAGAACGCCATGGCGGTGCACATATCGAAAGGCAACTTCTGATGACGAAACTGTCTCGGCGCGGTCTCCTCGGAAGCTTGTTGCTGGGGGGAGCGGGTACCGGCCTCATGGTTGGCGGCGCCGCCGCGGGCGGTAGCCCGACAGCCGCTCCGTCAGCGCAGGCGCAAGGGTCGTGCGTGTTGTTTCCAGAAGCCGTCGAGGGCCCCTATTACTTTGATCCGAACGAAATTCGCAGGGACCTTACCGAAGGCCGTCCCGGACATCCCATGCGGCTCATGCTCAAGGTTATCGAACATGCGACATGCAGGCCGATAGCTTCCGCGCGGGTCGATGTCTGGCATGCTGACGCGCTCGGTATCTATTCGGGCTATCCCGCACAGGGCGACGACCGTAGCGTCTCCGCCGAAGGACAAACCTACCTCCGCGGCACCCAATTCAGCGATGCCGACGGTAACGTATCGTTCGATACGATCTACCCGGGCTGGTACCCAGGCCGGACCCCGCATATTCATCTGAAGGTCTTCCTGGATCAGAAGACGCTGGTCACCTCGCAGGCCTATCTGCCGGACGACTTGAGCGCGCGGATCTACAGGGAACATCAGCCCTATACCGAACGGCCGGTCGCCGACACCACCAACGATCAGGATTACTTCTTCCGTTCCGGCGTAAAGCAGGGCGGCGGCATCGTCATGGCACTTGAGGACGCGCCGGAACGTCTGACGGCTTCGCTGCTGCTCGCGGTCGACCGCTCAGGCAAATCGCGTGCCGGGTTTTGGTTCTGGAGGTAGTCGCGCATTACGGCCTTCACGCAACGGGCTACGTGCAGGCGCGGCTCCCAAGTTCGGCGACCCCGTCTGGGTCGAACAGCCCGCCGAGGCTGAGGTCCTTGTCGTCAACCATTGCGAACCAAGCGGTAATGCGCGCACCGCGGAGTTCTTCGGTTTCAAGAGGTACCTTCCAACTTAACCTTCTTGTCCCGAAAACTCGATTAACTTGGGCAAGGCACGCAACCTCACCACGGCATCAGGCTGAGGCCCGCCAGGAGCAGGAAGGCGCCTAGAAACTTGCGGAATTGCTCCTCATCGAGCCCGAGAAAAACCCTCGAACCGATCACCGCTCCCAAAAGCGTAGCCGGAATGCACAGCCCGGCAAGTGCTGCAACGTTCCAGTCCAGATGTCCCGAGAATGCGAACGCCACGCAGCCGACGCACAACATCACCAGGCTGTATGGAAGATATCGGGCGCGCTGATCTTCGCGCGGGCCGCCGCGCAATTGCAGGAATATCAGCGGCACCGGCCCGGGTATCCCCGCAAATCCGCCAAGAAAACCGCCGCCAAGCCCGGCGAGACTTTCCCACGCCATTCCCGTCAGCGCCTTCCCCGACAATTTGCGCGGCCCGAAAAACTGCCAGAGGACGTAAAGGATCATCAGCACTCCAATAGCAATGCGAAGGTCCCCCGGTTCGACGCTGGCAAGCATCAAGACGCCGAGTGGAATGCCCGCTGCGCCGCCCGCGACCAGCGGGCTCAGGAACGCGGCGCCGCGCTTCAGGCCGATCGAAAGATACCGCATCGAAGCGACCTGCGCACCCAGCGATACGAGCAGGACAAGCGGCGGTACGTTGTGCGCCGGCACCGCGTGAAGCCATAGGCCCGAAGCGACAAGTCCCGTACCGAAGCCCGCAAATCCGGTTACGAAACCTGCAAACAGCGCACCTGCGAGCACCAAGGCCAAGCTGATGATATCGAGGCCGGCGACCCAGGTCATCGTCAGTTGCGACGGTAGAGGTCGGAGCGTGTCGGCGGCAGCGGCGAAGCTCCTTTGGCATTATGCGAAGCAAGCGTCTGGAACAGGCGCGCCGAGCCACGCCCGAAGGCAAGCGAACACCCTGCCAGATAGGCGACCCAGATCCGGTAAGTCTCTTCGCCGACAAGCGCGATGGCTTCATCCCGCCGCGCGGTCAGTCGCTCGCACCAGATCTTCGTCGTGAGCTGGTAATGCTCGCGCCAGCCTTCGACATCGTGGATCTCGAATCCGACCTTCTCCATCGACTGGATCGTATTGCCGATATCGTCGAGTTCGCCGCCGGGGAAAATGTACTTCTGCAGCGCTCGCTGCTCGGCGCGTGATGAGAATCGCGTCTTCTTCTTCTTTGCCCGCCGCGAGATGGCATGATTGAGGAACAGTCCGTCGTGCGCCAGCACCCGCCGGATCGTCTTGAAATAGAGTTCGTTGTTGGCGACGCCGATGGCTTCATACATGCCGATCGAGCTGATCTTGTCGAATCTGCCGTCGAGGTCTGCGTAATCGCGGATTTCGAAGGTCACCCTGTCGGCAAGCCCGCGCGCGTCGGCCCACCGTTTGGCATATGCGATCTGCGCTTCCGACAACGTGATGCCGTACCCTTGCACCCCGTATTTTTCCGCCGCGTAACACAAAAGCCCGCCCCAGCCGCAGCCGATGTCGAGCATCCGGTCGCCGGGTTTCAGGCGCAGCTTGCGGCAGATCATCTCCATCTTGTCGATCTGCGCCTGATCGATCGAGTTGCCCCAATCGGTGAAATAGGAGCACGTGTACTGCATGTTGGGGTCGAGGAAGAGTTCGTAGAAGTCGTTGCCGACGTCATAGTGGAATTTGATGAAGTCCTTGTTGTCGGCCTTGGCGCGTCCTTGGCCTTCTTCATCGCCGGAGAAATCGCGGCTTCGTTCCGGTTTGATGCCCGGCGCGGTCAGGAACGGCCATAGCTGGTTGAAGACCTTGCGCTTGCTCAGTCCCTTCATCCGCTTTCGCGAACCCTCGTCGCCGAGCTGTGTGCCCAGATCGATCAGCGTGCCGCCCTCAAAGCCGATCTGACCGTGCGCATAGTGGCGGATCAATCGGTCGAGCGTCGGCCATTTGATCAGCGAAGAAATGACACCTGGCGAAGCAAATGTGATCGCCAGCGGGCTCGTGACATTCGACCCCAGCGGAACGAGCGAACCATCCCAAAGCCGCACCGAGCAATTGAGGTCGAGCTGGCGGGCGAGATCGGCGATCAGGTCGCGGGCGGCGGCAAGCTGTCTGTCTTGAGAGTTTGTCATGTCCGGGCCGGTGCATCCAATTGACTTCCCGTCAACGTGCATAATCGGCGCTTCGGCGCAAGAAGCGATAGGATTTGAGCCGGGGAAACCGCCAGTTAACGCCCTGTCGAAGCAGGCTGGCCGGACTCATCATCTCTGCGGCAAGAACTTCTCGCGTTGCATTGCCGGCCCGAAAACCGGTAAGTGCCAACGCCTCCAGTGACGATGTGGAACCGATCGTATCTCCGCCGCGCCAGGGCCGGATTCCTCCAGGCTCAGATCCTCTCCTTCGCCGGCAGCGTGCAGAACTGTCCATGTATGGCGGCAAGGATCGGCCGGGCGGCAGGGTGCTTCAAGGTATATCGCATCAGGTTTCCATCCCGGTTTGCCTCGACCATGTTCTCCTGACGCAGCCTGCTGAGATGTTGGGAGACCACGCTTTGCCGCGAGTCTTCGCCCAGTGCATGGCAAAGTTCGCTCACGGTATAATCCCGCTTTATCAAGAGGCACATGATGATCAGGCGATAGGGGTGCGCGATCGATCTGAGGAACTCGCATGCGGTTTCGGCATTGGCATGTACGTCCTCCGAAAGGACTTCGACCTCCATGGCTTCGCTCATACTGGCGTGCTCCTTCGCTGTTGTCCCAGGCATCGGCATCGCCGTCGTATGCTTCCTGGCACTGTAGATTGTGGTGAACCCGCCGCGATGCCGCGCCAGGCTCCTCCAACGGCAAAGTGGCGGCACCGGATTTTTCCCGTTGCCACCACTTGTCTTCGCTTCGTTCTGGCCTTACGGGCAGCCTTACTGCTTCACGGTTACCGTGTTGGTGACCGCTTCACCCATTGCGCTTGCGACCTTGGTCATGGATTGGGCCCAGGTCGTCATCATCTTGGCCCACGGCGCTGGGTTCATGATCGTGGTCACCGTGTCGATGTAGGCCGGGTTGGTCAGCGCCGTGACGAACGGCTCGATGATTTTCGGGTCGAATATCCTGGTGACGGCTTCGATGTAGGCGGGATTGGTGAGCATCTTGATGTAGCCGTCCATGATGGCCGGATCGGCGAACTTCATCATGGCTTCCATGTAGCGCGGATCGGTCATGATTCTGATGTAGCCGTCCATGATGGCCGGATCGGCGAATTTCATCATGGCTTCCATGTAGCGCGGGTCGGTCATGATCTTGATGTAGCCGTCCATGATCTTGGGATCGGCCATCTTCATCATGGCTTCCACGTAGCGCGGATCGGTCATGATTCTGATGTAGGGTTCGATCAGCTTCGGATCGGCAATTCTGACCATTGCTTCGACGTAGGCCGGGTTGGCGACGATCTTCATCCACGGATCGAGCATCTCCGGGCTCATCACCTTGGCCCAGGCTTCGACATACTTGGGATCGGCCAGCATCTTGGCCCATTCGCCGGTCGCATCGGCAGTCTTGGCGACGGTTTCGCTGTAGCCGGAATCTGCCTTGGCGGTTTCGACAGGCGTGGCTGGTTCAGCCAGCGCGGGGGTTGCCAACAACATTGCGCCAATCAGCAGCGCGGACGTCTTGGTAGCGGATTGCATCTGGGAATTCCTCTCTGGTAGTTCGATTTCAAATTGGTGGAAGCGATGGCCGGCCGGCGATTTACTTCGGTTCGGCGGGTTGCTCGACCGGTGCCGCGTCATCGGCTTATTTGGAGTAGGCTTTTGCGTGAGCGTCCGCGGCGGCGGCCGATGCGTTCATCAAATCGGTCATTTTCTGCGCCCATTCCGCGTAATAGGTGTCCTTCTGCGCATGGCAGCTGACGCAGCTCGCGTTGATGTCTTCCATCATTTTAGGAGTGGCTTCCGCCCACTTCTTCCCCATCTGGGCCCACATCTCAGCGATCTTGCTGATGTTGTCGGCCAAGGAGGGCTGTGCGGCAGGCGCCGGTTTCGCGTCTTCGGCGCTGACCGGACCGTTCGATGCCCAAACCGCAAAAAGTGCCGCGGCCACCGCCAGTGATTTAAATGCAATCCGTGGCTTGAAATTCATCGTCATCTCCCTGGACGATCTTGAACCCAGTGACTTGGAAACCCTGTGACGTGGCCATCTTCAATTCTTCGTATATTCGAATTCATGAATGTGTGCAATGGTGCCGGTTGCGCATTTTGACGCGGACATATTTTCCACCTGGGCGGTTTGCCAAGACGGAGCCCCGAAGACGGAGCCCCGACTTGCCATCTGCGACAATCTGTGCGAGAGACTCACATTCGAATGCGTGAATATAAGAACTCTCGAATATATGCAAGATAGCGCTGGCTGGCAGGCATACCATTTTGCTCAGTCCACGCATGGCCCTGCAACCCGTCTAGAGGGGAATTACACATGTCGTTTAAGAATACGATCCTGGCCGCCGCCGCCGCGGCCGCACTTGTCGGCGCTCCAAGCCTCACCATCGCCCAGGAAAAGCCCGCGGCTTCCGCTTACGGGTCAACCGACGCTTGGGCCGGCGCCTTGGCCGATCCCAAGTGGGCTGACGCCTGGACCAAGATGGCCGACCCGCAGATGATGACCGGCTTCATGACCATGATGGCCAACCCCGCCATGATGGAAGCCATGATGAAAATGGCCGATCCAAAGCTCATGGAAGTCTGGATGACGGCTGCGACCAACCCGCAGATGATGCAGGCGATGATCGGCTGGGCCAATCCGCAGATGATGGACGGCTACATCAAGATGATGACCAATCCGGCGATGATGGAATCGATGATGAAGTTCGCCGATCCGAAATTGATGGAACCCTACATGCGGATCATGACCGATCCGACGTTCATGAATGCAGCGATGTCGATGGTCAGCCCGGCCTTGATGGAAAGCTTCATGAAGACCATGACCGATCCGCGCATGATGGAAGCCATGCTCAAGATGGCCGATCCGAAGATGATCGAATCCTACACCAAGATGATGACCGATCCGCGCTACATGGATGCCATGATGAAGTTCGCCAACCCGGCGGTCATGGAACCCTTCATGAAGGCGATGACCAATCCTGAATACATCAACGCCATGATGAAGATGGCCGACCCGAAGATGATGGAGCCCTTCATCAAGATCATGACCGATCCGCAGTACATGACCGCGATGATGAAAATGGTTGATCCCGCCATGATGAACCAGTGGATGGGCATGATGACCGAACCCAAGTTCATGGACGCCATGATGAAGACCATGAACCCGGAACTCATGGCCAACATGATGACCATGACGATGTCCATGATGAACGCGATGCCCGCAATGATGCAGGGCATGTCGAAGGCCGGCGAAGGCATGGCCAAGGCTGGCGAAAGCATGGCCGCTCCAAAGGCCGACGCCGCTCCAAAGGCCGACGCCGCTCCGAAGGCTGAAGCCGAGCCGGAAAAGAAGAACTAATTCGTCCGGATTGATTTGGGCGGGTCTGCCTGCGCGGCCCGCCCAATAATTCAACTGGCCCGGTTCTCTCGTTGCGACCGGGATTTACTTGAGTAGCAAAAGTAGCAAAAAAACTGAAAAGAATGGCACGGACCCCAATCAACTGAACTGTGTCCTTGGGAGGGAAGCATGACTCTGAAAACACTGTTCGCCGCTCCAACGGCAGTGATTTTGATCCTTTGCGCATGGCTCGCCGCACCGGCACTCGCGCAGGACGAAGAATTCGACAACTCCGTCACCTATTATTCTCAGGAATACAAGAAGCCCGAGCTCCCCACGGGTTGGCTGAAGATGCCGTCAGCGCCGAAGCGGGACTGGCCGGACAATACCGTACAGCCGCAGATCTCAGCCGAAGCGAAGATGCGCGCGTTCCAGTCGATGATGATGTTCAACCCGATGTCATTGCGCCAGATGATCGGCATGATGGTGGTCAAGAAGAAGGTCAAGGAAGGCATTTCCTTCGACGAAGTTGTCGAGTCGATGGACCTCCGCGCCAACGTGCTCAATATGAAAAAAGTCGGCCACAACACGCCCTATAAGATCGTCGAAGGCATTACCGGCCAGCCGTCCTCGCGCCATGAGATCATCAGCTACTGCGACGTGCCGACGATGCGCATGATCCTCGATTACGTGCCGGAATTTGCCGTTTTCGTGCCCTGCCGCATCGCGATTCTCGAAGATGCGAACAAGGACATCTGGATCATGACGATGGACTGGGACGTGCGCTGGCTCGACACCAGCCCCAACCCCAACAAGATCTCTGAGGAGTTGCGCGGCAAGGCGATTGAGGTCCGTGAGTCGATTGAATCGATCATGGAGGCCGGCGCCAACGGCGATCTTTAGAGCCTGTTCAACTCAAATGGACCCATTCTGCCGAGGCGGATTTACAGAGTAACGAATGCGGTGCGTCGGCAGAGCCTGCCGACCGCCGCATTTTTCTGGTCCGTCGTGCTCGCGTCGCCCTGAGTGCCCACATCGAGGCACCCTCTCTCCATGGCCCCGGCTGTACCGGCAGCAAATCAGCGCACGATCATCACCGAATTTTTTGCTTTCGCCAGAACCTTGAACGCGATGCTGTTCGAGAAGAACTGTCGCCATCCGGTGCGGCGGCGGAAGCGCGACATGACAATGACGGAATATTTCTTACCCTCTTCGATGATTGTCGTCACCGGATCGCCAACCAGCGTGGTTGCGCCGGAGACTTCCAGGCCGGCATCGCGAATTGCAGCCCGGGCCCGGGCTATGGCGCGCTTCGCCGAATAGAGCTTCGTTTGCGATGGCGCGACCGAAAGCAGATATATCGGGCAGGCGCATCTCGCCGCCACCTCTGCGTCCATGCGTGCCGATAGAATTGACCCCTCGTGGTTCGATACGCAAACGAGATGCCCATGGCTTTCCTCGAGGAATCTTGAAACGAGCACGGTGCCCGAATGCTCACGTGCAATCCGGTTGGCAACCTCCTGGGTGATGTACCCTACGCCGCTTGCACCACCGGTGGCGGGCGGCCAGCCGACGATGCACAGATTGTATTGCCCGAGTTCACATTCATCGAGAACGCCGTCTGCAACCGACTTGGCGACGAGAAGCCTCAGGACGATCGACCGACCCGACGGACTGGAATACACGATTGCGTTGTCTCCGAGCGGGTCCCCTCGAACCTGGGCATGGGCATGCTCCTTCTCCCAGTCCGTCTCCAGCCATCCCAATTCCACCAGCGCATCCCGGCCCTCCTTCAGCACGCGCATGCCGGGCAGGTCGAGGCCCCAGGACAGTATATTTTCGCGCACCACGGAAAGATCGAGGCCGCTTGTTCTGAGGCCCTGGTCGAACGGTCGCACGTAAAGCAGCGTCAGGTCGGCGTCCGTCCCTGAACCAATCCGCACGGCATAGCGCAGCGCGCGGTGGGATTCTTCGGAGCCGTCAAAGCAGACGACAATGCTGAAACGCTCGCCATCGGTGCTCAAGCCTGGTTTTCGAATCGCCATTCAAGGACACTCCAAATCTTACAGACCGGCGAGCGGCCAGTATACGGAGGCGGCCAGCAGCAGAACCAGTGTCGAAGCGACTGCCATCCGGAACCCGACGACAAGGAAATCCTGGGTTTTCAGGTATCCGGACGAATAAACGATCGTGGACGCCGGCGTGCCAATCACGGTCAGATACGCGAACGCGGACGAAATGGCAGTCACGAAACCAACCACGAGCGGGCTCTCGTTTGCAGCGACGGCGAGTTTGAGTGTTATCGGCCCCAGCACTGCAACCGCTGCACCATTCGACATCGTATTGGTAACCCCAGTGGTCAGCAAGGAGACCGCCGCCAACAGCGGCAGGCCGCTGTCGAAGCCCAAAGGCGCAAGCGTTTGCAGGAAACTGTTGGCAACCCAGAGCGCCGCGCCGCTGTCCTTCATTTGGATGCCGAGAGATATCGCGGCGGCGTAGAGCAGCACGACCCCCCAGTTGACACCGGAGTTGACGTCTTCCCACTTCACCAGCCCGAGGATCAGGAAAGCCGCCGCTCCCCCGAGCGCAATGGTTCCAAGACCGAACTTGTCCGAAAACAGTATCCAGCAGATCAAGGTGAGCAGGAACACAACGATTGCGGTCCAGTCCTTCTGCCCCATCGGACCCTGGCTTTTCACCTGGCTGCGCAATTTAACAACCGCACGCGACAGGTTATCGTACTCGGGCCGGAACGTATAAAGCAGCAACGCCGTGACGATCGGGAGCTGGACAAGAAACACCGGATAGCAGTAGAGCGACCAGGTCAGGTAGTCGACCAGGTACTTATAGGTTTCCGGGTTGGCTGGGTCGTAGAAGAATTCTTTCCAGTACCCGACCATGATGGCATTTCGCGCACCGCCCGACGGTGTGCCGATCCCGGCGATCGAACAGCCGTAGCAGACCGAGAACAGCAGCACCGCCGCCAGCCCGCGAACTTGTTTCGCATCGCTGGAAGTCAGCGTGATCAGCGTGATCGCGACCGGCAGCATCATTGCCGCGACTGTATGCTCGCCGATCACCGAAGACAGTAGCCCCGAAACCAGCGAAATGCCGAGGCAGATATTGGCTGTCCTGGTGCCGGTCATGCGCACGATGAGATATGCGATCCGCTTGTCCAGTTTCTGCTTGACGACCGCCACGGCCAGCATCAGCGATCCCATGATGAACAGCACGCTGTCGCTCATCAAGCTCTTGGCGACAGTCGTCGAATCGATCCCCAGGAGCAGCACCTGTCCGATTATGATGAGAATCGCAACGGTCGGCAGCGGAATGGGTTCGGTCACGAACAAAATGACGGCGATCACCGACATCGCCAGGATGATAAGCCCGCGTTGGCTCAGGCCGTCAGGGGGCGGCAACAGCATCAGGACGCCGCCAACCAGTAGCGCGATGAAGAACCATCGCTTCTCCCAAAGAAAGGCACCCAGTCCGCGAGTCGACTTGGCGCGCCGGTCTTGTCCCGCACGGCCCAGTGTTCGTTCGAGTCGCGCTTGAACGGACGGATGCATCTATCTAGCCGCCTGTCCTGGATTGAAAGGGCCGCGTAACCGCATTCTCGAAAGTCGGTCGTTTGCCACCACAGCCGGCGGTTGGCCGCCATTCCGAAACAGGACCGGATAGATCAGGTTGCGCGCCGATCGGCACGCAACCAACGCCTCGCCTGATTGACAATTATGCCTCCCCCAATCGTTGAGGAAAGATACTGCATCGCTGCACGAATATCCAGCAAGTCCCTACGTGAAGACGCATTTATTGAAAGGGCCCCACGGCCCCCCACGGCCGCGCTGTCGTCTGCAGTGCAACATGCAATTCAGGGATCGACGAGGGCACTCGACGGGAAAACATGCGCCGCCATGCACCCCTTCAGCTTTCAAGCCGAGGCCGAATTGAACGGTGTGGAAGTACGACGCAGCTTCCCAACTCCCTCCCCCGACGCGCTATGCTGGGACAACAGCTGAATCCTGGAGCCAATGATGTGCTGACCGCGACCCTCCTGACCGCCGCCATTACGGCCCTGACGATTCTCATACACTATGAGGCATTGCGGCTCGTGCACTGGTGGCACGACTATCGATGGGGCGGGCTTCGCACCAAGGTCGTCTTGGGCGTCTTTCTTCTTTTTGCGGCCCACTCGATTGAAATCTGGCTGTTCGCCGGCGGCATCTACCTTGCCAAGAACCACCTCTTGCTTGGCGATCTCGAAGGAGCATTCGACGGCTCGTGGCGCGATTACCTCTACATCTCGGTGGTGACTTACGCTTCGGTGGGTTACGGCGACATCAGGCCGACCGGCTTCGTTCGCACGATCTGCGGCTTCGAAGCCCTGACCGGCATCATGATGATGGCCTGGTCTGCCTCCTACACGGTTTTCCGTCTGCAAAACTTCTGGATGGTCTACCGCGACGACGATGAGGTTTAGGGGGGGCATGTTCTCCGACAACGTTTCCTTGACGGCAAAAACGATTCATGTTGCCTAACCGCTGGTGACGAAAAGCGCGATTATTTTTTGCCTGCCTTGCTCGTTTCGCGCTTCAAGGAATGGAAGCGATCGGTTCGCGTATCGCGCAACAAGAAGCGCCCCGATCGCTGCTCTTTCGATCCGGTTGTGGCGAGCTTTGCGGCCCTCTTCAATGCCGCCGAAATTTCTGACGTATTCATACGTTTAGGCATCCGTCGTCCCATGCTTCAGCAAGTTGGAAGTCACCCTCAAGGCTGTCCCAAATATACCATTCATCGACAATAGGAATATAAATATTCTCAAGGTTACTGAGGCTTCTCACAAACCGGCGCCGGATCGTGGTCTCCGGAATATCATGCCCACCCGCCGCAACACGGGTGCGAACTCTCGAAACTGAGGCTTCAACATTAGGCAACCGCGGATAGATGAGATGCACCGAATAACCCAGGCTTTTCCAGCCCGGGATACGAGCAGCGTAACTCCGCGAACTCAAAGTGGTCTCAATCATGAGTTCGCGTCGTTGTACCGTGAGTTGCCCAATTTCTTCGAGCATCATCCGTGCGGCTCGAATTTCCAGCTCCGCGCCTGTTAGCCCGCTTGGCAGCAGTTCACGCGCGATCTCATCCGCATTCACAAACGCAAGGTCTTCACGCTCCGATGGTAAATACTCATTTGCAAAACTGGTCTTGCCGGCGCCATTAGGTCCACCAAGTATGATCAGCTCCTGCATTGCAAAAGGTCCATCCTACCCCAGCGCCTCGTTGGATTTCTTCACCGCGTCCCTGTCACCCGATTTCACGCGCTGCGGCATCTCTCCGCCTTCCGCCTCGGCGACATCCGCGTCGACGTAGACCTGCCCGCCCATCTCGCGGAACTTCTTGCTCATCGCCGCCATGCCCTCTTGCCGCTCCCGCGCAAGCGCCGACGCGGCGCCGGCATCCGGGTCGATCTGCGTCGTTTCCTCCGCTATCTCGACGTCGAGTTCACCTTGGCGGGCATTCAGCGTCGCAGCGTAGTCGCGGACGTCCTGGGTAATCTTCATCGAACAGAACTTGGGCCCGCACATCGAGCAGAAGTGTGCCACCTTGTGGGCTTCCTTCGGCAGCGTCTCGTCGTGATAGGCCATCGCGGTTTCCGCATCGAGGCCGAGATTGAACTGGTCCTGCCAGCGGAAGTCGAAGCGCGCCCGGCTCAAGGCGTCGTCGCGCAGTTGCGCTGCCGGATGCCCCTTGGCGAGATCGGCGGCGTGTGCTGCGATTCTGTAGGTCACGACACCGACTTTCACGTCGTCGCGGTTGGGCAGGCCGAGATGCTCCTTCGGCGTCACGTAGCACAGCATCGCGCAGCCGAACCAGCCGATCATCGCCGCTCCGATGCCAGAGGTGATGTGGTCGTAGCCCGGCGCGATATCCGTCGTCAGCGGCCCGAGCGTGTAGAACGGGGCTTCCCCGCATTCGGCCAGCTGCTTGTCCATGTTGATCTTGATCTTGTGCATCGGCACGTGGCCAGGGCCTTCGATCATCACCTGGCAGCCCTTGTCCCAGGCGATCTTGGTGAGTTCGCCGAGCGTTTCGAGTTCGGCGAACTGCGCCCGGTCGTTGGCGTCCGCGATCGAGCCCGGCCGCAGACCGTCGCCGAGCGAGAACGACACGTCGTAGGCCCGCATGATGTCGCAGATTTCCTCGAAGTGTTCGTAGAGGAAGCTCTCCTTGTGATGCGCCAGGCACCACTTGGCCATGATCGACCCGCCGCGCGAAACGATGCCGGTGACGCGCTCGGCCGTCAGCGGCACGTAGGCGAGACGTACACCCGCATGAATGGTGAAGTAGTCGACACCCTGTTCGCACTGCTCGATCAGCGTATCGCGGTAGATGTCCCAGGTCAGTTTGACCGGATCGCCGTCGCATTTCTCAAGCGCCTGATAGATCGGCACCGTGCCGATCGGCACCGGCGAGTTGCGCAGGATCCATTCGCGCGTGTTGTGGATGTTGCGGCCGGTCGACAGGTCCATGACCGTGTCGGCGCCCCAGCGCGTCGCCCACACCATCTTCTCGACTTCCTCCTCGACCGACGAGGTAACCGCCGAGTTGCCGATGTTGGCGTTGACCTTGACGAGGAAGTTGCGCCCGATGGCCATCGGTTCGAGTTCGGGGTGATTTATGTTGGCCGGGATGATGGCGCGTCCTCTGGCGACTTCGTCGCGGACGAATTCCGGCGTGATGAAGGCCGGGATCGCGGCGCCGAAGCTTTCGCCGTCGGCGATTGCCGCTTCCGCCCGCTCCAGCATCTTCTGCCGGCCGAGGTTTTCGCGGTGCGCGACGTAGATCATCTCTTTGGTGATCACGCCGGCCTTGGCGAATTCGTACTGGGTGACCGCATAATCCCCGCTCCCCGTTATCACGGGGAGTGGGTCAGGCTGAGGGGCAGAAGCTTGCGCTACCGGCAGAGGCTGCGCTTCTCCCCGCGATCGGGGTGAAGGCATCATTGCCCGCAGCGGCTGCTGCTTATTGGGGAAGTCGCGCGCCAGTGCCTTGCCGGAAACGTTGCCGTTGTCTTCCGGCTTGATCTCGCGGCCATCGTAGGCTTCGACGCCGCCGCGCTCCTTGATCCAGGTTTCGCGAATGCGCGGCAGACCCTTTTCGACATCGATCGAAGGTTCCGTCTCCGTGTAAGGCCCCGAGGTGTCGTAGACGCGGAACGTCGGCTCATTCGGATCGCTCAGCGCAATTTCGCGCAGCGGCACGCGGACATCCGCATGGCCTTCAGGCGACGAGTAGATCTTCGTCGACGCCGACAGCGGACCGGTCGTCACTTCCGGAGTGCGAAGCTCTTTGTCGTGGTGGTTCATGTCGAAATGTCCCTGTGTAGCTGCCGCGTCAACGCGGCCCGCGATCGAAAGGTTTCAGATGAGTGCGTGAGCCTTGCCGAAGAGGAAGGCGCCGAGAGCGAAGTAGATGACAGCTGTGACCATGACGGCGGGATGGTCCGGTTTGATGTGCTCGACGACGGAGGTGGCGAACTCCGGCGCGAAGATCCGGATGAGCCCGCCGATAACCCCGAGCCAGCCGATGAGAGTGATGAGGATGCGCCAGTCGCCCACCCAAAGGTTGTGGCTTTGCAGGATGGCCGTTCCCGCAACCAGCAGCACGACGCCCGCGAACAGGATCAGCGGCTTGTCGCGGATCGCCATTTGCGCGAACTCCGCGAAGGCCGCCCGGCGCAGTGCCATGAACGCGGCGATCGCCATGAACAGCGGCCCGATCAACCCGGCGATGTACTGCGCAGTGCTCATCACGTTCCTTGCGCACGGGCCAGCCGCCATCTGGCGGGGTCGATGCCAGCCGGCTGCGGAACGGGAATAGGATCGCTTGAATTGCCCCGTCCCTTCGCCGGCATGACCCGGATCAGGTTCAAAGGGTGCTCTGCTGGCTCTGAAGCAGATCTCAGCCGGTTCCCCGGCGCCCCTCGGAATTCCCCAGAGTTTGGTATGCCGGGCCGCCAATTGCAAGGGGCAGCAGCCACGCTCCCGAGTCTTCTAATCAAACTTGAAAGGCTTCCAGGTAACGATTGCCTTTTCTTTCATATCCTGGGACTTAGATTCCCATCCCATTGTCGGGCGGGACCGTCGCAGAGTTGATACAGGCGGAGCGGGAGGGGATTGCGATGACTTTCAAGAAGGTATTGGCGGCAGCGGTGGCCGCCGTTGCGCTGATGGCGGTGGCAGGCACCGCGACCGCCGGCGACTACCACAACGCCTGCACCACCGCCGACCCGCGTTTCGAGATCAACGACGACGAGCTTTACGCGAAGTCCAATCCCTCAAGCCCGATTGCCTTTCAGATCCTCGACAAGACCACCACCTCCGAGCGCCGCGGGTACTGCATGTCGAAGGGCAAGAAGTTCCCCTTCGAGGGTCGCAACTCGACCATGCGCATCCGTTTCTCTTTCAATGGCAGCACCCTGGAAACGACGGCGACGTGCGAGTTCGCTTCCAGCGGACTGCCGGCTGCCTATAACTGCGAACGCGAAGTCGTCACCTTCGACAGCGCGGGCAATTCCGGCGGTGGCGGCGGTGGCCTGGCCGATAGCTGCGGCCCCGGAACGGTCTGGAACCACAACGGTTCGACGATGCGCCCCCTGGCCAATGGAGCCACCCGCCGCTTCGCCTACGAGCGCCCGCGGCGTGGACTTGAGCGCGCAGGCATCAACCAGTGCGATGTCGTTTTCGAAGGCGAGAAGCAGGGCGATAGCTACGTTGGCACCGCCTACGTCTTCTCGCGCGATTGCGGCCCCATCGGCCACCCCGTTTCTGGTCCGGTTACCAAGGGCGGCCTCAAGGTGACGCTCTACGGCCAAGCCCCCCGCCGCCGCGACGATTGCAGCGTGTCGGGCTATCGCGACGACACGCTGGTGTTCGAGTATGTCCGGAGTGAGTGACGGTCACTCGTAGGGTGGGTTTAAGCTCCCCAACATGGTCTTGCCCAATGTTGGGATAAAGAGCGCAACCCGCCGCTGAGCGCACCGCACCCACCTCCGTCATCCCCGCGCAGGCGGGGTGTGGGTTCACGATTGAAGCAAGCAGGGCGGGTTAAAAAAACGAAACATTTAAAGCGCATTAGCGCATCCAACATGGGCTTGCCCAATGTTGAGGGAATGAGCGGAATGCGCCGCAGAGGTTGCCCTTTCCAACGGTGGATTATGACCAGCACATTTTGTTGCGTAAGCCTCTGAGATCAGTCCAAGGTGAAGGCCGCTTGAACTTGCCTTTCGCAAGCGTACCCAGAATTGCGTAGAACGCTGACTGGCTTTGTTCGCTCGTTGATGGGTTCGCGACCGCTTGCATGGCCGGCCACCAGAGCACCCAAATACATACACAGCAGGAATGCTTGCTGCGACGTCAACTATTTCGGCTTGGGATCGTTCGATTGCGACTTGGACGGATCAGCATTTTGTTTCGGGTCCGGCACATCACCAGTGATGCGGGCAATGTGATTGTCGATCGTGATCAGCAGCTGAGAACCCATGAAGGACAAAAACAAGTCAGGGGTTCCGCCAGTCTGAAATGCTTCGATGGCGTCAATGTAGTCGGGCCTATCCGCAGGATCGACCATGACGGGTGGGTACCCGCCGCGCAGCAAAATCGCGTTCATGAACAATCGGGCCGTGCGTCCGTTGCCATCGTCAAATGGATGAATTGTCACCAGATCCAGATGCGCCATGAAGGCGGCATGTGGTGACAATTCGTCGGGAAGGTTGCCGATAAACTGTTGCATCAATATTGGAACATCATGTGCCGGTGGAAATGCTCGCATCCCTTGCGATGTTGTTATGAAGCGATCCCCAGCGGCATACCGGCCCGCGCTCGACAACGTCCTCGAAACTGCCATCTGATGAAGCTGCTTGATGTCTGCTTCCGTGAATGCGCAACCGTCCTTGGCAAGATCCCGCATGAATTTCACAGCGGCATAATGATCAACCGCTTCGTTGTGATCCTTAAGCGGCTTGCCACGAACCGTAATACCCTTTTCAATAACAATTGCCGTTTCATTCCGCGTGAGCGTGTTGCCTTCAAGCGCGTTCGACGTGTAGGTGAAATTGACATCGTACCATTCATCGAGTTGGCGTAACGCTTCACCTGACAGTGGCCGAATCTGATCAAGGCGCGACTTGGCGATAGCTATTCTAGCGAAGATGGTTTGTGTCATCTTTTCAGCTTGCAGATGTTTCGTTGCATTTTCAATCGTTCTCAGCGGCTCCCTCCGCGAGATTCACGCGTCAAACACCACCGAAGTCTCTCGACCAACCACACGCAGGTCAGCAGTGGCACTCGATTGACACAACGTCGTCTTACCTGAGCCGTTAGGTCCAGCGATGACGGTCAGGGTGGGTATTCTTTCCGCCACTAAGACTTTTCGCACCGAACAACACAATGAGCCGCACTGGCTGAGGCTTCCCGTTCAAGTCTGACAGATTCCTGGCGCACGTCATCGCGTATCGAGCGGAAGATTTTCTTGAAATCTTCGTGCGTTGGTTCACAGTCCTCGTCGTTCAAGTTGATTTTTCTCTTTTTCATCCCGTCCTACTTTCTCGATGGTATGTAAATAATTGTAGCATTTTCAACGATATACTTCAATTATATTGCCATCAACAAAGCAAGTAGGGCGGGTTAAAAAAACGAACATTTAGGGCGCATTAGCGCATCCAACATGGGCTTGCCCAATGTTGAGGGAATGAGCGGAATGGCGCCGCAGAGGTTGCCCTTTCCAACGGTGGATTGCGCTTCTTTGCTCAACACTCGGCAAGCCGGTGTTGGCTTCGCTAATCCACCCTACATTCCCCAATCCGCCCCCTCACGCAATCCCCAAATCCATCCGCACCTTCTTCGGCAAGCCGAGCGCCACCAGCCGGCAGCTCTCGCGGATGTAATCCTTCAGCGCCCCGTCATCCAGCGTCTCCGGTCCGGTCCGCTGGATCCACTTCATGCCGCGCGAGGCAAGGTAGGGCGCCGGCCGGCATCCCGGCATCTCTTTCAGCATGTCGTAGCTCATCGGCGAACACTTGAAGGTGACGAACAGTTGCCCGGCGTCCTCATCCCGGCGCGCGATAGCGAACACCTTGCCGCCGACCTTCCACACGTCCGCCCCGCCCCACTGCACCACTTGAGTAGTGTGCGGCAGCGACGTGCAGAACGCGTTGTAGGCCTTGAGGTTCACCGCTGATGCACGCTTCGCTCTGGAGTTGTCCCGCAGTGTACGTTGGCGGGCGGGAAATGACAGGTTTTTCCGGGCTGCCGGCCTGCCGCAGGTCTCAAGTCAGTCACTTTTCAAGGAGCCTTCTCTCACGCGTTATTTCCAACGTCTTCGAGAAGGCAAGCCCCATGCAATCCCAATCCCCGATACGAATAGCACTCACCATTTTCGCTGCCGGTTTCCTCGCCCTCTTCCTTCTTCGCTTCGGATTCGGCTACCTGGCCGGAGACTCCACCCCCAACTTCATCCTCCAGGACCAATCGAATTACGGCGGCGGCTGGGAGTTCGCCACCGACATCAAGAATTACGCTTCCCTCAAGCGCAAATTGTCCGCCGCCGCCGCGCCGGCAGGCGCGGGCGCACAGGTGGGCGGCGACCAGAAATACGAGAAAGTCGCCAACATCGGCCTCAAATCGGCGGAATTCGAAAAGGAGGAAGAGCGCATCCGCCAGCTCATCGGTGAAAAGGATGCGCTGATACAATTCGAGCAGCGCCACGGTCTCAAGGGTCACCGCAGCCTGCGCCTTGCCATCGGCGTCGATCCTAAATTTTTCGACGCCTTCGTCGAGAAGGTCCAGACCTTCGGCGAACTGACGCGCCTCACCATCGACAAGGCCGACAAGACCAACGAGTACCGCGACCTGCAGGCCAAGCGCCGCGCCCTTGAGAAAACCCGCGAGGCGCTCGCCGCCCTCAAGAACCGCGACGGCGAAATGCGCGCCTTGATCGAACTGGAGCAGCAGATCCTTTCGCTTGAACAGCAGATCCAGGGCCTCGGCGTCAGCCTCGGCGATTTCGACGCGGAAAACGAATTCGTCACGGTGAAAATGCTGCTCGCCGAAGCCAAGGTCGTCAAGGCCTCGGTACACCCGCTGCTCGTGCTTGGGTTCGAATCGTTTACCTGGGTCCTGTTCTATTACCCGCTCATCTGGCTCGGCATCGCCGCCTGCGCCGTCTCGGTCTTCATCGGCGTCCACCTCCTGCGCCTCGCCGGCCGCATGTTCGCGGCGGCAGATGCCCGGGTTGCGAAGCCCTGAGGAAACGAGCCCGAGGGGAACCGCCCGCAAAAGCTGCGACAATTCCCTTCGTCGTTTCTCAACATCTCGTGCTAGGAGGTCCCGGCATAGTACGGGGCCACCTACCTTGATCGAATTTAATGTCAGGCTGCGGTTAGCGATTTCGTCACCGGCAATTCGGCGCGAACTTCCTGCGTGCCGCCGTCCGCGGCTCGCGGACTGAGGCGGCGCAATTGGAACTGTTCATCGACATCGCCATCAACGTGACGTTGCCCATCGTTGCCATCGCCGCGCTGGGCTACGTCATGCAGACGCGCATCAAGCTCGACGTGGCGAGCATCAACCGCCTGCTCGTCACCGTCATCATGCCCTGCTTTCTCGTCCACTTCCTGGCCTCCGCCCGCCAGCCGGTCAGCGAGATCTGGCCGGTGGCCTACTTCACCGTCGTCCAGTTCCTGTTCCTCATTCCGGTCGGCTGGCTCGCCTCGCTGGCATTCGGCCTGCCGCGCGCCTTCGGCCCGTTGCTGGCCATGGCGACCGTCTACGCCAACGTCGGCAACTACGGCATTCCGCTCGTCCAACTCGCGTTTCCGAGCGAATTCCTGCTGCACCAGTCGGTCATCACGGCGCTGATGACGATCCTGATGGTGACGGTCGGCACCTGGCTGCTTGCCCCCAGCGAACAGCAGGCGACATTTGCCTCACGTCTGGCCAAGGCGTTCGAGACGCCGATTGTCCCAGCGGTGATGTTGGGCCTTGTTCTGCGCGGCTTTGAAATCCGCCTGCCGCAGGCCATAGGCACGCCGATCGAGTTGCTCGGTGCGACCTTCCCGCCCTTGGCGCTATTTGCGATGGGCGCCCAGCTTGCCACCCGCACGGCCGGCGCCGTTAACATCGGTCGCCTCAGTCTTATCCTGATGCTCAAGCTCGTCGTCGCCCCCGCCGTGACCTGGGGCCTGGCGATAGCGATGGGCATGCCTGAAGAACTGAGCGATCTCCTCGTTGTCGCCGCCGCCACCCCGATCGGCATCCTGCTGGCGCTGTTCTGTGTCGAGTACGCCCGCGAGCCAAAGTTCATCAGCACTGCAATTATGATGTCGACCGTGTTATCCCCATTCACGGTCACCGCCTGGGTGATGCTGACGAGGGTCTACTGACAAGGAATTACCGATGACGATCGAGCTGCACACCTGGAGTACGCCGAACGGCCGCAAGGCTTCCATTATGCTGGAGGAGGTCGGGCTGCCCTACGAGGTATTCCCGGTCAACATCGGCACGGGTGAGCAGTTCGAGCCGAAGTTCCTTGAACTGAGCCCCAACAACCGCATCCCGGCCATCCGCGATACCGACAACGGCCTGACACTGTTCGAGTCGGGTGCCATCCTGATGTATCTGGCGCAGAAGTCCGGCAAGCTGTGGCCCGCCGATGGCGAAGCCCACTGGCGCACGATCGAATGGCTGATGTGGCAGATGGGCGGCTTCGGCCCGATGCTCGGCCAGGCGCATCATTTCCTCAAGTACAATGTAGGCAAGGCCCCTTACGCCGAGGAACGCTATGGCACCGAGGCCAAGCGGCTGTGGGGTGTCCTCGACAAGCGTCTCGGCGAGGTCGAATACGTAGCCGGCGAATACACGATCGCCGACATCGCGATCTTCCCCTGGGCCGCGCGCTTCGAGTGGCAGCGAATCGACCTCAACGAATACCTGAACGCCAAGCGCTGGTATCTGGCTCTCGCCGCCCGCCCCGCCGTGCAGCGCGGCTACATCGTCCCCGATGAGAAAAACCAGATCCCGATGCCTTGATCGGTATCCCGATGTGCGCGCCGGGTCGCCTTGCTCCCGGGCTTTGTGTCTCACGCGGCTGATCTGCGATTGCATCGCAGGCCGCTCCGACAGGGCGGCGCTCGCGCCGGGTCGCCTTGCTCCCGGGCTTCGCCAGTCGCTGCGGAGAATCGTCCGGGCGCGGGTGGCATTGCTCCACACCGGCTTGCCGAGTGTGGACCAATCCAAGCTGCGATGGGCACCTGAAGCGCCCCATTAAAAAGAAGGCCTCTTCAGTTTCCTGAAGAGGCCCAGTCTTGGGTGGGGAGTGTCGGCAGAAATAGTCGGTAAGAGAGCTCAGATCGAATTCAGATGCGTAACCTTGATACCTTTGGCTGAGGCTCCCGCGAGGGAGTGGCTCGAAGCCTGGAGCGAAGCGACCAACAACAGGCTGGCAAGTGCGAAGCATGCGAGAGCCATACCCCTTGCCGCATTCCAGAGGCGTATATTCGAGGTGGTGGCCAGTTGGAGATCCATGTTTCGTTCAGCCGCTCCGTGTAGTCTCGGTGTTGAGAGAATGTTTAGCCTGTAACCTTCTATTAGTCGAGTTCTGTGGAAGTATATGGGTAACGGCAATAAGTTAAAATTCATCTTTTATTAGGAAAAACTTGAAATGTATTAACTGGCGTGTCGGTTTGAGCCAAGTACCCGCACATTCGCCGGTGAATAACCGTCATTTCTGGTCGTTGACCAATAGACGGCAAATTGCTGGTAGGCTGACCGATGAATCAGAGCCACCGGAGCCGGAACACGAGTGGTGCGCACCTGACGTTTGGTCCCCGCTTGCGGCTAGGCTCAATGCCAAACGTTTGGTGCAAAAATTACACGAGAATCATAGTTTGGCTCGTGTTCCTTGTGGCTCCGACACTTGGTCGATAGCGTGCTGCAAGGGGAACCAAGTGTCGGAGCCAGAACACGAGTGAGGCCCAATCGTCTGCATGCCGTTCCGCTGACTCGCTGCGCCGGTCTCATCGCGCTGGTCGCGCTCATTGCGTTATCTGGCCCGCTGCACGCGCAGGCCCCGCTGCCGCAGCGCGCTACCGATACGCCGGCACCGGGTCGTCACGACCCCCTTGAACCAACAGA
This sequence comes from Alphaproteobacteria bacterium, assembly GCA_018830445.1. Taxonomy (GTDB): domain Bacteria; phylum Pseudomonadota; class Alphaproteobacteria; order Rhizobiales; family Hyphomicrobiaceae; genus Filomicrobium. The sequence continues at coordinate 3,832 of JAHJSN010000194.1, read as the reverse complement.
CAAGATGGCGGCACGGGTTTTTGCGGTATTCGATCGCGATTGCGCGCGCTGTCACGACACGCGCCGATTGAAGCGCAGACTGCCGGCAGGTGGCATCGCCAATATCCTGGATCTCGACGCCATCGCCCGCCGACGCGACCTTGTGAGGCCGGGCTATCCGGAGGGCTCGCCACTTTATGTTTCCATGGTGACGCGGCATATGCCCTTCGACGTCCTTCACGATCTGGAGCCCGGCGCCGAACCGACCGCCAATGAAGTTGCCGATGTCTATGCCTGGATCGCGGGAATGAGCGATACCAAAACGTGCAACCATGGCCTCCCGCTCCCGACGGACCTTGCAGAGCGCATCGCCCGGGATCTGGCGCGACTCGATGAGCCCACCGCACGCGGTCGCCGCTACCTTTCTTTGGCCGGCATCGCGTCTTCCTGCGATGACGCCGAAGCTCTTAAGCGCTACGCCGATGCCGCAATGAAGCTCGTTAATTTCTTGTCGCGAGGCCCGAGGCCGGTCCGCGCCGAGAGCCTAGGTGGAGACGGGCTGCTGGTCGCATTCGATCTCGAAGCGGTCGGTTGGAGCCCTTCCGATTGGGATTGGCTGCAGGAACTTGCGCCCGCGCGCCCAGCAACCGATCAAGTGCCCGGCGGGCAAAACTCCAGGTCATTGCTCGACCGTATCCTGCCTGCCGGATGGCTGGCCCACCAGGCCATGGCGCCAGCGGTCTACGCGCACCTTACCGGGCTGCCGGCGACCTTGCCCGAACTGTTCGCATCGTTCCACCATGGCGAAGGCAATGTCGGAGAAACGCAATCCTACCGAATCGAGGCCAGCCCGGTGACCGGTGGTCGCCGCCAGCTCGCCCGGTTGCTGACGAGCGATGGGCGCATCCTCTGGACCGCCCGGGACGTCAATCCCTCCGCCGCTCCGGACGCCCAAGACGCCGTAGTGCAGACGCGCGCGATATTTGCGCTCCCCAACGGCTTACCTGCATTCGCCCTCTATAACCGCGACGGAACCGCGAGGATCGACGTTCATGCTTCCGCGCTTGCCCCCGCCGTCGCCCAGTCTGGAGCAACCGGCAGCGCGTTGGGCTGCATTGCGTGCCACGACGGCGGGCTCGCGGCGTTTGAGGCAAGTCAGGGCTCCGGCGGTTCTTCCCCGGGCGGATGGCAGGTCAGGCGCGACAACGCGCTCTTCCAGATCGCAGAACGTTCGGCAGGTCTCCAGCGCGACCTCCGGATCGATGGCATGGAGCCGGTCACCGCACTGGCTCAGCGGTACCGGCGCGACCTTGGTTTGGCAACGGCCGCTGCCGAGCTTGGCCGTACTCCCGGTGATCTCGCCCCACGACTGCGCGGCGTCGAGGGGGCACTGCGGCCCACCGCCCGCCGACTGCTGCAAGGGCTCGTAACGCGGGCCGAGTTTGAGGCGTTACGCGCTGAACTCTCCGCTATCGATGCCGCGCGAAATTCGGCGACAACGCCGCCGCAAACACCCGTTCCAAGTCACGACGATGAATTGCGCCTGTCGCTTTGGACCGACAAGGCCGGTTATGCAAAGGGTGAACCAGCCGTAATCCATGCAGCCAGCACTGCGCCTTGCCACCTTTCACTCATATGGGTGGATCAGGCCGGCGATGCCGTGGTTGTCTTCCCCAGCGAATTCCAGGAGGAAAACCTTCTCCAGCCGGGCAGCCCGCTAAGCATTCCCGGCCCCGGTCGCGGGTTCAGGCTGCGTGTGGATGAACCAGACCAGGAAACCATCATCGGAATCTGCATGGCCGGCGATCGCAACAGCCCGCCAGGAATTCTCCATGACCATGAATTGCAACCCTTCACGCTGCTCGGTCATTGGAGAGAGCACATTTCCCGTAGCCTCGAAGCCGACGCCAAAGAGCGCAGCAAGGCTGGAAAAACCAATCGAAAGACGCGTTCGAGGCGTCGCCGCGGTCGCCGAATCAAGTCGCTTCCAGTGCGCGCCGACAAGCGGCCGCTAGCCCAGGATTGGGCACTTGTCGTTATTCCCGCCGGCAACGTCACAGCGACCATCCCGCCGGCCGGCGCCGACACAACCCCGGCCGTTTCACGTGAATCCGGCCACAGCGCTTCCCCCAACTAGAACCTCGATCGGCATTTTCACCGTCTTGCCGGTTCCTGCACTCTGATTAATTGCAGCCCGATAAGTCACTTTTCCGGAGAAGGTCTTTACGTGGCGCGCATATGGCCTTATTTACCCCGACCCTTCGCGTTGGCAAGGGTGCCGCCCGTCGAGCCAGTCCGCCTCCGATCCGCTTGTTTTTCGTGGCCGATCCGAGACGAACTTGCTCATTGGATCCGGTCGTGCCACGGCCCGACCTGTATGAACGACCCGGATCTATATGAACGACAAGGCAACCTGCGGAGGCCCCTTAGCGGTGCAAAGATATCGAAGTGCGTCTGCGTTGATCGCCGCCCGGCGCCCGGATAAGCCGGTGCTGGCCCTGCGCCCACACGCCGCCGGCAGAGCCGCGCGCTGGTTCGCCTGCAATTTCGATGGCGACATCGCCTACGCCTACAAGGCCAACTCGTCGGTGTTTCTGATCGGCGCGCTCTACGGCGCCGGTATCCGCCACTTTGACGTCGCCTCCCTGCCCGAGATCGAGGACGCCGCGACGATACCCGACGCGACGCTGCACTTCATGCACCCGGTGAAGTCACGCAGCGCCATTCGCCGCGCTTACGACCTGGGTGTTCGTTCCTTCTCCCTCGACAGCGAGGATGAACTCGACAAGATCCTCGAAGAGACGGCCGGCGCCGATGGGCACGCCCGCGACCTGCAGCTATTTGTGCGTGTGGCGGTACCGGCGATCAACTCGCTGATACCCCTGGAGCACAAGTTCGGTATCGCCGGCGAACCCGCGACCGACTTGCTGGTCAAGACCCGTCAGGTCGCAGCACATCTCGGAATCACCTTCCACGTCGGCTCGCAGACCACCACGCCGGACGCCTACGTGCACGCGATCAAGGCGGTGCGCGAGTTGATCGTCCATGCTGGCGTCGTGGTCGACCGCCTTGACGTCGGCGGCGGTTTTCCCTCGCGCTATTCGAACAGCGAACCTGCGCCCATGGAAGCCTTCATGACCGCGATCAGGGATGGTATCGAGCAGCTTCCCGTGCGCGAAAACGTCCGTCTGATGTGCGAGCCCGGCCGTTCCCTTGTCGCCGAGGCCGAGAGCCTGATCGTCCGGGTCGACGCTCGCCGCGGCCGCCACCTCTATATAAACGACGGCGCTTACGGCACGTTGTTCGACGCCGCCCACCTCGGCTTCGTGTTCCCCTCGCGGCTTGTCTCCCGCCATGTCGATGCGGATGCGACGATCGGCGCCTTCGAACTGTGGGGACCGACCTGCGATTCGATCGACCACATGCCGGGTCCCTTCCTGCTGCCCGAATGCATCGCCGAGGGCGACTATATCGAAATCGGCAACGTTGGCGCCTACGGCCGCGCACTCGCGACCCACTTTAACGGCTATGGCACGTATGAAGAAGTGATCCTGCAGGATGAGCCGCAGATGACGATGTATGAAGCCGAATTCGCGGCCAGCGAGGGCGGCTCGGTCCACAAGATCCGTCCCTAGTGTTCTGGATCAAACATTTGATTCCCGGGTGGAGGTCGTCAAATGTTTGTGAATCCAGAACACAATCATAAGGTTGCCTAAGGCCTGTCGTCAGTTGAGCCGAGTCTGTCGTGCCACGCCGCGACAGAATTCGTGCGCGGCCGGGGTTGCCGTCGTCAGTCCAGGGATTCCCAAATCAGTTTTTCTCTGATTCATGAGTTGTCGGCAACGGGGAGGCC
>JAHJSN010000023.1 GCA_018830445.1 Alphaproteobacteria bacterium | reverse complement strand
TTCGGCTAGCGGTTCCCATCACCCAGGGCCCGCAGAGGACTACCATCGATACGCAGACGGGCACCTCCAAGTCATCGACCGGCTACCACCCCGGCCAACAGCGCCGTCATGGCGCTACGCGCCATGCCTGGCGCACCAAAGGAAGTGTTGGCACCCGAAGCGCCCAACACTGCGCAAGCTTGTGTTGGCGGACGAAGGCGCCCAAAAAAACAAAGGACCGGCGGGGCAGAACTTACCCATCCGGTCCTATCAGGGGATTTGTTCTGCCCGCATGAAAGGCGCAGAAATGCCTATTGGTGTCGGGCGTGCCGTCAAGACCGCGAATTGTTCTGTTTATTGAACCTCTGCAACCTGAACCCAGGCCGTAAGGGTATCGATGCGGTCAGCGTCCTCTGTTGACTTTGGCACCGCCTTGAAAAGGCGAATACCCAGGAAGTCGTCGTTACTGCGAAATGCCGATTACTTCTTTTTTGCAGTGGTCTTGCGAGCGGCCTTCTTTGCAGCAGGCTTCTTTGCTGCGGCCTTCTTCACAGCAGGCTTTTTCGCGACGGCCTTCTTTTCAGCAGGCTTCGGAGCAGCAGCCTTGGCCGTGCGGCCAGGAGCGGCCTTGCGAGCCTTAGCAGATGCCGTGGTCTTGGTTGCCTTGCGTGCAGCCGGCTTCTTGGCAGCAGCCTTGCGGGCCGGAGCGGCCGTCTTGGCGGCGGGCTTCGCAGCAGCGGCAGCGGCGGTCTTTGCCGGAGCCTTTGCCTTCTTCGCCTTGGTCGTCTTAGCAGTGGTCTTCTTCGGTGCCTTGGTAGCCATTTTCGTCATCTCCATTTTTTTTCCGGGGGGGATTTGCGAATCACATTCGCCCCAAAAAAACTTTGAACAATTTGAACGCGTTTGTTGACAAAAAAAGAGAATTGGCGGGTGAAAAACTTTATACCAACCCCGGTTCTGTTGCCATAAAGACTCAATTTCGAGCGTTTTGATATGCATAGCCGAATTCGGCGAGTCTGAAAATGAAGACAATGAATCTCCGAGGATGCGCTTTCTGTTTCTCAACGATGACTCAAGGAATGCAAAAAGCAATCATCGCGTCACTCGGATTGGATGTTGAAGTTGGAACCGGCGCACCAAGAGACGCATAACCAATCGATTGCAAAAAAGAGTCGGAAGACGTTTCATTGCATTCGATAACGTATCGCCTCGGGCAGGCCGCTTTATGGTTTTCTGGATATCACGTTGGTCGCAACGGCTTCGAGATCCAGCTCCAGGGAATCTGAATGCATCGACGATTGGAACTGCGCGCATGATTGGCGCTTTCGTCAGCCGGAAGCCGAACGCCTCGTTCCCGCTTTCGCCATTCAGCGGCACTCGAAAATGGACAGGCACGCGCAAACGGCCTATTCACGTGCGTTAGCGGCAGATTTCACGCCGCCTTGCGCTGGCGTTCGCGCCGGACATCCAGCACTGCGAGCAGATAACCCACGCGATCCTCCATCGCTTCGACAAGGATCGAGAAATAGTCTGGAGTGACTGGAACGATTTCTCCTATGACTTCGCCGTATTCGAAGCGAAGCGCAGCCTCGTGCTTTCGCGCGATGGCCTGCATTTTGCGGTTTTCACTGAGGCAGCTCATATAGAGACTATGCACGCCGCGGTTTCTCGCCGCGCGAATAACCCTACCCATCAGGTCCGTACCAATTCCTTGTTCCTGATATCCAGGTTCGACAGAGAAAGCGGCTTCCGCCTCTTCGCCCCACAGATCGCTCAATTTCCTCAACTCGGCGACCGCACGAACTTCGCCGTCTTCCAGATAGGCATAGACGATTGCGCCCATGTCGCTCATGCGGCTGGCGTAGTCGTCGATGAAACTGTCCGACACCGCGTGTGCAAAGCGCATGCGGCGGCTATTCTTGTCGAGCCGCAAGAGATGGTCCCGGAATTTTTGAGTTTCCGACGACCACAGCTTGCGAATTGTTCCTCCCGAAATCTGGTGTTCGCTCATGGGATTCACCTCTTCTTCGGAAATTGGTTGAGCCGCTTGCGACTTTCGTATCTGCCGTGCGCACTTCGGTGACACGGCAGCAGTCGTTGCGGTGTTACGTTATGTAATTCGAATGTTGCATCGCACAATAAGCCTGAATGTGGGTCGAAAGGATGCACGAATTGACGCTGTGCAATGAGTCATCGCGTAAACCTGCAACGCGAATGCCTGGTGAGATGGCGTTGAAGGGCTGAAGAGGTTGGATATGCAGGGGCATTTGACACTGCTATGCGTGGAAGCTGGCTTTGAACCAATTGGAGTTGATCACTGTGCGCATGGCAGCAATGCGGAGATGTGCAAGCTGCTGCGCTATTGTGCCAACAGCACCGAGGGGAAGGAATGGGTTTGACCACGGCTGGCGGTCGGTCGGGCTTCATGAGCGCTTATCTCGCGCGCATCGATCGAGGTGAAATCGAGCCGAATCCGGAGCAGGCGCAGGTCGTCGCACGCCTCGATGCCGTCGCGTCGGCACTGATCGCCTATCGCCGGCCAGCTTCCGGGTTGTTCGGCTTCCTGCAAAAGAAATCCGGCCCGCTCCCGCACGGGCTCTATCTCCACGGCGGTGTCGGGCGCGGCAAGACCATGCTCATGGATCTTTTCTTCGCCGAAGTGGCCTTTGAACCCAAAGTCCGCCAGCACTTCCACGCCTTCATGGCCGGTGTGCACGACCGCATCGGTCGCGCGCGCAAGGCGGTGAGCGGCGATCCAATCCCCATCGTGGCTGCCGAGCTTGCAGACGAAGCCCGGCTCTTGTGCTTCGACGAACTCCACGTCACCGACATCGCCGACGCGATGATCCTGGGCAGACTGTTCGCCGTTCTCTTCGCCCGCGGCGTCGTGGTCGTCGCGACCTCCAACGCCCCTCCTGAGGATCTTTACCGCAATGGCCTGAACCGCCAGCTTTTCCTGCCGTTCATAGACCTGATTGAAGACCACATGGATGTTGTCGAGCTTTCATCGGGCAAGGATTTCCGGCTTGAAAAGCTGGCTGGCCGTCCGCTGTACTATTCGCCTGTCGATGCCGCCGCCAGATCCGAACTCGATCAGCATTGGACGCGAATGACCGGCCAGCCGCCGGTGCCTGCTCCTGTCTATCTGGAGGTACTCGGCCGTAAGGTCATGGTTCCGATGGCTTCAGGTGGTGTTGCCCGCTTTTGCTTTGACGATCTTTGTGCAAAGCCGCTGGGTCCGCGCGACTACCTGCATGTCGCGCACGAATTCCACACTGTCCTTGTCGACGGCATCCCGAAGTTGGGACCGGCCAAGCGCAATGAAGCACGCCGGTTCATAAATTTGATCGATGCACTATACGACAACCGCGTCGGCTTGATCGCCTCGGCCGAAACCGAGCCGCACTCATTATATAAGGAAGGCGACGGCGCCGACCTGTTTCAACGCACAGCCTCCCGCCTTGTCGAAATGCGTTCCGAAGGCTACCTCGCAAGCCGCGACGAACGGGCTCGTTCGACGCTCGGCCCGGTCTGATTGCTCTCGGCGCCACCGCGGCACTATTGTTTGTTCGCCTGATGGCTTGCTTGAAAGCGCTCCTGTTTCGGTCTAGCAAGGCGTTACACGCGTTGCTGCCCGAGCGTTGGCCTCCGCGGCCGCGCTTTACGGTTCCCGACGCCAGCATTGTCGCAATCTCTCTGACACGAGGAGTTTTCCCGCTATGGCGCGAACCAAGATCGCTTTGATAGGTTCTGGAATGATCGGCGGCACGCTGGCACACCTTGCCGGTCTCAAGGAACTCGGCGACATCGTCATGTTCGACGTAGCCGAAGGCCTGCCGAACGGCAAGGCGCTTGACCTCTCGCAGTCCGGTGCGGTCGAAGGGTTCGATTGCCGCATGTCGGGCACCAACACGTATGCCGACATCGAAGGCGCCGACGTTTGCATCGTCACCGCGGGCGTGCCGCGCAAGCCGGGCATGAGCCGCGACGACCTCCTCGAAATCAACTTGAAAGTGATGGAGCAGGTCGGTGCGGGTATCAAGAAGTACGCCCCCGGCGCGCTGGTGATCTGCATCACCAATCCGCTCGATGCCATGGTCTGGGCGCTGCAGAAAGCCTCCGGCCTGCCGCGCAACATGGTGATCGGCATGGCCGGCGTCCTTGACGCCTCCCGCTTCCGCCACTTCCTCGCCTCCGAACTCAACGTCTCGGTTGAAGACGTTTCCGCATTCGTGCTGGGCGGCCACGGCGACGACATGGTGCCGCTCGTCCGCTATTCGACGGTCGCCGGCATCCCGCTGCCTGACCTCGTGCGCATGGGCTGGATCAAGCAGGATCGCCTCGACGCCATGGTTGATCGCACCCGCAAGGGTGGCGGCGAGATCGTTGCGTTGTTGAAAAGCGGTTCGGCGTATTACGCGCCCGCCGCAGCGGCGATCGAAATGGCCGACAGCTTCCTGAAGGACAAGAAGCGCGTTCTGCCATGCGCCGCCTACCTCAACGGCGAATACGGAGTGAAGGGCCTTTACGTCGGCGTGCCGTGCGTGATCGGTGCCGGTGGTGCCGAGCGCGTTGTCGAAATCGATCTCAACGGCTCCGAGCGCGCCATGCTGATGAAGTCGGTCGAATCGGTGAAGTCGCTGGTCGATGCCTGCAACCGCATCGCCCCGAACCTCGGCAACGCATAGGCTGAAGCCGCAGGCTTCGCCATCGAATGCGGCCGCCTGCCAACGACAACACTCCGCTCGGGCCCGGTGGCGGTCGACGGCGCGTTAAACCGGGTCCCAACTGCGACGGTGTACACCGAAAGCAAACAAACCCCTTGGCATATTGTATGCCAAGGGGTAATCAGTAATTTGCTCCTTTAGTCCGGCACCGGAAGCGGGCCATAAGTCGGCGGCAGACTGCGCGGGTGATCCCGCCTTAGCGACAATCGAGAACACGGGTGGTGACACGATGAACATTCACGAATACCAGGCCAAGCAGGTCTTGAAGAGTTTCGGCGCACCGGTCTCGAAGGGCGCGCCCGTCACGTCGCTCAGTGAGATCGAAGCCGCGGTGAAGTCGCTGCCCGGCCCGGTTTATGTCGTGAAGAGCCAGATCCACGCCGGCGGACGCGGCAAGGGCAAGTTCAAGGAACTCTCTTCCGATGCCAAGGGGGGCGTCCGCGTCAGCTTCTCCGCTGACGAAGCCATCGCCAACGCCAAGGAGATGTTCGGCAAGACGCTTGTCACCAAGCAGACCGGTCCAGCGGGCAAGCAGGTCAACCGCCTCTATATCGAGGACGGCGCCGAGATCGCCCGCGAACTCTACCTCTCGATGCTGATTGACCGCACTGTCGGGCGCCCGGCCTTTGTCGTTTCCACCGAAGGCGGCATGGACATCGAGACGGTCGCCGAAGAAACCCCTGAAAAGATCATCACCGTCGCGATTGATCCAGATACCGGCGTCACCGATGCCGACATCAAGACCCTGTGCGGCGCCCTGAAGCTCGAAGGCGTCACCGCCGACGACGCCAAGTCGTTGTTCCCCACATTATATAAGGCGTTCACCGAGAAGGACATGTCGCTTCTCGAAGTGAACCCTCTCGTTGTCCTCAAGGATGGCCGCCTGCGCGTACTCGACGCCAAGGTCTCCTTCGACAACAACGCCCTTTTCCGTCACCCCGACGTCGTCGAACTGCGCGACATCACGGAAGAAGACGAAAAGGAAATCGAAGCCTCCAAGTACGACCTTGCCTACGTTGCTCTCGACGGCAACATCGGCTGCATGGTCAACGGCGCCGGCCTCGCCATGTCGACCATGGACATCATCAAGCTGTATGGCGAGGAGCCTGCGAACTTCCTCGACGTCGGCGGCGGCGCGTCGAAGGAGAAGGTGACGGCGGCCTTCAAGATCATCACCGCCGATCCCGCCGTCAAAGGCATCCTTGTCAATATCTTCGGCGGCATCATGAAATGCGATGTCATCGCCGAAGGCGTGGTTGCAGCCGTCAAGGAAGTCGGCCTCGACGTCCCGCTCGTCGTCCGCCTCGAAGGCACCAACGTCGATCTCGGCAAGAACATCATCAACGAGTCCGGCCTCAACGTGATCGCCGCCGATGACCTCGACGACGCCGCCCAGAAAATCGTCGCCGCAATCAGGGGAGCTTGAAAGTCGATGGTGCGCGTATCGCAAATTGCCGGTCTGTTCGTCTTCACGCTCCTCGCATCGCTCTCAGGCGGCCCGGCTCCCGGTTATGCCGGACAAAAGCCTGACTGCGCGAAAGAGGACGACGCGGGCAACCGCACCCGTTGTGAACGCTTCGCGCTCGCGACCGAGCTGTTCCAGGAGTGCATGACGGCTGGACGAAATCTCTCGGAGATTAAGCCTTCGGCCTACGAAGGCCGTCTTGATCTCGTGCCGGGCAACGAAGGCGAGCTTCGCTTCCAGAACCAGAAACTGGGTATCGCGATGCGGATCCAGAAGAACGAGTGCACGGTATTCGCGCTCTCCGAGAAGCCGGCGGATCTCATCAAATTGTTCGACCCGATCGAGGAAGATATCCGCCAGCAATATCCAAAAGCGGAAATCCGCAAGAGGCAGAACGGCACCAATTGGCTGGCTTTCGAGCCGAGCGCCAATGATCTGAGATACGTCACCGCCGGCAAGCAGAAGATTTCAGAACAGGACTTCGCGCTGCTTCTCTACCAGTTCGATTGAAGGCGCTTACGCGCCGCTTGAATTGGAAATGGTTGCGAGCCGATACAACACATTACGACGGGGCGAAGCCCAAAGGAGCCAACAGGCATGTCCATCCTTATCAACAAAGACACCAAGGTTCTCGTGCAGGGCCTGACCGGCAAGACCGGCACCTTCCACACCGAGCAGGCGCTCGCCTATCACGGCACCAAGATGGTCGGTGGCATCCATCCCAAGAAGGGCGGCGAGACGTGGGAAGGTTCCGGCGGCCACAAGCTGCCGATCTTCGCCAGCGTCAAGGAAGGTAAGGATGCGACCGGCGCCAACGCCTCCGTCGTCTACGTTCCGCCCGCCGGTGCCGCCGCAGCAATCATCGAGGCGATCGATGCCGAGATCCCGCTCATCGTCTGCATCACCGAAGGCGTGCCGGTGATGGACATGGTCAAGGTGAAGGCGCGCCTCGATAAGTCGAACTCACGCCTCGTCGGCCCCAACTGCCCCGGCGTGCTGACGCCGAACGAGTGCAAGATCGGCATCATGCCCGGCTCGATCTTCAAAAAGGGCTCGGTCGGCATTCTCTCCCGCTCCGGCACGCTGACCTATGAAGCCGTCTTCCAGACCACCAACGAAGGGCTCGGCCAGACGACGGCGGTCGGCATCGGCGGCGACCCCGTGAAGGGCACCGAGTTCATCGACATGCTCGACCTGTTCCTCGACGACCCGGAAACCGAATCGATCATCATGATCGGCGAAATCGGCGGCTCCGCTGAAGAAGACGCTTCAGCCTGGTTGCAGGAACAGGCGGCTTTGGGCCGCAAGAAACCGATGGCGGGCTTCATCGCCGGCCTGACCGCACCTCCCGGCCGCACCATGGGCCACGCCGGAGCCGTGATCTCCGGCGGCAAGGGCGGTGCCGATTCGAAAATCGCCGCGATGGAAAAAGCCGGCATCCGCGTCTCCCCCTCGCCAGCCCGCCTCGGCAAGACGCTCGTCGAAGTCCTCAAGGGCTGACGGGGCTAAATCGAGAATTTTGAATGCGGGGGTGGCCGATGCCTTCCCCGCTTTGTGGTTGCAGTATGCACGTACGCGAACCATTGGATTGAATTTTGGTATCACGAATTCAGTTGATTGGAGAGTTGCGATGGTGCTGGACCAGATTTTTGGCTTCATCGCGAGAACGTGGTTCACGTCGTTAATGAGCTTTGTTTTTGGAATCGTGTGGTTAGGTAAGTCTGCACCTTCGAACGAATTCTTTATCAGTCCTGCCGGACCGGCAAAATTCGCCTGCATTATGTGGTTAGTTGCCTTGGTGCAAGCAGTCGTCCACCAGCCGGAAGCTTATGGAAAAACAACGATGCTGTACTGGCTTTTTCTGCTGCTGGAGAAGCTCGCCGCCGGCTATGCCACCTTTAGCCTAGTGTTCCGGGCTGACATTCAGGTTCCCGGCAGGGAACCATATGTCAGAGTCGGAACACTAGCAATACTATTAACGGTTTCTGGTTTGATAGCATAACCAAATGGACGACTCCACCGCCACCGCGAACGAGCCATCTTTGAAGCGCCGCATCCGCACCGTCGCCGCCGTCTCGATTGCCGTGGCGCTTGTCGTCATGGCGGTGAAGTACATTGCCTATCTCATCACCGGCTCGGTCGCGCTTTATTCGGATGCGCTCGAAAGCATCGTCAACGTCGCAGCGGGCATCGCTGCTTGGGCGGCGATCCGGGTGGCGAACAAGCCGGCCGACGACAACCACCCCTATGGCCACGAGAAGGCGGAACTGCTTTCTGCCGTGTTCGAAGGCGCGCTCATCATCGTCGCCGCCCTCTTCATCGTCCTCGAAGCGAGCCACGCTCTGATCCATCCACGCACAATCGAGCAGCCGGCGGTCGGCCTTCTTGTCAACGGACTGGCAACCGCGATCAATTGCGGCTGGTCGCTCTACCTGATCCGTCAGGGCAATCTGTGGCGCTCGCCGGCACTCACCGCCGACGGCTGGCACCTGATGACCGACGTCTGGACCTCGGTCGGCGTCTTTGCCGGCATCGTTCTCGCTATCCTCACCGGCTGGACCATCCTCGATCCGATGCTGGCGCTGCTGGTCGCCGCCAATATTCTCTTCATGGGTTATCGCATCGTAACGCAGTCGATCAGTGCCCTCATGGACGAAGCCGCCCCCGAAGACATGCAGGCGCGCATCCGCCAGGCCATCTCGCGCAGTGGCGAAGGCGCCATCGAAGCCCACGACATCCGCACCCGCCACTCCGGCCGCGTCGTCTTCATCGAGTTCCATCTGGTGGTGCCAGGCGACATGTCCGTCGCCGATGCCCACGACATCTGCGACCGCCTTGAAGCCGAACTGGAGGCCGAAATCGAAGGCTCCGACGTCGTCATCCACCTCGAGCCCGACCACAAAGCCAAAGAGCACGAGGACGGCGTAATCGGCCTTTAGCCGTCACGGAGCTCCATTCTGAACCGACCCTTGATGGCTTGCTAACTTGCTCATAACCCGGCTTTCATCGCACGCGGATTAATATCGGCTCCAAACGTAAGGGAGCCGCCATGTTTTCCAAACTGCCTCATGCGCTTGCCTGGTTGGCGCTGACCGCGGTGATCTACCTTTTGCAGGTGATACCGTTCACAGGGATCTTTCTGATGATCCTTGCGGCCCCGTTCTGGTCGATCATCACGGTCAATGCGGGGTTCTTCTTCCTGGCACTCGAAGCGCTGGCCCGCCCGCAACACCGCATGTGGTTGCTGGCGCCCGCGCTCTATCTGATCGGCTATGTTTTTTACGCCAATCAGAGCCATCAGGAATTCGCCCGCCTCGATGCGGAGTTCCGCGAGTTCAATGCGGGCAAGTCGGTCGCCTTCGATCCGCGCGCTAACGACCTCGTCATCGCCAAGAAGGCGGACGGCCTGGGTGGCGCGGCGTTGACGTTCGTTCGCGACTACGACCTCGAAGTCGCCTACGTCGCCAACGCCAACTACGCGACCGCAGGACACATTGCGACGCGGATCGGACTGAAAAGCATTTGCGACGGCATCCGCAAGAACCCGGATGCTCGCGCCGCGCGCATTTACGGCCACGGTCTGCATATCGACGGCAAAATCTCGAAGACACATTGCAGTTATTCCGGTCCCGAGGATCCCAGGCGGCCGGCGGTCCGCATATCGATCGAGCAGGCGAAGTCGGAGTCCTGGTTGCTGCCTGCCACAATACATACGCTGACAATCAAAGACCCTTACGGTCGGGTCACGGAACTGAAGACCGGTCAAGCCGCGCCGCTGCCATGGATACCCATGCCGGTCATGGGCTGCGCCCTCAACTCCGGCGCGCCGTCCTGGGATTGCTTCCAGGGGTTTTTCCGATTGAGGCAGCAAGGGCTCGGCGCAACTGGCACCTATGGCGCAGGCAACATCCAAGTCCTGGCCGACGCAATGGGCCTGCAAAAAACGAATACAACCAAGCGCGCGGCGGCTCCCGCCGTCGACCTGCCGAGGCCGCTGCAAGAGAACATCGTCAAGCGTGCCGACTTGTCGCTCGAAAACCTGAAGACGATCATCGCCGATCCGACGGCGCGCCTCACCTACCATGATATCAAGGGACTTCATGAGAGCCCCGAGCGGTGGGCTCCGTTGATCCCAGGAATGATCGACGCCCTAGGTCGCGCATTCGATATCGGGGCGAAGGCTCGCGAACGGGCCGGCATGCTCCAGGATTTGTTCAACAGGCTGCCGGCGGCCGATTACCGTCCGGTCGGCGAAAAGATACTTTCGGCACTATCCGCGCGGCCGGACCTGAAGAACGAATTCGTCCGCCCAGCTACGTTGGAGCGGTTGGCCGAATTGGGGTTGCCTGCGCTCCCCCTACTTGAACACCGCCTGTTTGCTAATCGTGTCCGATTGGACAGCGGCGCAGTCCTTGGCCTCTGCAAGATTGGGACGCCTGCGTCTCGGCTGGCAGGTCGGATTGCCGATGCCGTTCTTGCGACCCAAGGCAATGTCGGCCGTGATATGGCATTTGTTGTCTACATCACGCTTCTCAGGTTCGGTCGGGTCCACCTTGCGGAGGTCTTGCGGTCCGGCAAGGAGCTCGAAACAGACACGATTGCCGCCAGGGTTGCTCGCAAGATCACGCCGGCCAGCTCTCCAGACGTTTGCGTAAGCCGCGGCCGTTGGCATAAGTTGCTCCGCAAAACCGGAATCTAATCCTAAAAAGGCTCAAGGCCGAATCAGAGGTCCTGTTCCGGGCGCCCGTCCCCCATCGAATCGACAACGGCCAAGCAATAAACTGCAACTTGCTGTCCGGCAGCTGCACGTCAGCGCTGGAGCGCCTCACCTCTTCGTGAGCGAAATGCAGGGGACCCGCCACTATCGGCGTACTTAAACCGCGCGGCGCGCCCAACACGACTTTAGGAAGTGTTGGCCCTATGGAGCCACGACTTTAGGAAGCGTCGGCAGTAGGAGCGCTGGAGCGCCTCACCTCTTCGTGAGCGAATTGTAGGGGACCCGCCACTATCGGCGTACTTAAACAGTGCGGCGAAGTGTACTAAGTAACCGGTAGTGTTCGCACCCGCAAAAAAAGCGGCTGCGGGCCCGGTCAGGTTGGCGAACGACAGTTCGGCTAGGACTGCCCGGCTCACAATCCCATGGACAGGATCATCCGATGTCCCGCCAAGCGCTCAACCAGTCGTTCCTCCAGACGTCATTCCTCGACGGCGCCAATGCCGCCTATATCGAACAGCTTCAGGAACAATATGCCCGCAATCCCGGATCGGTGCCCGACCAGTGGCGGCATTTCTTCGAAAGCCTGCGCGAGGGTGGCGGCACGGTCGAAGCCGAGCCCACAGGTCCGTCCTGGGCCGTCCCGCTCTCCCGGTTGGAATCGAACGGCGACCTCGTCTCGGCCCTGACAGGCGATTACGAACAGTTGCAAAGCGAGCTGCACGGCAAGCTGGCTCAGCGCGCCCAGTATTATGGGGTGGAAATGTCCCCGGCCGCGTCCTTGCGCGCCATCCAGGATTCAATTCGCGCTCTGATGCTGATCCGCGCCTATCGTGCCATCGGCCACCTGGCCGCCGACCTGGACCCGCTCGGCCTCACCGATCGCCGGATCCACAACGAATTGCAGCCAGCCAGCTACGGTTTCACCGATGCCGATCTTGATCGCCCGATCTTCATCGACCGGGTCCTGGGTCTTGAAACTGCAACCATGCGCCAGATCCTGACGATCCTGCGGCGCACCTATTGCAGCCATATCGGCGTCGAATTCACCCATATTTCCAACCCGGCGCAGAAATCCTGGCTTCAGGAGCGCATCGAAGGCGAAGAAAAAGAGATCCGCTTCACGATCGAAGGTAAGAAGGCGATACTCAACAAGTTGATCGAAGCCGAAGCGTTCGAAAAGTTCTGCGACGTCAAGTACACCGGCACCAAGCGATTCGGCGTCGATGGCGGCGAAGCCATGGTCCCGGCCCTTGAACAGATCATCAAGCGCGGCGGCCAGCTGGGGGTGAAGGAAATCATCATCGGCATGGCCCACCGCGGCCGCCTCAACGTTCTCGCCAACGTCATGGCCAAGCCGCACCGGGCGATCTTCAACGAATTCAAGGGCGGCTCCTTCAAGCCCGACGATGTCGAGGGTTCAGGCGACGTCAAATACCACCTCGGCGCCTCATCCGACCGGACCTTCGATGGCAACAACGTCCACTTGTCGCTGACCGCCAACCCCTCCCACCTGGAAATCGTCGATCCGGTCGTTCTTGGCAAAACGCGCGCCAAACAGGACCAGCATGGCTGCGATCCCAACGAGCGCACCTGCGTCCTGCCCCTTCTGATCCACGGCGATGCAGCCTTTGCCGGCCAGGGCGTCGTGGCCGAATGCTTCGGCTTGTCCGGCCTCAAGGGTCACCGGACCGGCGGCTCGCTGCATTTCATCATCAATAACCAGATCGGCTTCACGACGAACCCGCGTTTCTCGCGCTCGTCACCCTACTGCACCGACGTGGCCAAGATGGTCGAAGCGCCGATCTTCCATGTCAACGGCGACGATCCCGAGGCCGTCGTACACGTCGCCAAGGTTGCCACGGAATTCCGCCAGAAGTTCCAGAAGCCGGTCGTCATCGACATGGTCTGCTATCGCCGCTACGGCCATAACGAGGCAGACGAACCGATGTTCACGCAGCCGCGCATGTACCGCAAGATCAAGCAGCATGTGCCGGTCGCGACCCAGTACGCCGAACGTCTCGTCGTCGAAAAGGTTTTGACCGATGAGCAGGTCGACGGCATGCGCGAAGGCTTCCGCGCGCATCTGGAGAGCGAACTCACCGCCGCCGACAGTTATAAGCCCAACAAGGCCGACTGGCTTGACGGCCGCTGGTCGTCGATCGGCTTTGCCGAAGACGAAGCCCGCCGCGGTCATACCGCCGTCGATCTCGATGTCCTGCGTGACATCGGCCGGCGGCTTACCAAGGTCCCCGGCGACTTCAACCTTCACAAGACGGTTAGCCGCCTTCTCGAACGCCGCGCTGAAATGATCCAGTCCGGCGAGGGGCTGGATTGGGCGATGTGCGAGCATCTCGCGTTTGGCAGCCTTCTGAGTGAGGGATTTCCTGTTCGGCTGTCGGGTCAGGACAGCGAGCGCGGCACCTTTTCGCAGCGCCACGCGGTTTTTGTCGATCAGGAAACGGAGCGCCGCTTCACGCCGCTGCGCCGAATTTCACCCGATCAGGCAGGCTTCGAGGTCATCAACTCGATGCTTTCCGAAGAAGCCGTTCTCGGCTTTGAGTATGGCTATTCGCTCGCCGAGCCCAATTCGCTCGTTCTCTGGGAAGCCCAGTTCGGCGACTTTGCCAACGGCGCCCAGGTGATCTTCGACCAGTTCCTCTCCTCCGGTGAGCGCAAGTGGCTTCGCATGTCGGGCCTGGTCTGCCTTTTGCCCCACGGCTACGAGGGCCAGGGCCCGGAACACTCTTCGGCCCGCCTGGAGCGTTACCTGCAGCTTTGCGCCGAGGACAACTGGCAGATCGCCAACTGCACCACGCCTGCCAACTACTTCCACGCTCTGCGCCGCCAGCTCCATCGTAAGTTCCGCAAGCCGCTGGTTCTGATGACACCGAAGTCGCTCCTGCGCCACAAGCTCGTTGTCTCGCGCCTCGCGGACATGGGTCCCGGCACGACCTTCCACCGGGTCCTGTGGGATGACGCCGATCACCTCCAGCCCAACCCTGCCAGCGAGTTCAAGCTCAAGCCCGATGCCGAAATTTCTCGCGTCGTTTTCTGTTCGGGAAAGGTCTATTACGACCTTCTGGACGAACGCAACAAACTGGGCCTCGACGACGTCTACATCTATCGTATCGAGCAGCTCTATCCGTTCCCGGCGCGCACGCTGATCCAGGAACTGAATCGCTTCGAAAACGTCACCGAATACGTTTGGTGCCAGGAGGAACCCAAGAACATGGGCGCGTGGACCTTCATCGAGCCGAACATCGAATGGGTCCTCGACCATATCGGCGCGAAGAAGACGCGTCCCAATTACGCAGGAAGGCCCGCTTCGGCTTCGACCGCAACCGGTCTCCTGAGCCGCCACCTGATGGAACAGAAGACGCTCGTTGGAGAAGCCTTGACGGTTTGAGTTGGGCATCATCGTTCGCGGGGCACATGGTTCTGCCGATCAACGAATTGAAAATTTAGCTGGCTATGGATGGCTGTCTTTCCCGAAAAGGTAGAGCCGCCCCGCCTCGAATGGAAAAAGGAAGAGGTTCGACCAAAATGGCGATTGAGATCAAGGTACCGACGCTGGGCGAGTCCGTCACCGAGGCGACCGTCGGCCAGTGGTTCAAGAAGGCCGGCGACGCGGTCAAGGCCGACGAGCCGCTGGTGGAACTTGAAACCGACAAGGTCACCCAGGAGATTTACGCGCCAGCGGCCGGCGTCTTGGGCGAGATTGTCGTCAAGCAGGGCGAGACGGTCGCGATTGGTGCGCTGCTCGGTTCGCTCAATGAGGGTGAAGCCGCAGCTGCTGCTCCTCCCCCCGCCGCGGCACCATCGGCTCCTTCGAAGCCCGCCGCCGCTGAAACCGCGAAGCCGGCTGCCGGCTCCGGCAATGGGTCGGCAGGCGACATGCCGCCATCGCCCGCGGCCCGCAAGGCCCTCGCCGAAGCCGGCCTGTCGGCGAACGACGTCGAAGGCAGCGGCCGCCGCGGTCAAGTGCTTAAGCACGATGTCGCCGAAGCCAAGTCCGCTCCGGCGCAGGGATATTCGGCTCCGGCAACATACGTCGCGCCGCCCGCGCCGCCCGCGCCGATGCCCGCGCAAAGCCTCCGCGTCCCTTCGAGCGAAATTGACGTGGCGCGCGAAGAACGCGTGCGCATGTCGCGCCTGCGCCAGACCGTCGCCCGCCGCCTCAAGGACGCCCAGAACACAGCCGCCGTGCTGACGACCTTCAACGACGTCGACATGTCCGCCGTCATGGACGTCCGCAACCAGTACAAGGACCTCTTTGAGAAGCGCCACGGCGTCAAGCTTGGCTTCATGGGCTTCTTCGTCAAGGCCTGCATCCAGGCGCTGCGCGAGATCCCGGCGGTCAATGCGGAGATCGACGGCCAGGACATCATCTACAAGAACTACTATCACATCGGCGTCGCCGTCGGCTCCGAGAAGGGCCTCGTCGTGCCTGTCGTGCGCGATGCCGAAACGATGTCGATTGCCCAGATCGAAGGCGCAATCACCGAGTTCGGCAAGCGCGCCCGCTCCGGCCAGCTGACCATCGAGGAAATGCAGGGCGGCACCTTCACCATCTCCAATGGCGGCGTCTACGGCTCGCTGATGTCGACGCCGATCCTCAATGCGCCGCAGTCCGGCATCCTCGGCATGCACCGAATCGAGCAGCGCCCTGTCGTCTTGAAGGACGGCACGATTGCCGCCCGCCCGATGATGTATCTGGCGCTCTCCTACGACCACCGCATCGTCGACGGCAAGGAAGCCGTCACCTTCCTCGTGCGCGTCAAGGAGTGCCTCGAAGACCCCCACCGTTTCGTTTTGGATCTATAGGTTCTAAGACCGAATCATCGCCGAACGGCACTGCGCCGCATCGCGCACGCGGGCACGCGTAGTGAAGCATTCGACTGGAAGGAAGAACAATCATGTCAGGCCCCTACGATCTCGTCGTCATCGGCACCGGCCCCGGCGGCTACGTTTGCGCCATTCGCGCCAGCCAGCTCGGGATGAAGGTCGCCGTCGTCGAGAAGCGCGTATCCCATGGCGGCACCTGCCTCAACGTCGGCTGCATTCCATCCAAGGCGCTGCTGCATGCTTCCGAACTGTTCGACGAAGCCGGTCACGGGTTCGCTAAGATGGGTATCGACGTCTCGCCGAAACTCGACCTTGAGAAGATGATGGCGTTCAAGGCCGAGGGCGTGAAGGGCAACGTCGACGGCATCGCCTACCTGATGAAGAAGAACAAGATCGACACTTACCATGGCCTCGGCTCCATCGCGGCACCCGCCGTGGTGCGGGTCACGCCTGAAAACGGCGGCGAGGCAACCGACCTCGAAACCAAATCGATCGTCATCGCCACCGGCTCCGACGTCGCCCGCCTGCCCGGCATCGACATCGATGAAAAGCAGGTCGTATCCTCAACAGGTGCGCTCGAATTGCAGCAGGTCCCCAAAAAGCTGCTCGTCGTCGGCGCCGGCGTCATCGGCCTTGAACTGGGCTCCGTCTGGCGACGGCTCGGTGCCGAAGTCCACGTCGTCGAATACCTCGACCGCATCGTTCCCGGCATGGATCTCGAAGTCGCGACCCAGTTCCAGAAGATCCTGATCAAACAGGGTTTCACCTTCCAGCTCGGCGCGAAGGTGACGGGTCTCGAACGGAACGGTTCTCTCTGCACGGTGACGGTCGAGCCCGCCGCCGGCGGTGAAGCACAGAAAATCGAGGCCGACGTCGTCCTCGTCGCCATCGGCCGCGTGCCCTATACCGAAGGCCTCGGTCTTGAGGAAAGCGGCGTCGCCATCGACAACCGCCGCCGCATCGTCGTCGACAATCACTTCCAGACCAACGTCAAAGGCATCTACGCGATCGGTGACGTCATCGCCGGCCCGATGCTCGCCCACAAGGCGGAGGACGAGGGCGTCGCCGTCGCCGAGATCCTTGCCGGGCAATCCGGTCACGTCAACTACGGCGTCATCCCCGGCGTCATTTACACCGCTCCCGAAGTCGCGACCGTCGGCAAGACCGAGGAGGAATTGAAGGAAGCCGGCATCGAGTACAAGGCCGGCAAGTTCCCGTTCCTTGCCAACGGCCGCGCCAAGGTCAACCGCACCACCGAAGGCTTCGTGAAGGTCCTCGCCGACGCCAACACCGACCGCGTCCTCGGCGTCCACATGATCGGCCCGCACGTCGGCGAACTGATCGCCGAAGCCGCCGTCATCATGGAGTTCGGCGGTTCCGCCGAAGATCTCGCCCGCACCTGCCATGCCCACCCGACGCTGACCGAAGCCGTCAAGGAAGCCGCCCTCGCCGTCGATAAGCGCCCGATCCATATGTGACCGGCCGCGGCAAGTTGTTCGGGTTCCGCCAGCCTGTCGCATGAATTTTTGGCTGGCTCGGTGGTCTTATTGCGATGCTGCTGCGTAATTGGGTGCGAGTTCACGGTTACGTAGGGTGTTCGCAATGAAGCCGCTCCTGGCCTACATCACTCTGGCAGGCATTCTTCTGATCCTCGATCTGATTTGGCTTGGTGTCGTGGCGCGTGACTTCTATCGCCAGGGCCTTGGGCCGCTTATGGCTGAGAACATCAATTTGGCTGCCGCTATCGGGTTCTATCTTGTTTATTCGATAGGCTTGTTCGTCTTCGTCGTGCAGCCTGCGCTCGACAATGGCGACTGGAAGTCCGCCGCCATGATGGGCGCGCTTTTCGGTTTGGTGTCCTACGCCACTTACGATCTGACGAACCTCGCCGTGCTGAAGGATTTTCCGCTGAACATTGCCGTTGTCGATATGGTGTGGGGTGCTTCGGTCAGCGCCGTAACGGCGGCTACGACGGTAATTCTCGTGAACCGCTTCGCAGGCTGATCGGCACAGGAGCGTTCACTCCACCGGTTCGACGCGATACCCCGCATTCCTCAAAAGCGCCACGAGACCGTTCTCCCCGATCAGGTGCAGCGCGCCGACGCCGATGAAAACGCCGCCCTCGCTCAAGAGCGGCAGCGCACGCGTTCGCATCGCCCGGTTGCGATTGTCGATCATCGCGGTCTTGAAGCCGTTGAACGTCGCGCCTGCAATACCGTTCTTCTCCGCAAGCAACCTTTGCAGCAGTAGCGCCGCGCCGATCCTCCGCGACAGATAGAGGCTGAGAATCGTCTCGCGCAGATCCTCGGCACGGTCCACCAGTTTCAAACTGGATTTGAGGATCGCGACCTGCTCTTCCATCGGCACCGAGGCGGCCGCCGCCAACTGGTCTTCGACCGTTTCGAGGCCGACGACGGGAACATCCTTCGATCGTGCAATCTCGGCGATGCGCATGTCGACGACGGGCTTGCCGTCGTTCAGGCGCTCGCGTTCGCAATCGGTGACCGCCATCAACATGGAGATGACCCACGGCTTGAAGTTCTGGGCGAACGCCGCAGGAAGTCGGGCCGCATCGAGCTGGCGTTTGACCTCCTCGAAGGCCTCGGGCGAAATCAGAAGGTCGAGGCGCCGCCCGCCTTCGAACATCATCAGATCCGGTGTCCTGGTGATCGCCTCCGCCATCGCCGTCGGTGCGACATCGGCCACTTCGAGCGCCACCACCCGCGAGCCCACGATGGCCTCGATCACGCGGACCGACAATTTGGTCGCACGTTCGTCGGTCATGTGCACCGTGCCGAACAGATAGGAGTTGGTGACGCCAGCGCGCGAAATCCGCCACAGCACCGCGCCGTCGTTGGCGATTCCGCTCGCCTCCGCCAGAACGGCGCTCACGGCACTGGGGTCGGTTTCGCGCAACTCGTGCAGGATGTCCTTGCCGCCGCACGATTTCTCGTCCTTCGCCAGGGCAATCGCCGGCGCAAGCGCAATCGAAATGAATGCGAGTAACCGGATGCAGGCCCGGGCGGGCTCAGCAAACAAATGGCCGATCGAATGCAACGCGCGACTCCATACTTCGACGCAATAACCTTGCCCGCATGCCACCCAGCCGCCCCCGCCAGGCCATCAGGCCCTGGGATGCGCAGCGTCATAGACCGCGATCAGCCGGTCGCGGTCAACCTCGGTATAGATCTGCGTCGTCGAAAGCGAAGCGTGACCGAGCAGTTCCTGGATCTGCCTCAGGTCGGCTCCGGCCGATAACAGGTGCGTCGCAAACGAGTGCCGAAGTGCATGCGGTGTAGCTGTATCGGGAAGCCCAAGGTCTTCGCGCAACCTTTTCATGGTCAGCTGGATGATGCGCGGCGAAAGCGGTCCGCCCTTGGCTCCGACGAACAGTGGGTCGCTGGCATGCAAAGGGTAGGGGCACAATTCAAGGTAACCGGCAACCGCCTCCTGCACGACCGCCAGTACCGGCACCATCCGCTCGCGTCCGCCCTTGCCGTTGATGAGGATGCTGTCGCGCCCTGCCAGCGGTGCTTCGGCGCGCGTCAGGCCGAGCGCTTCTGATATGCGCAGCCCGCAGCCATAGAGCAGCAGGAGTACGGCGGTATCGCGAGCCGCGATCCAATCGACCTTTTGCGCCATGCCCGATGCCACCGTCGCTTGAGCCTTGTCGACGGTCAGCGGCTTCGGCACGCCGTGTGGCTTTTTCGGCATCTGGACTTGCAGGACCGAGCGGTTCTTTGCGATCTCCCGCCGCTCCAGCCAGCTGAAGAACGACCGCAGCGCCGACATCGTTCGCGACAGCGAGCGCGATTCGATACCGTCTTTCCGCCGTGCCGCCATGAATGCCCGGAACGTCCGCTGGTCGAGCGATTGCACGTCCAGGAGCGACGCCGGCCGTCCAAGCCTCCTGCCGAGAAACCCGGCAAATTGCGCAAGGTCCCGCCCATAGGCCGAAAGCGTATTTTCCGCTGCGCCCTTCTCATGCTGTAGGTGCAAGAGCCAGGTCGCGACAATGGCTTCCAGCGGTTGCGAGTCGTCCGGCACCGTCGACCTCCGATCTCCAAACAGGTGGGCCGCCGAGCTTCATGGCAAATTGGTTAACGAATGGTAAACACCGGCCGGCCAAGCTATCGTGAAGGCTTGGTTTTGCTGTCCGTGGAACATTATAACTGATTTGGCGTTTCGACGTGTGGAGGGTCCGACGTCCCGATGACATCGCTTTCAAGATTGCGAATGCCCCCGCGCGGAACGAGTTTCGAAAACCGGCCGCGCCGCGTTGGGGTGGAAATAGAGTTTGCTGCGGTAGGTGCCGGCAAGGTCGCCCGCCGCATCGCCGATCTGTACGGCGGTGATTACCGCCGCGATGACCCGCACCGCTATCGGATCGAAGGCACGCGCTTCGGCGACTTCGTCGTCGAGCTCGACACCCAATACGCCCATCGCGCACCGGATTCGCCGGCACCCTCGTCGACGGGCCTGCAGGGCTTCATGGATACGTTTTCCGATGCGATGCGCGAGATGTACGGAGACATCGGTTCTCTCGTCATCCCTTACGAGGTGGTCTGCCCGCCCATCGAATTCGCCGACCTTGGCGAACTCGAAGCGTTGATCGGTGCCTTGCGCGAAGAAGGCGCTCAGGGGACTCGCGACAACCTCCTTCACGCGTTCGGTGTCCAGCTCAACCCTGAGATAGCAACACGCGATCCGAACTGGATCTTGGCGATCCTCAAGGCGGAAATCCTGCTCTCCGAATGGCTGCGTGCGATCATATCGGTCGACATGGCTCGGCGGATTATGGCGTTTGCCGACCCATTTCCGCAGGCCTACGCCCATAAGATCCTAAGCGACGAATACTGGCCGGACAGGGATGCTCTGATCGACGATTACCTGATCCACAATCCGACGCGGAATCGCGAAGTCGACATGCTGCCTTTGTTCTTGTGGCTGGACGAGCAACGCGTACGCGCGAAGATTCCCGGCAAACTGGTCAAGCCTCGCCCCACGTTTCATTACCGGCTGCCGGATGCCAACATCCGCCAAGCCCATTGGGGCGTGACGCTGGAATGGAACCGCTGGTGTGTCGTCGAACGGTTGGCGGAGGACCGCGAGGCACTCGCCGAAATGGGCCGGGCTTATATCGATAACGACATAAGCATCCTGTCCGAAGACTGGGCGCTGCGTTGCACTGAATGGCTGATACTGAACAAATGAGCGCCCGGCCACGCGCGCATTTCCTGAACGTGGTCCGAATGCGCCAGCCCATCCAAAAAATATGACGGCGATACAACTTGCTGTGCGGATTTTTTGAGAAACGTATTATACGGAATGATTACTATTTGCTGACACGTTCGCGGGAGGGAGCCCGGCGACGGGCGTTGAAGCTGAGCGGCCCTGGCAAGCCGCGCGAAGTGGTAATTTTGCGTTATGGGAGTAGCCGCGTTCAGGGCCCGTTTTCAGCAGTGCGCGCTCGGCCGGTACGGTTCGTCGATCGCGCTGGTTTGCTTGTATGTCTTTGCCTTGTGCCTGGCCGACTGCGGCTTCGCCCCACCAGCCGCCGCCAAGACCCCCGGCGAAACCCATTGCTATAAGAAGATCTGTCATCGCGTAAAAACGATTGCCGAGACACGCCAGTGGATCGGTAGGACGATGAAGATCAGCGCCACCCATTACGACCACCCCTCCATCGACCGCTACAACACGGGCAAATATACCTCTTCAGGCGAGGTTTTCGATGCGGGCGATCCAACGCGGGCTTCGAGTTCCAACCTTCCCGATGGTACCGAGCTGCTGGTCTGGAATCCGGACAACGGCCGCACGGTTCATGTCCGGGTAAATGACTTCGGCCCGTTCCACACCGACCGTAAGCTCGATCTCACGCGTGCGGCCGCCGAAGAACTTGGGTTTGCGCAAAAGGGCGTTGCCGACCTTGAGGTTATTATTCTCGCCGTCCCCCCACTCGGCGAACCCGCTTACCAACGGGGCCGGCGTTATCCCGCGGCGCTCGGATTTCTCGGCGTCCTGGCAAGTGACGAGGTGGCGGCCCTGGTGGACCGCGTTCAGCGCAACCTCCAGCTCAACCGCATGGCGAGCATCGACATCCACCAGTTCCTCTGGTCGATTAGAATGCGAAACCTGAGACCCGCAGCGTTGGTTGCAGTTTCTTCCCTGCCGCCCGGTGGCGTCCTGAAAAATTCTCGCGACGTCCTCACCATCCTGCCTTACGCGAAGGCTTCCGCTGACCCGCATTATCCCCGGCCGTCGGCGCTGGCCGGGCTGGATTCGGCACGCGAACCTGCGTCGGCGCCCGCGTTGCTGAAAACCGCAAGTTATGCAGGTGCAGGGGACTTGAATGCCAGTATGCGTCCGGTTTCCTTCCACGACGACAGCCCCGCCCGGTTCGCTTTGAGGCTGCCGGTCGCCGAGAGGGCCGGATGGCGCGTTCCCCCAAGTCTCGAAATCTCGGACCAGGCGGCACGCGCGACAGAACCTCTCCCGCTCCGTCTTGCCACCCTCTCGCATGCGCCGATAGTCCCCCGTCTCCATAGAGCCTACCAATACGCGACCGCCGACATCGACAGCATTCGCTGGTCGGTGCCGGGACTGGATATGTTGATGCGCGCAATGACCCCCGTCTGGGGCGCGAACGTCTCGCCGCCACAGGCCCTGCAGGCCGTCGTCGGGACGGCTGTCATGCTGATGTTCATGACGCTCGTCGGGGTGCGCCGCGCGATCATCCAGCAGCGCGGAGGCCCGGTTCGCGTGCCGGTGCCGTTGCAGCGCCTGGACGTGACACCTCTGCGTCCGCGTGCGGTTGCCCGCCGCCGCGCGCCGCCGCAACCGCATCTGGCGGCAAACGTGACACCCTTCGACCTCGAGCGCTTCGTGACGCGAACCGAGCAACTCACGCTACCGACCAGGCCACGCCCTTCCGTCATCGAGCGCGGTCTGCAGGTCGACGGGCTGGTGGAATCGAACGGCGAGATTGTGGTGGCAGGTACGGTGGTCGGCGAGTGCCGGTGCCATACGCTGGTGATCAATGTCGGCGGCCGGGTCGACGGCAACATCATCGCGGTGCGCGTAGTGATCAAAGGCCGCTTCAAGGGCGCCATCGACGCTGCCTCGATCTACATCGATGAAGACGCTGAGATTGATTACGACATCGACATCAGGACACCGGACCGGCTCCGCTATTGCGAAGCCTCCGCCCGCCGCCCCTACGCCATCGCGGCTGAATAAGCTTCGCCACCGCCAGCTTCGACCACTACGCTCTTTCTACCCCTCCCTGTCCTGTCAGCGGAGAATTGTCATGGCCCGGTTGGCACTGGGCAACCGAAGGGCCATCAAGGATGTCCGGCGCCGGGTGCGTGTCGGCACCTGAAGGCGCAACGAACAAGTCCGACTCCTGTCGGTGGCGGCTTCCACACGACTTTAGGAAGTGTGGAGCCCACAAAGACTCACACGACTTTAGACCGTCAACACAAGCTTGCGCAGTGTTGAGCAGGCAATAACGTCAACACAAGCTTGCGCACGCCAACATCGGCTTGCCGAATGTTGGGCAAACAAGTGTTGAGCAGGCAATAACGTCAACACAAGCTTGCGCACGCCAACATCGGCTTGCCGAATGTTGGGCAAACAAGTGTTGAG
>JAHJSN010000193.1 GCA_018830445.1 Alphaproteobacteria bacterium | reverse complement strand
GCTGGCCGCAACCGCTGACGATTTAGGCGAGACATGAAGGCCACTAGCGAAAACAATGGCTTAGTGTGGCGTTCATCGCGCCTCAATTGACAACTCCTGTGCGGCACCAACAGGTCAATTAAGGCGCGACGCCACACTAGGTTAGCCGCGACAACCACCGCCCCTGTTCCCGCCAGCCGAAAGACCGCCGATGAAAACGATCGCCGTGCAGATGGACCCGCCCGAAAAAATCAACATCAAGGGCGACACCACGTTCGCGCTGATGGCCGAAGCCCAAGCGCGCGGCCTGCAGTGTTACGAATTCCAGCCTCAGGCCGTGTCAATCGATGGCGGCGAGATCACAGCCCTGATGCGAACCGCCCGCGTCAACCCCGGCGATACGAAGAACCCCTTCACCCTCGGTGAACCTCAAAGGCGCGCATTGCGCGAGTTTCCCGTCGTACTCGTCCGCCAGGACCCGCCCTTCGACATGGCCTACTTCTCCAACACCTACCTGCTCGAGCTTCTCCCCGCCACGACGCGCGTCCTGAATAATCCGCGTGCCATCCGCAACACGCCCGAGAAGCTGAGCGCACTGCACTTTCCACACCTCATGGCGGCGACCCTGATCGCCCACGACCGCGAACTCATCACCGCCTTCGCCCGCCGCACTGGTGAGATCGTCCTCAAGCCGCTGTCGTTGTTCGGCGGCGAAATGATCGTGCGCACCAACGCCGATGACCCAGACCTCCCCCGCCATCTCGACGAACTGCTCTCGCACTCCGCCGAGCCGATCGTCGCGCAGGAGTTTCTGCCCAACGTCAAGGAGACCGACAAGCGGGTCATGATGCTCGAAGGCGAGGTTGCCGGCGTTCTGGGACGCATTCCCGCCGAAGGCAACTTCGTCGCCAACATCCACTCCGGCGGCCGGCCCGTTCTCACCTCACTGACGGACAGGGAGGAAAAGGTCTGCCGCGAGGTCGGCGCCAAGCTGAAGGAATGGGATATTTTCTTTGCCGGCCTCGATCTGATCGACGGCAGGCTTTCGGAGATCAACGTCACCTCCCCGACCCTCACCGTCGAATTGAAGGCTGTCGGTGGACCGGATATCCCAAAACTTTATTGGGACAAGATCCTCCCCTGAGTTCAAACGCCGCCATCGTTGCTGCGTTAACCCGCCTTTCTCCCAGGGGGTGTGGTCGTCACGGAGGTCAGATGGCTGACAGACCAGGAGAAACACGCAGATCGATGTGGTTCATCGTGCTGGAAGCGCGTCTCCGACACGACGGGCAAGTGGTTCGTGCTAGTGTTCTGGCTCAAACATTTGATTCCCGGGTAGAGGTCGTCAAATGTTTGTGAATCCAGAACACAATCAAAAGGTTGCCTAGTGTTCCGGGCTGACATTCAGGTTCCCGGCAGGGAACCATATGTCAGAGTCGGAACACTAGAAGCGCGTCTCCGACGCGACACAGTCTGTCAGCCATTTGGACCCGCCCTTCGGGTCGCCCAGGGCGGGCCATCGGCGTCATGCCGGAGGCATGCTTCCAGCATGACGGACCGCTCAACCGTATGACCCCATACGCTTTTCGCGTCCCTTCTGGCCGAACAACCCGCCCTGGAGCGATGACGACCCGAATCCCTGGGAGAAAGGCGGGTTAACCAATCGTCCGCTTCCCGGCCTCCGGGCCGTAGCCGCAGCCGTGCCCGTGCGCGTGCCCGTGCCCGAAATATCGCACTTGTCCCATCTCACCCGAATGACCCGGTGTTCTTATGTGGAATGCTGCACTAAGGCCTCACCCAAATGCGCTGAATCGCGCTAGTCAGGGCCGTGGCGCCCTCGAACGCTGGACACTGCGGCAGCAAAAATGGCATGCCGCGCAGGTGTAGAACTCGCTTGCCGCTGGTCTCCGGCGCCAGGCGACGAAACTGAGGCGAAGATCATGCTTTTCACCAGGCGCTTCAGTGCAGCCCAGCGGGTCGAAATCTCCACCGGTCCGCCAGTCGGCGTCATTGACATCGGTTCCAACTCCGTCCGTCTCGTCATCTACGAAGGCGCGGTTCGGGCGCCGACCCCGTTCTTCAACGAAAAAGAGCTGTGCGGACTCGGCCGCAAGGTCGCCAGCACCGGCCGCCTCGGCACGGACTCCATCGAATGCGCGGTCAACGCGCTCAAGCGGTTCCGCGCCGTTGCCGATTCTCTCGACGTGGGCATCTTGAAGGTGATCGCGACCGCTGCGGTCCGGGACGCTGTGGACGGCGGCACGTTCATCCGCATCGCCGAAGAGATCTGCCGCGTCGAAGTCAATATCCTAACCGGCGAGGAGGAGGCCCGCATCGCCGCTCAGGGTGTCCTAATGGGGGTTCCCGACGCAGACGGCATCGTTGCCGACTTGGGCGGCGGCAGCGTCGAACTGGTGGACATCAGGGGCGGCGAGGTCCGTAATGCCATCACGCTTCCGCTTGGTGGCCTCCGGCTCATCGACATGACCGCAGGCAAGATCGAAAAGGCCGCCGGCCTGATCGACAAGGCGATTGCCGGCATCCCTTGGCTGAAGGACGGCGACGACCGCACGTTTTATGCAGTCGGAGGCACCTGGCGGGCGATTGCAAAGATGCACATGGCCGGCTCCGATTACCCGCTGAACGTCATGCACGAATACGACCTGAGCCGTACCGCAGCCATCGACTTCGCCGAATTACTCTACAAGACGAAATCCATCTCGACTCTTCCCGGCGGCTCCAGGATTTCCAAGGCGAGGCGCGAGGTCGTACCCTACGGCGCGCTGCTGATGGAACGACTGCTCCAGAAGGTGAAACCAAAGTCGGTGCAATTTTCAGTCTTCGGCGTCCGCGAAGGCATCTTCTATTCGCTTCTCAGCGAGGCCGAGCGCGCCAAGGACCCACTCATCAGCTATTGCCGTAGACTTGCCGAACTTTATTCCCGCTCGCCCGAACTTGGCGAAGAACTTTGCGGCTGGACAGACAGCCTGTTCACCAAGCAAGATCTGGCCGAAACTCCCGATGAACGCCGCCTGCGCCATGCCGCCTGCCTGATTTCCGATATCGGCTGGCGTGCCCACCCCGATTACCGCGGCGAACAAAGTCTCGATGCCGTTGCCCATTCCGCGCTCAGCGGCATCGACCATCCCGGACGCATCTTTCTGGCCCTTTCGATCTACTTCCGCCATGCCGGCCGCGGCGAGGAAGAGGGCGAAAATCTGTCCAGGCGCTTGAAGAAGGCGGCAAGCAAGCCGGCCGTCAATCGCGCCATGATCATCGGTGCCGCCGTGCGCGCTTCGCACATGCTGTCGGTCGGCATGGCCGGAAAGATCAATCAAACCTCGCTGTCTTACGAAAATGGACGGCTCGTCTGGAGCATCCCGGAGTCCATTTCGGACCTCGATGGCGCCCGCCTGCGCCGCCGCTTCGCGACCCTTGCCAGCCTGGTCGGGTGCAAGCCGGAGATTCGCATCGTCTGACAAGTCGTATAAGGGCCGGCCAAGCCGTCATGCCCGCTTGCCCGGACGCAGACTGTCAAAAACTCAGTTCAACAGGCCGGTTTTGGATTTTGCCGTTGCGTCATGCTCAGGCTTGCCACAATCTCCCCGCAAGTAGGGCCGATCTACTGGAACTGGCCGGCAGCCTTGGCACCAGGCCTCTGTTGGCGTACGCCCGCGCAACATTACCGATGCAGAACAAACGACTGACCGATCAGGGGACCCATCCGTGACCGCGACCGACCCATATGCGACATTGGGCGTTTCCCGTGATGCCGCGGACGACGATATCAGACGCGCATTCCGCAAACTGGCAAAAGAACTCCACCCCGACCTCCACCCAGGCGATGCGACCGCGGCCGACCGCTTCAAGCGCGTTTCCGCCGCCTACGAAATTATCGGCGATCCCCCCAAACGCCGCCTTTACGATAATGGCGAAATCGATGCCAGCGGTGAACCGCGCCGCGGCCACCGTCCCCCCTATGCGAACACGGCGAGCGGCCACGCCGGAGCCGGCGGCTTCGATGGGTTTTCGAGCATCTTCGAAGAGATGTTTTCTGCCAACCGGACCGGCGGCGGAATTCGAGGCAACGGCGCAGGCACCCAAGGCACGGGCGGCTTTCACCGGCGCGGCCAGGACGTCAGGTACACGCTTGAAGTCGACTTCAATGAATCGATCACCGGCGTCAAGAAGCGCGTGACCATGCCCGAAGGCGGCATCCTCGATCTAAACGTTCCCGAAGGCGTTGCCGACGGGCAGGTCCTGCGCCTTCGCGGCAAGGGCAGCGCCGGCCTTCTCGGCGGTGAAGCTGGCGACGCGCTGGTGGAGATCAAGGTCCGCCCACACGCCCGTTTCCGGCGCGACGGCCTGGACATCCATTGCGATGTGCCGATTAGTGTCGATGAGGCGGTCCTCGGCGGCAAGATCGAGGTCTCGACCATTGCCAGCCGCGTTCAGTTGAGCCTGCCCAAGGGCACATCCTCAGGACGCATGTTCCGCCTCAAGGGCAAGGGCGTCCGCAACGCCAAGACCGGCGAAACCGGCGATCAGATCGTCACCGTCCGTATCGTCATGCCCGAAGTAGTCGACGATGAACTCGCCTATTTCTTCCAGACCTGGAAAAAGAAGCGCGCCTATAACCCCGGCCCGCGTTGATACTCTCCCAACCTGCAACCCTGCGGCAGGAATTCGTTCAGGCGATACTGAACCGGCTGATTTGCAAACTCATGCAACAACCGAAACGGTGACGTGCCGCGGCTCGCCGGAGGTCGCACCCTTGGCATCCGAAACAATCGTATCGAAACCGGCTGTCGGCGCGGTTGCCCCGCTGTGCACGAATACCAGTCTGCCGCCCTCCAGATCGGCCTGGGTGAATGTGCCGATCGAAGTCGATGGCTCCGCGGCGAAAGCCACGAACCCATTTTTTGGCCTGCTCACCGTATAAGTCAGATCTCTGGCGCTATCGTCAGGATCGAAGGCGGTGAGATCGACCGTCGTGATCTGCACCGAGCCGCCTCTGGCAACGCTAAGGTTGAGATCGCCGGACAGATGCGGTGGCACATTCCGCAGCGTGGCACTGAGCGAACCACCCTCCGCCATCGCGATCCTGCCATACTCCACCCGTCCACTCACCGACCCCGTCTCGCCGATGCTGATCAGCTCGATCACCGAGACTTCGCCCTGGACGTCCCCATGAACCACGGCGTTTTGCGCTCTGAGAGAGCCAAAGATCCCACCGGTCCTGCTGATCGTCACGGATTGGGCCGTCAGGTTGCCCTGCACCCGCCCGTTGATCGTAAGCGGCCCTTTCGCGACCACCTCTCCCTCAATGACCGTACCAGGCATGATAACGCTTTGATTGGATGGCTCGCTCACCGGGTTACTCCACGCAGTTACACTTCCGGCAACCGCCGGTTGACCGGCAACTTACCCGATTTTCCAAAGATAGCCACTGACAACGGACAGTTGGCCTGCCCCCGCCACTCAGATTGACTGGCCGTGTATGGCAATTCGATGGTGGAAACCTGAAACCGGCAACCGACGCTCGGCTGCTCCCGACTGAATAAATTGATTCAGCTGCCACGGCGCGGCGCCCCCGCTTCGGGCACCATCACTGCGACAGTTGCCGCATTGGGTTCCCACATCAGATCCAGTCGCACTTTCAGAAATATATCCGGCAGCCGCAGCGGCAGCGGCAGCCAAACCGATTGAGAACACGGGGCACAACCTCCCGCAACGGAAGTCCGGCAAAAAACCGGCCACTGACGGCTCAACCCACCTATCCAGTGAGTTCGAAACCGGCGCTTTCGACAGACCTTGCGCCCTGCCGGATTTCGATTGCATTCGGTGCGATCTGCGACAACCCCAAGGTCGCTTGGATGGCATTTACCGAAACCAGGCTTCAGGCGCTCCACTCCGGGACTAAAGATCAACGCGCGAATACCGCCTGCCGCCAAACAATGGATGTATTGAAAACAACCCGTTAAAAAAAGCGATTTACTCATCCTTTGCAAATATTTCGTTACCGCCCCGGCGTCGCATCAAGGGATTGGAAACCAACTATCAGTGCGCTAACCAAGCCGCCTCGAAAACCTTCTGCAAGCCGCATTCTTTCGGCCGGCAACGGATCTCGTAAGCCCCTTTTTTATGGCCGGGAATATCAAAACGGATCAGACGTGAATGGAATCCCAGGCATATCGCCTGTTAACCCGGAATTATTCCTAACGCATTGCCGAGCAGAATTTCGATGAATTCCATAAAAAACGATCAAAAATCTTTAAGACTTTGCTAGGGATTGCAGCAATCGTTAAGCCACCGTAAACCGGAGGTAATAATCATGGACTGCGCAATAAAGCTTTTGTTTGCATTCCGAACTGAAAACAAGGGTAACGTGGGAATGCTGTTCGGCCTGCTGATTCTGCCGATGTTCGCGACAGTCGGACTGGCAATCGACTACGGCCAGGCGATCACCGCCCACCAGAAGCTTCAGACCCTGGTCGACAAGGCCGCGATCGCCGGCGCCCGGCTTCCCGCAACAACCAGCGAGAACCGCATCGAAGCCGCAACGGATTTCTTCCAGGACAACCTGGCCCACAGCGGCCTCGCAGGCGTGACTTCGGAAATCAAGGGCACGAACGCGGAGGTTTCGGTCAGCGCCAGCTACAACCACCCCACCGCCATCATGAAGCTGTTCGGCCACAACGAGTTCAATCTTTCCGCCATGGCAATTGCCCGCCCCCAGGTAGACAACGGCGGCATCGCCTGCCTCCTGGCACTTAGTGAAAACGCAACCGACGGTTTGCATCTCCAGGGCATCAACCAGGTTGCCTCCCAGAACTGCTGGGCATGGGTCAATTCCTCAAGCCCATCCTCGATCAACGCCGACGGTACCGCGGTCGCCACGGCACAAGGCTTCTGCACTCACGGCGGCATTATCGGGGCCGATCATTTCTCCCCGCGCCCATACGGGGAATGCGATCGGCTGGAAGATCCCTTCCGCACAAAGTTTTCCGGCTTCGATGCGCCATCGGGCGACTGCGATTTCACCGACATGGAACTGAAGTCCGGGGATTTTACGCTGCGTCCGGGCATCTACTGCGGCGATACGGTGCTGAAGCCCCATGCGCGCGTAACGCTCCAGGAAGGCACCTACGTCTTCCGCAACGGCTATCTTGAAATCCAGGGTCAGGCGAGCCTTACCGGCGACAAGGTTACCCTGTTTTTCCGCGGCTATGACACCAGAATGATCGTTCGCGGAGGCGGCGACATTGACCTTCGCGCGCCATCACAAGGAAGCCTGGCCGGATTTGCAATCGTCGACCGGAAGAACGATTCGCTCACGTCCAACATTCGCGAAACCGTCATTCAGGGCGGCGGCCGCATCAGGATCGACGGCATCGTCTACGCCCCTCAATGGCGGATCAATATCAGCGGCAACGGCCAGATGAACGAAACGTCCCCCTGCTTCGCGATGATCGCCGATCATTTCTACCTGGAAGGCAACGGCCAGCTCCATGTCCGTTCGACCTGCGAGGAAACCGGACTTCCGCAACTCATGCCCAAGATCAAGGCCGGCCCGCAGTTGCTGCGATGACCGCCCGCCCCCCGACTGCCGACATCGCCTGCTTCCGACCGAAAAATACAGCCGACCCGGCGGTTGGCTGCCCCCTCCCGCTAATCCTAAACGATCACAGGAGCCCGAAGATGCCTGCCACCATGACCGCCGCTCGCCCCTTTGGCCGCCGTCACTCGAGGCCGAAAACCTTGTTCCCGACCAGCGTCGGCGAAGCAATCGCGCGTGCTCCGCGCAAGGAGGTCCGACTGCCCGCCGCCCTGACCGCCGAACACTTGCACGGTACGATGCCATGCGCAGTGGCCAACATTTCTTCGACAGGCGCCCTCCTTCGCCTGCCCTTCGACCTGTCGGCCTCCAATATCTGGCTACCCGAAATGGTGCGCCTGCGCCTCCTCAACGACCGCCGCGAAGTCGATTGCCGGGTTGTCTATCAGGACGGTCTGAAAGTTGGCGTGTGCTTCCTGGCGCCATTCTCGGCGATGAGCCGCGCGTGAAGGTTCATCACTGGCGTTTGCGCTTCATCGTCACGGCAGGCGGCGAATCCTGTACCGCCGCCTCGCCACGTCCCGACAGGCTCGGGTTCGTCATGAAATACTCGTGGGCGTTGAACGGTTCATCGCCCTCCGATGGCACGATGCGCTGCGAACTGCCGTCCGCCAGGATCCGCCAGCTCTGCTGATTATCCATGTAGTTGCTCACCATGATCTGGTTCAGCACCTGTTCGTGCGTCGTGGGATTGTTGACCGGCACCATGGCTTCCACGCGCCGGTCGAGATTGCGCTGCATCATGTCCGCTGACGAGATGTAGACAGCCGCACCCGGCGAGGGCAGCCCCTGGCCGCGCCCGAAACAGAAGATGCGCGCGTGTTCCAGGAAACGCCCGATGATGCTCTTGACGCGGATCCGCTCGGACATTCCCGGCACGCCCGGCCGAAGGCAGCAGATGCCACGAACCACGAGATCGATTTCGACGCCGGCCTGGCTTGCTTCGTAGAGCGCTTCAATGATCTGCGGATCGACGATGGCGTTCATCTTCATCCACACCGCCGCCGGTCGCCCGGCGCGGGCATGTGCGATTTCCTCGCGAAGGTGATCGATGATGCGCTCGCGGATGCCGTGCGGGCTCGCCGCCATCTGTTCGAGTCTGCCCGGTTCCCCGTAGCCGGTGACGAAATTCAGGATCCGCGTCACATCCCGCGCGATCACCGAGTCGTCCGTAAACAGCGACAGGTCGGTATAGATGCGGGCGGTCTGCGGGTGATAGTTTCCCGTTCCGATATGCGAATAGGTGACGAGGTCATCCCCCTCGCGGCGCACGATGATGCCGAGCTTGGCATGCGTCTTCAGAGCGATGAAGCCGTAGACGACATGAACCCCCGCATTCTCCAGGTCCCGCGCCCAGCGGATGTTGGCGGCTTCGTCGAAGCGCGCCTTGAGCTCCACCACCGCCGTAACCGATTTACCCGCTTCGACGGCATCCTTCAACGCCTGCACGATGGGTGAGTCTTTCGACGTTCTGTAAAGCGTCCACTTGATCGCCATGACGTTCGGATCGCCGACCGCCTGGCGCAGGTACTGCACCACGACATCGAACGACTCGTAGGGGTGATGAACGATGAAGTCCTTCGCCTTGATCGTCGCGAAGATGTTGCCTTCGTACTCGCGCACCCGCTCGGGATATCGGATGTTGAACGGCTTGAACAACAGGTCGGGCCGCTCGGAAATGATGAGCTGCGAAGTATCCGAGAACCCCAGCAGTCCGTCCTTCACGAACACGGCCGGCTCGCCCACCTCCAATTCGCTGACCACGAAGCGGCGCAGCTGCGGCGCCATCCTCTGCGCCAGTTCGAGACGAATGACGTTCCCCCGCCTGCGCCGCTTGAGCAGGTTCTCATAGGTCTGCACGAGGTCTTCGGCTTCTTCTTCAAGCTCGATATCGCTGTCTCGCAGAACCCTGAAGGCACCCTTCGCCTTGATCTCGAAGCGCGGAAACAGCACTTCGATGTACATCGCGATCACATCCTCGATCGGGATGAAGCGCACCTGCCCTGCTGTCTCCGGCGTAGGCTTCAGCCGGATGAAGCGATCCAACTGGGTGGAGATCGGTACCAGGGCGTTTTGCCTGCGTTCCGTTTCTTCATGCTGCATCAGCGCTGCGATCGTCAGTCCCTGGTTGGGAATGAACGGAAACGGGTGCGCCGGATCGACCGCAATCGGCGTCAGGATCGGAAAGATGTGCCGGTAGAATTCTTCCTCGATCCAGACCTTCTCGTCAGCCGTCAGCTGCTCTGGAACGATCACCGCAATGCCGGTCGCGGACAACTCCTTGCGCAACACGTCCCAGCAGGCTTCCTTCCGGTCGATCAGCTGCGAGGCAAACTCGTTGATCCGCCCGAGCTGCTGGGCAGGCGTCAGCCCGTCTTGCGACAGTGTCGACACGCCGTTGACGATTTGTCCCCGAATACCGGCGACGCGCACCATATAGAATTCATCGAGGTTCGAAGCGGAGATCGAGAGAAAACGCAGCCGTTCGAGCAGTGGATGGTTTGGATTGCTGGCCTCCTCCAGGACTCGCGAATTGAACTGCAGCCAGGAGAGTTCCCGGTTGTAGTAGCGCTCCGGCCCCTGCGGCGGCAGCGGCGGCTCGATCGCCGGCGTCGTCTCCGGCTCGAGAGCTCTCGACTTGGCGGGATTTCGGCTGGATCTTTTCGTCGGTGGAGAATTCGTCGCCGCCGCCTTGACGCAGCTGCGCTTCGCGGCCGCGGCCCTGCTGGCAACGGGATTTTCTTTGCCCGAAGACTTGGATTTCGCGACCTTCGAAGCTGCCTGATGAGCAACGCGTTTTTCTGAGCGGCTCTTTTTGCCTGCCGCGGGCCTCGCTTCAGGATGCTTCGCCGCCGCCGCACCGGATTTTCCCAGCGCCACGACCTCGGGCTTGGCACCCGAAGCCTTTGCCGGCTCCTTGTTAGACTTGCGCCGGACTGTCGTCATAACCCTCAATTCCTCGGTGTCGTCTCGAACCGCTCGATCACGTTACCATCCAACTTGCGGCGGCATTCATCGCGAATATGAGTATTAGCTGTGATGCAGAATCATTTCATCCGTGTAAACATTTGATCTGAATAGGAACATTTGGGCAGGTTTTTCGCCGTTTTTAGTCGTCACAGTTGCCGACCTGCCGCGCAACCGATGCCAATGCCTGTTGCACGAGTTGCTTCGACACCCTCCGCCGCATGGCCAGTCCCAGCCTGTCGGTTTCAGCAACGACCGCGTTGGCCGCCGCCATCGAGCGCTCCATGCGAATGATGAGATATCCGATCACACCCGGCTCGACGATCAATTGCCGGTCGGCGAATAGTTTCACCAGCACCGCTCGCAACAGCGCCTCATCGGGCGGTTCGATCGCGGCCATCGGCAGCGCCTTCACCCTGGATCGCAGGTCCGGCAGCGTGATCGAAAGCTCACCGGCGGCCAGCTTCGAGGTGAACAACACAAGCGCCTTTCCCTGGCGCGCGATGTTGAGGAGATGAAACAGCGCTGCTTCATCGCGGATCCCGCAGTCGAGATCCTCCACGATCACCCGCCCGCCGGAGGCTGCGGCCTGCACAGCCTCCTCGCCCGCCTCCCTCGCATTGACGGAACCCGCCCCGGTCTTCGCCCGCCAGACATTCGCCAGATGGCTCTTTCCGGCCCCCGATGGACCGACCACCAAGGCGGCACCGTTAGGCCATGCCACCGCTCCGTCGATAAGATCGATTGCCGCCTGATTGGACTGGCTGACGAGGAAATCCTCAAGACCGAGTGCCGAGCGGTGCGGCAGATCGAGAACCAGTTGTTGCGGCTGTTGATCGGTCATGAACCCTTGCGTGCGGTAAGCTTTTCAATCGGACTTGATAACGCCGGTCGGATCTTCGCCGGTGTAGACGGAACTGCTGCGGTAGGCGCGGACGGCATAGCGCACCATCACTCCGACAGCAGCCGCCATCGGCACCGCCACCAGCGTCCCCACCAGCCCGAACAGATAGCTAAACGCGAACAAGGCGAAAATCAGCCAGACCGGATGCAACCCGATTTTTGGTCCCACGATTTTCGGGCTTAGGAACCCCGCATCGAGCGCCTGACCAGCAAGAAACACCGATACGACCATGATCACCGGCACACTTTGCGGCCAGAACTGAATGAGCGCCAGCGTCGTCGCGGTAATCGTCCCCACAATCCACCCAAGGAACGGTACAAACGCCATGATGCCTGTCGCAACGCCGATCAGGATGCCATAGTTGAGCCCGCTCAGCCACAAACCCAACGCATAGAAGACCGCAAGAACCACGCACACGGTTCCCTGTCCGCGCACGAACGCCCCGACGGCCGCATTGATGTCCTGCCCCATTTCCCTCAGCGTCGACGCGTGTTCACGCGGCAGCGCATGGTCGAGCGCCCCCAGCATGCGCTTCCAGTCGACCAGCAGGTAGAACGCTACGAGTGGCGAAATCAGCAAAAGCGAGGCGACGGCCAAAAGCGCCCTACCTTGCGTCCACAGCGACGCAGCAAGCCAGCCCGCCACCGTATCGCTGTTCGAGGAGATCCAATCGAAGGCCTGAGCGACCGACTGATCTGCCTGCGGCAGGGTTTGGGAGAGATGATCCCTGGCCCAGACTTCGATCAGTCCCCTCAGCCGCTGCAATTCGCCCGGCAGCACCTCGACGAACTGGCGCACCTGATCGATCACCAGCGGGCCCAGGAAGACGATCAGCAGAACGAAGATGATGACCAGGCACCCAACCAGCAGGATCGAGGCCAGCAATCTGGGAACGCCGAGGGCTTCGAGACGATCGGCAATCGGACTGAGCCCATAAGCGAATCCCATCCCGACGACAAACGGGAGCAGGATTTCTTTCAATTGGTCGACGAGCAGGAAAAAGACCACCGCCACCAACAGCCAGAAGAAGGCCTGCCGTTCGATTTGCATTTCCGCGCTCCCCTATTTCTCCATGGTGTACCGGTTCCGACATTTGTTCTGAACCGTGCTGCGAAGGGAA
Organism: Alphaproteobacteria bacterium; assembly: GCA_018830445.1. Classification (GTDB taxonomy): domain Bacteria; phylum Pseudomonadota; class Alphaproteobacteria; order Rhizobiales; family Hyphomicrobiaceae; genus Filomicrobium. The sequence goes on along the minus strand of JAHJSN010000193.1, from coordinate 24,916 downwards.
GCAAATGTCGGAACCACAAGGAACAGGAACAACCTCTTGCGGCGCCACAGCGAGTGTGGCGTGGCGCCTTGATTGACCTGTTGGTGCCGCACAGGAGTTGTCAATTGAGGCGCGCTGAACGCCACACTAAACCATTGTTTTCGCTCGTGGCCTTCATGTCTCGCCGAAATCGCCAGCGGTTGCGGCCAGCACACCGATTTAGGCGAGACAGGCAACCAGGCCAACCATGACCGTCGGCAATCAGTCACGCGACATGTGCGCCACCCATATCCGCAGATAGCCAACGAGCGAAGCAACCGTCAAAGCCGCCGTCGCCCACACCGCTGCGACCTGAACCGCCTCCAGACCGAGCGCAAAGGCGGAATTTGCAAGCACCAGCGCCGCAAGCGTTATCTGCGCCACCGTGTTCAGCTTGGAAATCCACAACGGTGCAATTTCCACCGGCCTGCCGAGCATCGAAGCCAGCATGATCCCCACAACGATAAGTATGTCGCGTGCAACGATGGTGATCACCAGCCACGATGGCACGTCCCCGCGCATGCCGAGCGCAAGAAAGATCGAGACGATCAGCAATTTATCGGCAAGCGGATCTAGGTAGGCGCCAAGTTCGGTGCGCATATCGAGGCGCCGCGCCAGATACCCGTCGAGCGCATCCGAAACCCCGGCGGTAACGAACAGCGCGAATGCCGCGATGTCATGCCCCGAGATGACAAGCCAGAACACGACCGGAACCAGCAAGGTCCGCCCAACCGTGATCACATTGGGTATATTCACAGCCCCATCCGCACGTATCGCCACCCAATTGAAATGTATCAATGGGGACAATGGGCTAGGACACGTTTGCGCGCAATGCTTAAGCCTTGGGCATCAAAACCTAGTGTTCCGACTCTGACATATGGTTCCCTGCCGGGAACCTGAATGCCAGCCCGGAACACTAGGCAACCTTTTGATTGTGTTCTGGATTCACAAACATTTGACGACCTCCACCCGGGAATCAAATGTTTGATCCAGAACACTAGAACCGCTGGCGAACCACCCAGCGTCCGCCGTTTTCGCTCATCTGATAGCCTTGCCGGGCAAGCACGTTGGCAAGGCCCGCCGCACCGCCTGGATAGGTCATCGACACGTCGGCACTCCGCGCCGAAACTGCGTTGACCTGGAAATCCCTGACCCCATTGAGCCCGGATAGCTCGCCCTGCATCCGGTACCAGTCGCGGGCGCCGCCGAAGAGAACCTCCAGCCGGACATCGCTTTCCGGTTGGGAGAGCGCCGAAAGTCCGCCCGATTGCTGCGCCGCAATCACTTTCCAGCGCCCCTCGAGCACACCTAATGTCACCACCGCGGCAAGCTCCATGGCGTATCCCGCATCGCCATCATAGACGCGGTAGGAGCGCGTCCAGTTGATCGGGCCGGCAGCATCCCGCCCCATCACGGAAACCTTGAGCAGCTTTGCCGCCCCGTCGATCTCCGCGCTGGCAATGACCGCCCGCGCGCTGCCGTACTCCGACGCCAGTATCCGCATTCCGCGCGCCTCATCGCCCTCCGCAAGTCCCGCCAGCACATCCTGGTGCAACGTCGGCTTCAGCGGCGCCAGTGCCAGCGGCGTCAGTGCGTTCGAAAGGTCGAGAGACTGCCATATCTTCTCCCAGGACCCACCCGCCGGTTGCAGGGCGCCCGCATTCAACAGCGCCGGCACAAGCGTCGTTTGCGGCGCTTGCCGGTCGATGAACGGTACGCCGTGCTGGCGCAACAGGCCGCGCACGCCATCGGCGGAAAACTTGAAGTCGAGTGAGGCGAAATACTCCGTCGCCGAGTTCTGTTCGGCCCTGACCGAAATGCCATCGACGTATTGCCCGGCGTCAACTTCACCCATCTGTCGCAAGCGGCCGTACGAACTGACCGGCACGATCCGCTTCAAAAGCGAGCGCAGAGCCGCCGTTTGGCCATCGGCGATCGCACTCTTTTTGGCTGCAACGGCATTCTCAGCTTGGGCCTCGATAGGAAAATTCGCGATTCTGAAAGCTATATCGGGCTCACCCGCCGCCTTCGCGGCCGCCATTGCCGTCCAGATCGAAAATGCCGCAACCGCCACCGACGCGACTGTCGCAGTGACGCAAACTCGACTGTCTCGAGACCTCATACCGCTGGCTCTCCCCCGTTGTCCTCCGCCACCTGCTTGACCGGTTTCCGGTTTTCGGGCAGTTCGGGCGGGCGTTTGCTATAACAGATCCAGCAGGACTTCGACACCGGCTTGCATCCAGCCCAAGTGTGCGATGTGTCAGGCACGAGAGTGTCGAATACCAAGCAGCAATAGAGGCTTGCATCCGACACGAGCGTGCCGGGTGTCCGGCAATCGAGTGTTGTGAATAATAACGGATCACTCGCCAAGCCGGCTGCGGTGAATGAGCCCCCACTATCGAGGTCAACAGGCCCCCATGAGCGACGAACCAGACCGCCCCGTCACCTACCGCGACGCCGGCGTTGATATCGATGCCGGAAATGCGCTCGTATCGGCCTTGAAGCCGTTGACCCGCGCCACCGGACGCCCAGGCGCCGATGCGGCCATTGGCGGATTCGGCGGCTTGTTCGACCTGAAGGAAGCCGGTTTCCGCGACCCGCTTCTTGTTGCGGCCACCGACGGCGTCGGCACCAAGCTGAAGATCGCGATAGAAACCGCCAGTCACGCCACCATCGGCACCGATCTCGTTGCGATGTGCGTCAACGACCTCATCGTCCAGGGCGCCGAACCGCTGTTCTTCCTCGATTACATGGCAACCGGGCGTCTGGACGTGGCAACTGCCCGCACTGTCATTGCCGGTATTGCGGAGGCCTGCAAGAAGTCAGGCTGTGCGCTGATCGGCGGGGAAACCGCCGAGATGCCGGGTATGTACCAGGGCGGCGATTACGATCTGGCAGGTTTCGCCGTCGGCGCCGTCGAGCGCGACTGCCTGCTGCCGTTGCCGAACCTTTCAACCGGTGACGTGATCATCGGCCTGCATTCTTCCGGCGTGCATTCCAACGGCTATTCACTGGTCCGCAAACTCGTCGAAAAGAGCGGCCTTGCCTGGGATGCCCCCGCACCGTGGCAACCCGATGCGACCCTCGCCGCATCGCTGCTCGCACCGACCCGCCTTTACGTTAAGCCCATTCTTACGGCACTTCGCGCCAGTGGCCCCTCGCGCGGGGCCATCAAGGCGCTCGCACACATCACCGGCGGCGGGATCACCGAAAACATACCCCGTGTGCTTCCCGACAACATGGAAGCCGTAATCGATCTATCTGCTTGGAAACCACCGCCCGTATTCGGCTGGCTCGCAAGAACCGGCGGCCTGCCTGAAGAAGAAATGCTGCGCACCTTCAACTGCGGCATCGGCATGGTAATCGTTGCTGCCGCAGACCGCCTCGACGACGTTCTGGCTTCGCTTCGCCAATCAGGCGAATCGCCTTGCGTCATCGGCGAAATCGGTTCCCGCAAGACCGGCAGCGAAGGCATTCAGTTCCGCAATCGCCTCACTTTGGCAAACCCTTGATCCAACCATGACCAATGGCGCTGACACGCAACCCAGAAAACGCGTCGCGGTTCTGATTTCGGGGCGCGGTTCCAACATGATGTCGCTGGTCGAGGCCAGCCGCGCATTGGCCTACCCTGCCGAAATCGTCACCGTCATCTCGAACCGTCCCGCAGCGCCCGGCCTGGCATGGGCCCGCGCTCAGGGCATCGAAACCGTTGCCCTCGACCATAAGGCATACCCCTCGCGCGCCGCCTTCGACGATGCCCTGGACGCCGCGATCAAAGCAACCGGGGCCGATATCGTCGCCTGCGCCGGTTTCATGCGCCTGATGACGAAGGAACTCGTCGAACGCTGGCACAATCGCATGATCAACATTCACCCGACCCTGTTACCGAGCTTCAAGGGGCTCGATACCCACGCGCGCGCATTGGCCACCGGCGTAAGAATCGCCGGTTGTACAGTCCACATCGTGCGTGCCGAAATGGACGCCGGCCCAATCCTGGGTCAGGCCGCCGTCCCCGTATTGGACGCAGATACCCCAGATACGCTTGCCCGCCGCATTCTGACGGCGGAGCATCGGCTTTATCCGCAGGTCCTGTCGCTTTTTGCCGCGGGCGCCTATGACATTCATCAGGACACCGCCCGCCTCAAGGGCGCTTCCACGAATGACGCGATGCTATTCTCGCCGCCAAGTTGATTAAAGTCTTAGTTTTTAGAGGTTAGTCATTGTTTTATCGTGCCAAATTGTAGCGGGCGACCTTCGGCCGATGGACACGCAGTCGCGTTGGGTGCTAGTTGCGCCCATCTATCCGGTCGCTGTGATCCATTAGTGACATCCAATCGGCAGCAAAAGCCTCATTATTGCAAAGTAGATTGGGGCTTGAGTCGTCCTTGCGATGCCTCTACGGGCGTCCCACAAGGGCGGTAGCACGAGCTTAACACCGACGATGACCTTTGCTGGTCCGCATCTTGCGTTGCCCCGATAGCAGGAACGGCTGCCTCGACGGCTCCGGCAGCCAACACTTTAAGAACCGGCACCAAGCTCCGGAGATTTTTAGGCCATGACCATAGCTGAAACAGACCCCCCCATGACCGCCAAACAGGTTAACGGCCAGTTCGGCGAAGAGAGCATCTGGTTCAAGCTGTCCCCCCTATTGAAAGACCCCACCAACCCGATGCGCATCCTCATGCAGATGACGGAGCGCTACGGACCGGTCATCCCGGTATCGATGGCAAGCCAGCGTCTCATCCTGATCAGTGAGCCGGAATACTTCAAGCATGTGCTGGTCTCGAAAGCCGACAATTACATCAAGTATTTCGACGGCCTGAAACCGATCTTCGGCAAGTCGATGATCACCCACGACGGCGCGCTCTGGCAGAAGATCCGCATGCCTCAGCAGCCTGCCTTCCACCCGGACGTATTCGCCGAATACATCCCCTACTTCAATGCCGCCATCAAAACCAAGATGCAGAAGTGGGAAGAACTGGCCAGGACCGGTGAATCGATCGAGATGGTCGAGCAGACCTGGACGCTCGCCGCCGACATGATCTGCAAGGCGCTCTTCGACCGCGACATGCCGTTCAACCCGCACGTCGTCTTCAAGTACGTCAAGACCTACACCGACGTCATGAATCACAAGTCGATCCGCGAAAAAAAGCTTGCCGGTTTCGACATGAGCGACGGCGAAGCCAGGAACACCGAAGCCGTCCAGGCGTGGTGGGCGGTACCTCCCGCCGTGATCGCCTCCGATCCGCGCGAGGAACGCGAAAAAACGCTTTTGAAAATGATTGAAGCTGCCGTCGCCGATCCGGAAGTTCCCGAATTCGACGAACAGCAGGCGATCGACGAACTGAAGCAGTACCTGTGGGCAGGCACCGAAACGACGGCCCTGACCCTCGCCTGGGCGCTTTATCTCGTATCGTGCATGCCCGAAGCCGCCGACCGCATCCGCCGGGAAGGCGAGCAGGTTTACGGTGACCGCGAACCGAATGCCGCCGACTATTCGGCTCTCGTTTATACGCGCGCCGTCATCCAGGAAACCATGCGCATCTACCCGCCGATCTGGAGTCTGATCCGCACCGCCGCCGGGCCGGACGAAATCGACGGCAAGGCAATCAAGGCCGGCGACCGCATTGTGTTGTTTGGCTACGGCGCCCACCATAATCCGAAATTCTGGGATTCCCCCGAAGAATTCCGCCCGGAACGCTGGATGGGCGATGCCGCCAAGAAGCGGGTGAAGTATTCCTACCTGCCGTTTGGCGCCGGCAAGCGCTCCTGCATCGGCGGCGCCATGAGCCAGGTCGAGAACGCACTTGCCCTATCCTTGCTGCTACGGCGCTTTCGACCCGAGTACGTCGGCCCCATGCCGGCCGAAATCAACCCGACCGTCACACTGACGCCGCGCGGCGGGCTGCACTTCAAGATCCACGAACTGGCGGATTGAACCGCGCCGCCGGCCACTGACGGTCGACGTGTTGCCCGGCGTATTGGCCCGCGTATTGGCTGAGCTGAGATGGGAGAGGGATCTACGATCTCCCTTCCTCGTTGCCGCGAAGCAATCTAATCGACGACCTCGTAGCGCATTTTCACGAGCCCGTCGGAGAACGCCTGAATCCCCTCGAATTCGAGCTTCTGCGGCTTGGAAAGACTGTTGAGCAGCGACAGCCCCGAGCCGATCAATCGCGGCACGATGCAGATTTCTACGATATCGACGAACCCTGCTTCGAGTGCCGACTCCATCGTCACCGCCCCCCCGACAATCCAGATGTCCTTGGAGGTCCTCTCGCGAGCTGCCTGGACGGCGGCGGCAATCCCGTTGGTGACGAAATAGCAATTGGCCGGCAGATCCCAGGGTTCTTCCGACGTCAGCACGAAGGCGTACTTGCCTTCGAACGGCCATTCGCCGAACGCCTGCATCATCTCGAAGGTGCGCCGCCCGACAATGACTGCACCGATACTCTGCAGGAAGCCGGATTCGGTAAACATGCTCTCGCGAAAGGGTTCCAGCCACGCTGAATCGCCGTCACTGTCCGCGACGAACCCATCGAGGCTGGTGGCTGTAAAGAGCCGAACTTGTGACATGGCCCTCCTGACGCGAGACTGACCCCGCGAATTTGCAGGATCAATGACCAACTACGAATACGGCGGACCTTGCCGCCTGAAGCCGAATTCCCCCAGACGGCCCGCGATCCTCCTGGTGGCACTTGTGCCGATTAACCGACGATTTCGTCGAGCCGGAAGTTGAGAGCGATTTCCCGCTCAGCCGATGCCGGACTGTCCGAGCCGTGGGTTGAATTCTCGCCCTTTGACAGCGCGAACTGCTTGCGGATCGTCCCTTCGGCAGCTTCTGCCGGATCGGTTGCTCCCATCACTTCACGATATTTGGCGATGGCATTTTCGCCTTCGAGAACCTGCAGCACGATCGGTCCTGAAGTCATGAAATCCACCAGTTCGCCATAGAATGGGCGGGCGGCATGCTCCTCGTAGAACTTCTGCGCCTGGGCTTTTGTCCACAGAACGCGCTTTTGCGCGACGATCCTGAGACCTGCCTTCTCGATGACGGCATTGATCCCGCCGGTCAGGTTGCGCTTGGTCGCGTCCGGCTTGATGATTGAAAAAGTGCGCTCGACTGCCATAGATCCCCCGGGCAATTTATTCATGTTGGACCAGCGCCTTATAGCGATGCCCCTGGCCACCCACAAGCCCGCAAAAAGTCCCTCGCGCCAAATCCTTCGCGGGTGCGAACCGACGTTTTGATGGCGGACATAGGCTCGGATTCGGCATTTCCGCAAAGATTGCCCTGTTGAACCGCGAAAACAACGCCTTGTAATGGCCCGCTTTGGCGTGTGAAAAAGCAATTGGCAGGGAGTCGGTTTCACGATGACGCACGGGCCAGCAGTTGAAAAGTTCGCCGGCAGGCGGGGTGCTCCCGACGTTGACGCGCCGCGCCAATCCATGGGACATGGGAAATCCGGGGACGGACAAATACCACGGAAGTGATGCCGCCGCTCCAGACCACCGTTTGAGAGCCGATGAGATTTTAGAGCCCAGATGAGCGAAAAGACCTCTGAATTAGTCTGGTACATCGCCCGCGACGGTCAGCAGCACGGACCGCTCTCGGATGCAGAGATGCAGCTGTTTGTTGAAAGCGGCCATCTCAAGCCGACAGACCTTGTCTGGAACCAGGAGATGCCCGAGTGGAAAGCCGCTCCCTCGGTATTTCCACCAAAGCCGGCCGCGCCGCCTCCACCTCCGCCGCCGCCTGCTGTGCCGCAGCCACCCAGGAACGCCGCACCGGCGGCCCCTGCCTCGCCGGCCTCGACAACGCCAAAAGAATCTGAGCCCGCGACCAAGTCGAAGCTTCAACCCACGCTCAGTTCCGCACACTCGGTCGGCGATAAAACGGCCAGGAACGACGCCGCTCCGAGCGGCGCAAATCAGGCTGGCAGCCTGCCGTCTCCCGAAGAGGTGCTACCCTCGTTCCGCACCCAGCGCGCGACGCCGGAACCCGAGCCCGTTGCCAAGAAGCGCGAGCCCAGCCCGATTGAAGATTACGAGGACGAGGATTACGACGACGAGGGCTCAACCTCCCGCGTCGGGCGCATCGGTATGATCGTCGGCACCGCGGCGGTCGTAACGGCGCTGGTCGCAGGCGGCTACATGGCATTCCTGAATCAGGACGCCATCGTGACATACATGAACGAGCAAACCGGCACGTCGGCAACCGCCAATAACGCCCCGCCGGTCGTAAAAGCCGAATCAGGCACCAAAACCGCATCGTTGGAAAACCCCAGCGCCGCCCCGGCTCCACCAGCCGCAGCCGCGCCTCCTCCAGCGCCCGCGATCGAAGGCCCGCGCATTGAGGGCATCACCGTAACGATCCCCCCATCTGCGCCAGCCGCCGCCCCGCCCGCGTCCGCAGACACCTCTGACCGAGTGCCACTCGTCACCATCGATTCCAACCTGCAGAAGTCGCAGCTCTGGCAGGTCATAAAGGCCGAGTTCCCCGGGTGGTATCAGGAGCGCGTCAACGAAATCTCCAGGCTATCGAACTCGGCAAGCGAAACGGACCTGTCCAAGCACCTGATCGGAAAGCTCGTTGCGCTTCGCCGCGAAAATGCCACCCAGGCACTCGCTTCGAGTACTGGCAGCCTCCAGAGCGTCGCCTCAGCCTTCCTGACCAATCTCAAGAGCCTTGCGGGCCACTCGACGGAAGCCTGCTACACCTTCATAAGCAAAGGTGAAACAAGTCCGGCCGTTATCGCACTGTTCCCCAAGCCCGGCTATGGCGATGCGATCGAAGGGCAGATCGCAGCGGTGTTCCGTGCCGTTGCCGATGGCCGCAAGACTCCGATCCAGCGCCCCAAGGCGACCAAGCCGGATTACGATGTACTTGCTGGCGAGCTGACCAAGATCGGCTGGTCGAAAGCCGATCTGGGTCTCTTCTCCAATCCTCAGGCTCTTGCCAAAGCTCCGCCTGAACAGGTCTGCAAAATGGTCCAGGACTGGTTCACCGCGCACATCGCGATTGAAGACAAGGCCGTCCAGGAACGCCTGCTCGTTGAAACCCTCCGCCCAGTCATTGCCGGCTGACGATAGCGCTCGCCGCGATCGAGGCTTGAAGCGTTTCTTCAATCGAGCAGTCACAACTGAGCCGGTACTTATTCCCGCGGCAGTCCGCCGGTCGCCGCATCGATTCGGCAAAACTCAGGTGATCGCAATGTCGATGCGCAACCGGTTGCACGCAACGACTGGGATCTTCCTGACGCCGGGCGTCTCAATGAACCGGACGATCCCATATTTGCTGAACCGCTTCAAAGTCAGCGTCAGACTGGCTTTCGGTCGCCCCGACATTTTCGCAAGTTCGGCAATGGATTGCGGCTTGCGGGCACGGATAAGTTTCAAGAGCTCGACGTTTCGCGCCGACAACAATCGCGACAACGTATCGAGTTCGGTGACACCGCGGTCGTTCACTGGCTTTTTTGCCGACGGTCCGCTGCGGCCGTCGGCGTTGCCAGCATCGCCTGGCGAAAGTTCCCGCCACGAGCCGTCATGGTGCAACACCATCTCGACGTGCAGCGTTTTCGAGCGTCTACTCATAATGATGTCCCTGGGATTTTCAGCCCTTTCACCTTGCAAGGCGATCGGCCGGCCAGCATCCATATAGTCGACGAAACGTTGAAACCCGTCGCAAGGATCACTTTGCTGGAAATTTAGCGTTGCCGCGCCCGCGCCACCTGCCGTCGCTCAATGAAACCCGCGCGGCAATCTCGCAGCGGTAGACATAGGCCCAGGCCCGGTGGCAGGCGCCCGACTCGTGGCGGATATCGACGTACCGGCGATCGTATTCGCCCTGTGCCACTCCGCCCGGCCGGACACCCTCGTAGGCATCGAGCCACCACAACGTGGCATCGGGCGCGCGCATTTCGAACAGCTCCCCGTACACGACCCCGGCAGCATCCTTGCCGACCACCAGCCCGGGATAGTCGCCAAGATCATAAAGCCTGCCATATACGCTGGCCGCCCCGATCAGGCGCGCCTCGACAATGAGCCGGGCCCGCTGCAGCCGCCCTAGCCTGCCGATCGCACTGGTCATGAGCGTCCCATAGACGAAAAGCAAGGATGAGCCATTCATCCGCTTTTTCCATTCCCTCTGGTGTTACGGCGAAAGCGCCTGATACCAGGCGTTACTGTCGAACGACGGGGCAAACAGCCTCCACGGCACCAACGCAAAAGAATAGCTGGAGCAATCGCCAGAAATTTCGCGATCACGCCACGTTCACCAGCAAGTGGCGTGCACGTGATCGTATTTTTCGCGACAAACTCCCATATCCGGAGAGCAATCGCAGCAATCCCCTGGTTTAGAATTAGGCCCCGACCATGCACCTCGATAATCGCTCCGCACTTCTGTTCGCCATACTGACGGCAGCATTTCTCGGCGCGTCGCTGCTTGCGGCGCATCAGGCCCAGGCTGGCAAACCAGCAGTCTTCACCGGCATCATCAAGGGTGTTGCGGTCGGCGGTTACGACCCTGTCGCCTACTTTACCCAAGGTGCGGCCCAGAAGGGCAGCAAGGACATCACAGCCGGGCACGGCGGCGCGGTGAGGCGCTTTTCGAGCGAAGCCAATCGCGCCGCATTCCTGTCGGCTCCCGAAAAATATGCTCCCCAGTATGGGGGACATTGCGCCTGGGCCGTCAGCCAGGGTTACACCGCAAAGGGTGACCCCAACGCCTGGAAGGTCGTCGGTGACAAGCTCTACTTGAACTACAATCGCAGTGTTCAACGCACTTGGGAGAAGAATGCCGAAAGCAATATCGCCAAAGCCGACGCCAATTGGCCCAAGGTCCTCGACTGAGGCACCAACGTCACGTTCCCTTCAGTCACAAGGGAACTTGGCTGGCTGTTGCGAGTTCGCCCCCTGACGTGAGCTTGTAATATCATGACGTGAGCTTGAATTAGATAACCGCGCGCGCCCCCTGCGCTCCCCCTCAAAGCGCGCGGTTTAGCGGGTCAGATCATTTCTGAGCCGCGTCTCCCCGCCGGCACCTCGCCGGCGGGGAATTCATTTCGAGGCGCTCGTTAATGGCCGGTAAAGCAAGCTCGTTAGCGATGATTTAGTTCGATTTGTTGCATATTTCGGAATTCGTCACCGCCTTCATCCATCGGGGACTGCTCTCCTGTGCGCCTTCTTGCCGGTTTTGCTATCGCTGTCACACTACTGCTGCCCGGCATGGCTTGGTTCTCAAGTTCCGCAGCGGCGAGCGATCCTCCGCAATTCTGGCAGAGCCGCGAGACCATCGTACGCGTCGTCAACCTCCCCGACTCGGCCCTATATAAACGCGGGTACAATATATACGTCGATCTCGGGTATCACTTTTACGCCGACGGGTCCGGCGAATGGGTCGGCTATGCGACCAACGGCAGGCGTGAAACGCTCGACACCATCCGCCTCGGCATGATGCTGAACGCCGCCGGCCTTGACCGGCTGCCGCAGGTCCCCGATCGGCCGGCAAGTACCGCAACCTATATGTTTTTCTTCGCAAACGGACTGATCCAGCTCGGCTTGATCCTCCGCATCGTGATCAACAACATGAAGGATTCGAAGACGGATAATCGACAGGCGCTGCGGTCACTTCTTGGACGCCGCCCGGCGAGTCAAAAAGACAAATCCAAAAGCAGCAGCCCATCAACGCCCGGTCCGGTCGATAGTTATTCGATCCCAGGCGAGATGGGTGCGAACGTCATCGTCCAACGCGGCATCCACGCGACTGCAACGATCGCTGCTCAATTCGGCCGGCGCGGATAATTAAGAGCGCAGACTGTTGCTTCCCGACTTTGTATCGGGACGTCTCTTCTGTAGCGTCCCAACGAAGCCTCTGCGACCGCGCACTTCCCCGGACCGAAGGAAAGACCATGCCGCGTTTCCCGTTTCTGATCTGGCTGGTTGTGTCCACAGCCTGGATCGCAACTATTGCATATATCGCCTGGAGCGCCTGGCCCCACATGCCGCTCGACATTTCGCAGACTGATCCGGCGACACTGGCTGCCTATGATTCCGCCGTGCTGATGCACGCGGGCCGATATGCCGCTGTTGCGCTGCTACCGCCACTCATCATCCTGGCGTTTCTTCGCTTCCTCAGGCAATAGGCATCTTCAGGTAGCCAATCCTCGCACCATTCGTCTCGCGCAAGCGCTCAAGGAACTGGCGCACTTCGCGCGGATGCAGCGGCAGCCCGGATTTCTGCGTGCGTTCGTCTTCCTGTTGCCGCAACTTCTGGAAGATCGGCTCTGCCGTCTCGTGCAGCATGGCGATTGCCGCAATCGCCGTGCGCTTCATGTTGATGGGCACGATCGGGACCACGTCCTCGATCATCTTCTTGGCCTCGAGCGATAGATAACTCGACAACCTCCCGAAAATCGAAATCAGCCGGACCTTGAGCGTCTCCTCGAACTTGTAACCATAGATTTCCATCCACTCGAACAGCTTGTCCATGACGATATCCTTGAGGCGCAGGTCCGACGTCACCCGGTAGTCCCGCCATTCCGCGACGACGTCGAAATCCGGATCGATCTCGATGTCGCCCGGCGCGAAAGTCTCAACCGTCTGCACCCCGATGCGCTCGATGAAGTCCCGGTTCCTCATGTCGAGCTTGGTCGTGAAGGTCGGCAATTCCACCGCCCCGTCGCTGGCCTCCTTGAAGGCGCGGCGCACCAGCTTCGAGCAATAGAGGTTATGCGTCTTTGGATCGAGCGACATCGTGAAGTCGTAAAGAATGCGCTTGCCGGCCGCGCTGTTGGCGTGCCGCACGCGGTCGTGGATCAGCGTTGCCGCGCGTTGGGACAGTATCGCATCGCGGTGCCGGAACAGCACCGCGCGTCCGAGGTCATGCTGCAGCCATTCCGCCAACGGTTTGACGATGGCGCCGATCTCAATCAGGCTTTCCACCGCCCAATGCCGGCCGAGCGGGTCGACGTATACGACCGCCACGTGGCTGAACTGGGAATCGATATCCCCGATCCGCGCGATCGCCGCACTGTTGTGCAGTTTGCCCCGCGTCAGGATCACGTCGCCGGACTGGAACGCCATCGTGCCGTCTGGATCTTTTTGAAACTTCTTGTTGGCCAGCGTGTTGTAGTTGGGACCGGTAAAGGCCCGCCGGGGGCGGCCATTGGGTGGCAACTGCTCGTAGCCGATCCACAGTTCGCCAAGGATATCGATGGCGTAGCGCGCCGCCCTGAGGCAATCGCGCGCCGCTTTCTGCGCCGGCGGCGACATCAGCCCCTGCGCATGCCAGTCGCGCACCTTCTCGCGCAACTCCATCTGCAGGTCGAACAGTTGCGCCATGGTCGCCGGCGCCTTTTCCCGCTCCCGGAACACGTCGTAGCGGAAGAAATCCTGTTGCTCGAAAGAGTTGTAGATTCGCTCCAGCGTCGTCGCCAGCACCTGCGCGCTGCCGATCGGTCTGGCTAGCGCGGCCCTGAAAACGGCCACCTCGTCAACGAACCGCTCTGGCCCGACTGTTTCCTGCACGCGCTCCCTCCTCGCCGTCCTCGACCCCTTGGCGAAGGAAGCCTCCCCGAAACGCTCCGCTTCCACCGTGATGGACCTTAGCAGATGCCCCTAACAACCGGCAATCGAAGCTGCTTTACGAAATGAACAGCGTCCGGGCCTTCGCGGCGGGCCTCATTCGGCGGCGAACATGGCCGGAGGATTGACCAGCCCCAGTTTCAATTTGGCCTGGTCGCGCAGCACATCGATCGGCTGCAATTTGCCGTTGCGCTCGTAATGCCAGAAAGTCCAGCCGTTGCACGCCTGCTTGCCCTGCACCTCCGCGCCGAGCCGGTGGATCGACGCTTGCGAGGTGCGATAGCGCAGCGTCCCGTCGGCCTTGACCTCCGCCCGGATACGCCGGTGCGGATCGAACAGCGCCGAACCGGGTTTCAGGAACCCCAGTTCGATGATCGTGCCGAACGGCACCCGCGGCTCGTCGCGCTTGGAGGGCTGGGTTTCGATCGCCGATGCCGCAAGCGGCTTGACCTTGGCGATGCGCTCGCGCGCCGCCTTGGCGTAATCCGGATCGCGCTCGATGCCGATGAACTGCCGGCCGAGCTGCTTGGCGACCGCCCCGGTCGTTCCCGTCCCGAAGAACGGATCGAGCACCACGTCGCCGGCATGCGTCGAAGCCAATAGGATGCGGCTGAGGAGGGCTTCGGGTTTCTGCGTCGGATGCGCCTTGCGGCCGCCGTCGTCCTTCAGCCGCTCCGGCCCCGAGCAGATCGGGAACAGCCAGTCGGAACGCATTTGCAGGTCGTCGTTGAGCGCCTTCATCGATTCGTAGTTGAACGTGTAGCGCGAGGATTGCTCCCGGCTGGCCCAGATCAGCGTTTCGTGGGCATTGGTGAAGCGCCGGCCGCGGAAATTCGGCATCGGGTTGGTCTTGCGCCAGACGACATCGTTGAGGATCCAGTAGCCCAGATCCTGTAGCGTTGCGCCGAGCCGGAAGATGTTGTGATAGGAGCCGATCACCCACAGCGCCCCGTCGGGCTTCAGGATGCGGCGGCACTCGCCGAGCCATTCCAGGCAGAAGCGGTCGTAGGCCCCGAAATTCTCGAACTTGTCCCAGTGGTCGTCGACGCCGTCGACGCGCGTGTTGTTGGGTCTGAGCAGTTCGCGGTCGAGCTGAAGATTATAGGGCGGGTCGGCAAAGACCAGATCGACGCTTTTATCGGGGATCTTCTTCAACTCGGCGATGCAATCGCCAAGCAGGATCTTGTTGACCGGCAGCCTGGCTATTTTCGCCTGCTTTGCCGGTTTGCGACAACGACGCTCAACCATGAACTGGTACTTCCCCACTCGAAACGCAACTGACGAGGCGAGCATACAGCCCCACCGCCGCCGACCACACCAAAAACGCACTGTCGAATCCGGATGGTTAAGAGATCCTTAACGAACCGACTTCAGGCAACCCAAAAACCTCCCCGCACCCCAGCCATCCAACTGCTTGGGACCACACTTCAACACGGGCCTGCCCAGTGTTGAGCAAGTAAGAACCTTCAACATGGGCTTGCCCAATGTTGAGCAAGAAAAAACCTTCAACACGGGCCTGCCTGCCCAACACGCGCTTGCATCTGACGCAGGCCCGCACAGCGTCAAGCCAAGCCAGTGTTGGCAAACAAGGAGTGTTGAGCACGCACTTCAACATGGGCTTGCCCAATGTTGAGCACTAAACAACCTGATTGAGTCGAACAAATGACGAACATTACGCATCGTCCGACCCCGGCGAAATCGACCAACGAAAACGGCGCCCCGCGGATATCGCGAAGCGCCGTCAATGTCTGTTTCAAACGTTCCCGGCGCGCCACGGCGTCAGGGCCGTCGCAACTCAGTAGCAGTAGCGGTCGTACTTATGGCAGGCCCAGCGCTCGCCGTAGTCGCAGTGCCGCAGATAGCGGTCGCAGCGGCTTTCGTAGCGAGGGCGCGAATAGTGGTAATGCCGCTCATAGGAATGCGCACGGCCCGCTCCTGCGATCAGCGCTCCGGCAACGACCCCGCCGATGATCGCCGGGCCGAGCCAACGGCCGCGGCGGCCGGCAACCTGGATCGGCTTTTGTTCGGGCGCCTTCGCAAATAGCCCCTTGGGAGCCGGCGTCGCATGCCCGTTCAAGGCTTGTGCCGCACCTGCTTCATGAGACCGGAACTCCGCAGCCGTTGCCGACTGCGCAAATAAGGGCATCGCCAGCGCAAGCAGAGCAACACCCAGGAATTTCATCAGCGTCTTCATCTCAGCATTCTCCTCGTCAGCTTGAGAAGCATCCCTTGCACGCCCCCAATTGGGCCGTTGTCCTTCCAAAACAGACAAAAAGAAATTCCAGGCACCCAAAACCGCCAAATTGCGGCTCCTTACGAGAATTCGACTCCCCGCCGATCACCGGCAAACACACCGCCGGCAGCCTGATGGCGAAAATGCACCCGGCCTCCTGAACCGGCGATGAACGAACGATCACGGCAGACTACCCGCCAACCCGGCTCGCCGCGCCGATTGAACCGTAATCATAGCCGGAAAATGCGGCCAACCTGTGCCGAAGCGTTTGCCAGCTCCACACGCCCCTGGACCGTCAACACTGCGCAAGCTTGTGTTGAGCATTGAAAGTGAGGACCAAGACCCGGCTCCATACGCCCCTGGACCGTCACTCCGTTGCCGAAGCGATGATGCACTTTCTCTGCCCGGCTCCACACGCCCCTGGACCGTCAACACTGCGCAAGCTCATGCCTATCCCGTTAGCACCGGAACGGCGGCTAACCGACCCACTCCATGGCCGGTCTTGAACCGGCCATCCAGGGGCGGCATCCGTGACGGCCTGCGAAATTCGCCCTGGATGGCCGCCCAGGTGCCGGAGGCGCGGCTTCGCCACGACGGGCGGCCATGGAGTTGTTTGTTCAATTGCGGAGGACAGCCAAGATACGATGCGCCGGTTTTAAGGGGATAGGCATGGCGCAAGCTTGTGTTGAGCATTGAAAGTGAGGACCAAGACCCGGCTCCATACGCCCCTGGACCGTCAACACTGCGCAAGCTTGTGTTGAGCATTGAAAGTGAGGACCAAGAGAAGCAAATTCCATCGCATGTTGCACCGATGAGCCCAATACGCTTTACATCGCGTATCGCTTTGATGCTCCATTTGAGCGCAACGGGGAATCCACACGATTTGGCGGTCTGACGTTCCGGCAAACCCGCAGGGACTGGATTATCGAACTGCTCTGGTATACCAGTTGCCGGCAGCTGGCATACCACGGTAAAATCCACGTCGTACGAGGCAAGAGACAGATAGCATGCGGACAATCTTCCTTGCGATTGCACTGGCTTTGTTCTGGCTGGCGCTGTCTGGCCACTACACGCCGTTTTTAATGTCCGTCGGCGCCGTGTGCATCATCCTGACAGTGGCGCTCGCCTACCGCATGAACATCGTCGACGAGGAAGGCGTGCCGGTCGAACTGATCCTGGCCGCGCCGGCCTACTGGTTCTGGCTCTATATTGAAATCGTCAAATCCGCCTGGTCGGTCACGCGGCTCATCCTCGATCCGCGCCTGCCGATTTCGCCGACTTTCACCCGGGTCCGCGCCGGCCAGAAAACCGCAGCAGGTATCGCGACCTACGCGAACTCGATCACCCTGACACCCGGCACCATTACCACCGGCGTCGAAGGCGACATCCTCGAGGTCCACGCGATCGTCAGCGGCGGCGCCGACGATCTCGAGCAAGGCGGCATGGATCGCCGCGTTTCCCGGTTCGAAGGCAGCATAGCAACAACCAACAAGGAGAAGGCCTGATGTTCTATGTGGCAACCGGCGCCATTCTCCTCGCGCTGTTGTTCGTTGTGATCCGCGCCATTAAAGGGCCGACAGTTTTTGACCGCGCATTGGCCGGCAATTCGATCGGCACGCTGGCAATCCTGCTGCTGGCTTCATACGGCTTCCTGACCGGACGGCCCGAGTTCCTCGACATCGGCCTCACCTACGGCCTTTTGAACCTGATCGGAACATTCGCGGTCCTCAAGTTCTTCCGCCACGGCGATCTTGCCTACGACATCACCGACGATGAGGAGAAGCCGGGATGGAAATGATCGCGTTTTACGCCTCCTGGGTGTTGATCGCCCTCGGCAGCTTCTTCCTGGTCGCCGGAGCGCTCGGCATGCTGCGCATGCCCGACGTCTACACGCGCATGCATGCCGCAAGCGTCATCGATACGCTCGGCGCGACGCTTCTTGTCTTCGGCTTGATGATCCAGGCCGGTCTCACCCTCGTTGCTCTGAAACTGGTGTTCGTTCTGGCGCTTCTATTTTTCTTCGGACCGGTCGCCAGCCACGCGCTGGCACAGGCCGCTCTGCATGCCGATATCGAACCGATCCTGGCCGAAGACCGCCGCGGCCGCGACGTGCCGCCGAAGGCAGGCGAAGACCCGAGCCGCAAGGAGGGGGGGCAGCATGATCCTCGCCAATAAAGCCGTCGAAAACGCTGCCGATCACGCCGTTGCAGCCGCTGCCGCCAACCCGCCAGGCATCACGAAACTCACCGAAAACGCCGAACTTTTCGTGATGATGGTGCTGCTGACGCTGCTTGCCGCCATCACCTTGGCGATCATCAGGCAGCGCAACATGTTCGGCGTCGTCATCCTCGCGGGCATCTACAGCTTCCTGATGGCCAGCGTGATGATCATCCTCGACGCCGTTGACGTCGCCATGACCGAAGCTTCCGTCGGCGCCGGCATCTCGACCGTCGTCCTGCTCGCCACGCTGCACCTCACCCAATCGATCGAGTACCCGCAACGCCGCAGTGTGTTGATCCCATTCTTCATCAGCGTCGTCGTCGGCGCCGCCCTTGTCTGGGGCACCTCCGGCCTGCCTGCCTTCGGCGCGAAGACCGCTCCGATTCATGGCCACGTCGCCCCGACATTCATCCAATATTCCGCCGATCACAAAATGCCTCCGAACATCGTCACCGCCGTCCTCGCCGACTTCCGCGGCTTCGATACCTTGGGCGAGGTGACGGTCGTGTTCACCGCCGGTATTGGCGTGCTCTTGCTGCTTCAGGGCGGCTGGCGGGTGACCGGCAATGGACGCCGCAGCGAAGACGACGACGAACAACAAGGAATGGATAGCAGCGGAGGCACTGCATGAGGCTCGATCTGATCCTCAGGGTTGGCGCCAAGCTGATCCTGCCCTTCATTCTGCTGTTCGCACTTTACGTCCAGTTCCACGGCGATTACGGCCCCGGCGGCGGCTTTCAGGCCGGCGTCATCTCGGCTGGGATGGTGATCCTCTACGCCATCATTTTCGGCATCCGCGCCGCCAAGCAGGTCGCCCCGCCGCGCGTGGTTGAAATGATGGTCCCCGGCGGCGTGCTGATCTACGCCGGCACCGGCGCCTACACGATGCTGCTCGGCGGCAACTTCCTCGAATACACACCGCTCGCCCACGATTTCCTGCACGCCCATGAGTGGGGGATCTTCAGCGTCGAAATCGGCGTTCTCGTAACCGTCTGTGGCACCATGATTGCCATGTTCTACGCGTTTGCCGAAAGGGGACGCTCGTGAAGGAAGCAATCCTGGAGTTCGCCCAGCACTACAATTACTTCATCACCATCTTCCTGATGATCTCGGGCCTGTTCATCGTCATTGCCCGCGGCAACCTCATCAAGAAGCTGATCGGCCTGTCGCTGTTCCAGACGTCGGTCTACCTGCTGTATCTGACGCCGGCGAAAATTCACAACGGCACCGCCCCCATCTACGACTACGCCTACGACACCTATTCCAACCCCCTCCCACACGTCCTCATGCTGACCGCCATCGTCGTCGGCGTTGCCACGCTTGCACTTGGGCTTGCACTCGTCGTGCGCATCAAGGAGGCCTACGGCACCATCGAAGAGGATGAGATTTTTTCGAAGGACCCTGAAGCGGAATGAGCTCATTAAGCTGGGGCACGATTGAGCCGCATCTGCCGATCCTGCTGGTGATTCTGCCGCTGTTCGGTTCGTTGCTGACGACCTTCCTGCGCAAAGGCATCCTGGCGTGGCTGATAGCGCTCGCGGTTACACTGGTACTGCCGGTATTCTCGATCGCCCTTCTGATGAAGGTGATGGAGACCGGCCAGCCGATCGTCTACCAGATCGGCAACTGGCCGGCCCCGGTCGGTATCGTCTACAAGGTCGACCAGCTCTCCGCCTACGTGCTGACCGTCATCTCGCTCATCGGCGCCGTCATCATGCCGTTCGCGCGCCGTTCGGTCGCTGCCGAAATCCAGGAACCCGCGCAGTCCTGGTACTACACGATGTACCTGTTGTGCCTTTGCGGCCTGCTCGGCATCGTGATCACCGGCGACGCATTCAACGCGTTTGTCTTCCTCGAGATTTCATCGCTGGCAACCTATGTGCTGATCGCCATGGGCAGGCACCGCCGCGCATTGCTCGCCGCCTACCAGTATCTCATCATGGGCACCATCGGCGCCACGATGTACATCATCGGCATCGGCCTGCTCTACGTCGTGACCGGCACCTTGAACTTCGACGATCTTGCCGACCGGCTCAGGCTTGCGATTGCCGATCCCGGCTACCGCAACGCGGTCATTACCGCTCTCGGCTTCATCTTCGTCGGCGTCTCCTTGAAGCTTGCGCTGTTCCCGATGCATGTCTGGCTGCCGAACGCCTACGCCTACGCGCCCTCGCTCGCCACCGCATTCCTCGCCGGTACCGCCACGAAGGCGGCGATCTACCTTCTGCTGCGCTTGATCTTCTCGGTCTTCGGCGTCGCCCTCACCATCGACAATCTGCCGATCCCGCAGATCCTGCTGGTGTTGTCGATAGCCGCGATGTTCATCGCGTCGTTCAGCGCCGTCTTCGAGGAAAACGCCAAGCGCATGCTGGCCTATTCCTCGGTCGCCCAGGTCGGCTACATCATGCTCGGCGTGGCGCTCATCAATCAGGCCGGCCTGACCGGCGCGCTCGCCCACATCGCCAACCACGCCATCATGAAGACGGCCCTTTTCCTGGCGCTCGGCGCGGTGTTCTATCGGATCGGCTCGGTGATGTATTCCGACATGGCCGGCATCGGCCGCAAGATGCCGCTCACCATGGGCGCCTTCGCCGTTGCCGGTATCGGTCTGATGGGAACGCCGGGAACCGCGGGGTTCATCTCCAAATGGTACCTCGGCATCGGCGCGATCGACGCCGGGATGTACTCCGTCGTGTTCCTGATCGTCGCCAGCTCGCTCATCTCCGTCATCTACATCGGCCGCATCACGGAAGTGGTCTGGTTCCGGGAGCCCTCCGAAGCCGCAAAGACTGCAAAAGAGGCGCCGCTATCGATGTTGATACCGCTGTGGATACTGGCCTTGGCGACGCTCTATCTTGGCTTCGACACCCGCGCCACCGTCGACGTGGCCGCCAAGGCCGCTGAAGTTCTGCTCGGAGGGATCCGCTGATGCTGACGAGCCTGACGGACCTGACCCGCACGATGCCGGACGCCGATCTCATTCTCGCGGCCACGCTGATCCCGGCTGCCGCCGCCTTCCTCATTCCACTCTTTTACCGCATCCCCAACCTGCGCGAAGCCGTCACGCTTGTGGCCTCCGCCGCGCTGGCAACCGTCACCTGGTCCCTCTACCCGCGGATCGTCGCGGGCGCCCAACCGGAGTTGAAAATCTGGGAAGTCGCGCCGGGCCTCGATCTTTCCTTCAAGGTCGAACCGCTCGGCATGATGTTCGCGCTGATCGCATCGACCTTGTGGATCGTCAACTCGATCTATTCGATCGGCTACATGCGCGCCAACAACGAGCCGCGCCAGACCCAGTTCTACGTCTGCTTCGCAGTGGCAATCGCGGCGACCATGGCACTGGCCTTCTCCGGCAACCTGTTCACGATGTTCCTCGCCTACGAGGTTTTGACACTTTCAACCTACCCGCTCGTCACCCACAAGGCGACGCCCGAAGCCATGAAGGCCGGCCGCGTCTACCTCGTGCTCCTTGTCGGCACCTCGATGGTGTTGTTCCTGCCGGCGATCCTTCTGACCTGGGGCGTTGCCGGCACCTTGAACTTCACCGCTGGCGGCATCATCGCACCCGGAGATCTGAGCCCTCTGCTGCTTGGCGGACTGCTGGGGCTGTTCGTCTTCGGCATCGGCAAGGCCGCCGTCATGCCGGTCCACTTCTGGCTGCCCGCCGCGATGGTCGCCCCGACACCCGTCAGCGCGCTCCTCCACGCTGTTGCCGTCGTCAAGGCCGGCGTCTTTTCGGTACTGAAAGTGGTCGTCTACATCTTCGGCATCGAGACACTATCGACGACCGGCGCCGGCGACTGGCTCGTCTACGTCGCGGGCTTCACCGTCATCATGGCTTCCATCGTCGCCCTGCGGCAGGACAACTTGAAGAAGCGGCTGGCCTTCTCGACCGTCTCGCAGCTTTCCTACGTCGTATTGGCGACCGCGATTCTGACGCCGATCTCGGCGATCGGAGCCGCGATGCATATCGCCGCCCACGCCGTCTCCAAGATCACGCTCTTCTTTGCCGCGGGCTCCATCTACACGGCCGCCCACAAGACCGAGATCAGCCAGCTCAATGGTATCGGCTGGAAAATGCCGTGGACGATGACCGCGTTTGCCATCGGCGCGCTCGCCATGATCGGCCTGCCGCCGACCGCGGGCTTCCTCGGCAAATGGTTCATGCTGCAAGGCGCGGTTCAATCCGAACAGTGGTTCCCGGTCACGGTGATCGTTCTATCGACCATTCTCAATGCCGGATACTTCCTGCCGATCCTGGTGCGGGCCTTCTTCATGGAGGCCGACCCGGTTCGCTTGCAGGCTGCTGGGGCGCAGGCCGCACATGACACTCACGACGACGATCACGGCGAGGCCCCATTCCCGATCGTCCTGGCGTTGACGATCACCGCCTCGATGAGCGTCCTGCTGTTCCTGTTTCCGGACATCGCGCTCGACCTGGCAAAACTCATGGTCGCGGGAGGCTGATGTGGCAAAGAAGAAAAAGTCCGGCCCCAAGCGGGTAGCGACACCCGCCGGCACAGACCATTGGCTGGTCCGCCCGGCAACGATCCGCCAGCTTTGGGTCGTTTTCATCGCCATCCTCGCGGCGACCGTAATTGGCGATTTCTTCGTCGAGCACCACCCTCACTTCGGCGTCGACGGAACCTTCGGCTTCGGCGCGTGGTACGGCTTCGCCGCCTGCGTCGTGCTTGTGGTCGGTGCAAAAGCCCTGGGTTTCCTACTGAAGAGGCCGGACACCTACTATGACAACTAGCCTCATCCTTCCCCCGGCCCTCATCCTTATCGCGGCAGGCATTACGCTGCCGTTGTTTGCATTGCTGCGCTTGCGCTGGCTTGCACTGCTCGCCAGTCCGCTCGCCGCACTTTGGGTCGTCCTCACCCTGCCCGACGGCATCCACCTCACCGGCAGCTTCCTCGGCCAGACCCTCGTGCTCCTGAAGATCGATGCACTCTCTCGCGTCTTCGCCTCCGTTTTTGCGATCATGGCATTTGCCGGCGGTCTGTTCGCACTCAACCAGAAGAGCACCCTCGAACTGGCGGCAGCCTTCGTTTATGCCGGTAGCGCCATCGGGGTTGCCATGGCCGGCGACCTGATCACCATGTTCATCTACTGGGAAGTCATGGCGATCGGCTCGACGCTGGTGATCCTCAGCTCAGGCCGCAACGCGCAACGCGCCGGTCTTCGCTATGCGGCGGTCCATATGCTCGGCGGCGTACTCCTGATGGCCGGAGTCGCCGGTGAGATTGCCGCGACGGGCAGCGTGACGTTCTCCGCGATGGATCTGTCGACAGTTCCGCGCATGCTGATCTTCGCCGGCTTCCTCGTCAACGTCGGCGCCCCGCCGCTTTCGGCATGGCTGGCGGACGCTTACCCCGAGGCATCCTGGTCGGGGATGGTGTTCCTCTCCGCCTTCACCACCAAGACCGCCGTCTACGTTCTGCTTCGCGGTTTCCCCGGCACCGAACTCCTGATCCCCATCGGGCTCTTCATGGTGTTCTATGGGATCGTCTACGCGATCCTCGAAAACGACATGCGCCGGATACTTGCCTATTCCATCGTAAACCAGGTCGGATTCATGGTGACCGGCATCGGCATCGGCACCGAGATGGCCCTGAACGGCGCCGCCGCGCATGCCTTCACACACATCATCTACAAGGCACTCCTGCTGATGTCGGCGGGCTCGGTTCTTTACATGACCGGAAAACGCAAATGTACCGACCTTGGCGGCCTGTTCCGGACCATGCCGCTGACCTGCGCATTCGGCATCGTCGGCGCGCTGGCGATTTCCTCGTTCCCGGCCACTTCGGGCTTCATTTCGAAGTCCATGATCTCGGATGCAGCAGGAGCGGAACATCTCGCTTTCGTCTGGTTCGCGCTTGCCGCCGCCTCTGCCGGAGTCTTCCTTCACGCCGGCATCAAGTTCCCATGGTTCGTCTTCTTCCAGAAGGATTCGGGCCTGCGCCCGCCGGAACCGCCACTCAATATGCTGGCGTCAATGGCACTGATGGCGTTCTTCTGCATCGGCCTCGGCCTCTACCCGAAACCGCTTTACGACATGCTGCCCTACCCGGTTGACTACGTGCCCTATACCGGCGCCCACGTCGTCTACCAGCTGCAGCTACTTTTGTTCTCGGGTCTGGCGTTCTTCCTGATGCTCAACCTGTTGAAGCGGACGATGACGATCACGCTCGATGTCGACTGGCTGTGGCGCCGCCCTGGCCACGCAGTCGCCAAATTCCTCGATAGCTTCGCGGCCTATACCTGGGAGTGGCTGGCGGACACCGTCGTCAAAGCCGCAACGAGAGTACACGATGCGCTCTACCGCCACCACGGCCCCGAAGGACTGTTCGGGCGCACTTGGCCGACGGGCACAATGGCCTTCTGGACGACCGTCACCCTCGGCGCCGTCGTCATCCTGTCGTACTGGCAGAACGCATGAAGCGCGCGGCTCCCGTCTCAACTGGAAAACCGCGTATTGGCATCCGCGTTCAGCTGTCGACCCACGATGTTGCCCGGCAGAGAACCGTCACCGGCAGCAGGTGATTTGAAAACGGCTTGGCGCAGAGACGGCGCTGCGAAAAATCGTACGGCGCCGGATGCGCCGCTCCTCACGACCTTAGACCGTCAACACAAGCTTGCGCAGTGTTGAGCAAAGGAAGTGTGGACGAACAAGGAATGCGGTGGGCATCCTGCTCAACACGCGCTTGCGCTGTGTCGACGGACCAAGGCTCAACACGCGCTTGCGCCGTGTTGACGGACCAAGGCTCAACACGCGCTTGCGCCGTGTTGACGGACCAAGGCTCAACACGCGCTTGCGCCGTGTTGACGGACCAAGGCTCAACACGCGCTTGCGCCGT
>JAHJSN010000192.1 GCA_018830445.1 Alphaproteobacteria bacterium | reverse complement strand
GATATCTGCCGCCAATCCACTCGTGTTCTGGATCAAACATTTGATTCCCGGGTGGAGGTCGTCAAATGTTTGTGAATCCAGAACACAATCAAAAGGTTGCCTAGTGTTCCGGGCTGACATTCAGGTTCCCGGCAGGGAACCATATGTCATAGTCGGAGCACTGGAATGGCTGTCACCTTGAGGCGTTCTACCCGGCTCCGCTTATGCTTTTTCGTCCGCGCCAGCTTGATGGGTCGTGGTCCGCCGTCCGAAGTCGGGGGCATCGGTGTCCTGACCGGCTTCGATGATACCACGGCGAAGCGTGCGCGCTTCGGAGAAGAGGCGGTGCAGGGTATCGCCTTCATCGTAGCGGATGGCGCGCTGCAAGGCAGTCAAATCTTCGGAGAAGCGCTGCAGCATTTCAAGCACGGCTTGCTTGTTGTTCAGGAAGACGTCGCGCCACATGGTCGGGTCGGAGGCGGCGATACGAGTGAAATCGCGAAAGCCGCCGGCCGAAAACTTGATGACCTCGCGGTCGGTCACGCGTTCCAGGTGGCCGGCGGTGTTGACGATGTTGAAGGCGATCAAATGCGGTACGTGGCTGGTGATCGCCAAGACCCGGTCGTGATGTTCCGGCGTCATCGTCTCGACGTGGCTGCCAAGCCCCTGCCAGAACGCTTTCAATCTGGCGACCGCGGCGGCATCGCAATTTTCTGGAGGCGTCAGGATGCACCAGCGGCCATCGAACAGTTCGGCGAAGCCCGCCTCGGGCCCGGACTGCTCGGTGCCGGCGATCGGGTGGCCCGGGACGAAGTGGACGCCAACCGGCACATGCGGAGCCACGTCGCGGACAATCGCACCCTTGACAGAACCGACGTCGGTGAGGATCGCAGCATCGGAGAACGCGCCGGCTTCGGCGATCTCCCTGGCAATCGGGCCGCACATACCGACCGGGGTGCACAGCACGATGAGGTCCGATCCGCGGGCGGCTTCGGCGGCGGTTTGGAAACCCTCGTCGACGATACCGAGTTGCAGCGCCTTTTCGACAGTCGCCGCCGTCCGGGCAGAGCCGACGATGCGCCCAGCCAGACCGGCGCGGCGGGCTGCGTGGGCAATCGACGAGCCGATCAGGCCGATTCCGATCAACGCGATCTGTTCGAAGCGTGCTGCACTCATTCCTTGGGTGCCTTGTCATTGCCTGAAGTCGTGTTGGGAGACTTGCCTATGCCAACACTTCCTGAAGTCGTGTTGGGCGGCTTGCCTGTGCCAACACTTCCTGAAGTCGTGTTGGGCTGTGTACCGGCACCGGCCAAACTCTCGAACGCCGCGTTCAGTTCGGCGATCACGTCGAGGGACTTGCCTATGATGATTTCCTTGATCGCGGCGACAGTCTCACGGTTTTCTTCTTCGGTTCCGACCGTCATGCGCAGTGCATTCGGCAGATTGTAGGACGCGACACGGCGCAGGAAGATGCCGCGCGTCTTCAGAGCCTCGTCGGCTTCCGCGGCCGTTATGGCGAGACCATCGAAGTGCATCAATAGGAAATTGGCGACGCTCGGCGTCACCTTGAGGCCAAGCTTCTGCAATTCGCTCGTCAACCAGGGCAGCCAGCGATCGTTATGCGCAACGGCTTTGATTAGGTGTTCCTGATCGCGGACGGCAGCGGTTCCCGCCGCGATGGCCTGTGAAGACAGATTGAATGGGCCGCGTATCCTGTTCAGCACGTCCGCGATCGCCGGCGGGCAATAGGCCCAGCCGATGCGCAGGCCGGCAAGTCCGTAGATCTTCGAGAACGTGCGCGTCATCACGGTGTTGTCGGTGTCGGTGACGAGCGCGGCCCCGGCGTCGTAGCCGGGGGCGTGGACGTACTCGGCATAGGCGCCGTCGAGAACCAGAAGGATGTCCTCGCGAAGCCCGGTGCGCAGGCGGCGGACCTCGCTGTCGGGAATGAACGTGCCGGTCGGGTTGTTGGGGTTGGCGAGGAAGACGACGCGGGTCTTCGCGCTCACCTTCGCCAGGATCGCGTCGACATCGCTCACCAGTTCGCGCTCGGTGGCGATGACGGGCGTGCCGCCGTTGGTCAGGATGGCAATCGGGTAGACGAGAAAACCGTGCTCGGTCAGGATGCCCTCGTCGCCGGCGCCGATGTAGGCCTGCGCCAGCAGATTGAGGAGTTCGTCGGAACCCGCGCCGCACACGATGCGGCTCATATCGAGCCCGTAGACCTCGGCGATGGCCTTACGCAGGACCGTCGCCTGCCCATCGGGATAGCGCTCAAGTTTACCGGCAACCGAGGAATAGGCCTCGATTGCCGCAGAGCTCGGGCCGAGCGGCGTCTCATTCGAGGACAGCTTGATTTCTCTGCCTGAAGCGCTTTTTCCACTCTCGCCGGGAACGTAGGGCGCGATGTCGAGGATGCCGGGATTAGGGCGCGGTGTGGCCATGGGATGCCTGAAAGCCGGTTATGGGTGAAACTTTGAGGAGAAATACGGCGCGGCGCGAGCCGGTGCAAAGAAAAGTTACGTTTTCCGCCAATAGGTCACAACCCTTGCGGCGGTGCTGGGTGCTCTGTCACGGGTGCAGTCCGGCCAAGCTGCTTGACGCTGGGCGGCGTAAATCCTATTTACGGGACTGATCGTGGTGATTTGGCCGGCCGGCTTGCAGCCACGTAAAACAACTCGCTAAAAAGGCCGCGCCTTCCTGACAAGGATCGAGCCGGCCCTGTTTGAGGTTGAGCTCGATAATGACGTCTCAGACGCAGCCCGATACACCTGACAACATCAAGGACGACATCGACGTTGATGGCGTCTCACCGCAGATGGGCTCGGTCACCTTCACAGACGCCCTTGAACTCGACAACGGCCGCAAGCTTGCCCCGTTCACGATTGCCTATAACGCCTATGGCGAACTCAACGCCGAAAAGTCGAACGCGATTTTGATCTGTCACGCCCTGACAGGCGATCAGCACGTCGCCAACCGCCACCCGATCACCGGCAAGGAAGGCTGGTGGTCGCTGCTGGTCGGGCCGGGCAAGCCGATCGACACCAACCGGTTCTACGTCATCTGCACCAACATCCTCGGTGGCTGTCTGGGTTCGACCGGTCCGGCGTCGATCGATCCGCAAACCGGAGCGGCCTATGGGCTGACCTTCCCGGTCATTACGATCGGCGACATGGTCGATGCGCAGGCTCGCCTGATGGACCACCTCGGCATCGATCAGCTGTTTGCCGTGGTCGGCGGTTCGATGGGCGGAATGCAGGTCCTCGAATGGGCCTCGCGGCACAAGGAACGCGTCTTTGCCGCCGTGCCGATTGCCACTGCCGCCTGGCACTCATCGCAAAACATCGCCTTCCACGAAGTCGGCCGCCAGGCCGTCATGGCGGACCCGCAA
Source organism: Alphaproteobacteria bacterium (assembly GCA_018830445.1). Classification (GTDB taxonomy): domain Bacteria; phylum Pseudomonadota; class Alphaproteobacteria; order Rhizobiales; family Hyphomicrobiaceae; genus Filomicrobium. Next base: position 116,978 of record JAHJSN010000192.1, on the reverse strand, counting down.
TGGATGCGCGGCGACTACCTCAAGCACGGCGTGACACCGCGCAACGGCCTCTCGGTGGCGCGGATGGCCGCCCACATCACCTACCTTTCGGAAGACGCGCTGCACGCCAAGTTCGGACGCAATCTGCAGAACCGCGCCGACCGGACATTCTCATTCGATGCCGATTTCCAGGTGGAAAGCTATCTGCGTCACCAGGGCTCGACATTCGTCGACAGGTTCGACGCCAACAGCTACCTGTATATCACCCGGGCGATGGACTATTTCGACCTTGCCGCCGAACATGGCGACGTTCTGGCGGAAGCATTCAGGGGCACCCAGTCGCGGTTCTGCGTCGTCTCGTTTACGTCAGACTGGCTCTATCCGACACGCGAAAGCCGGGAGATCGTGCAGGCGCTCAATGCGGTCGCCGCCAACGTGTCGTTCGTCGAGATCGAGAGCAATGCCGGGCACGATGCGTTCCTTCTGGACGAACCCGAGTTCTTCGCAACGATCACCGGTTTCATCAATTCATGCGCGCAGAAGCGCGGACTTCCGGCGGCCTGAGGGGAACCAGCATGCTCGATAGAACGAAGCCTTCCCGTTCCGCCCGGCAGCACCATCAACATCGCGTCGATCACCTGCTGATTGCGGAAATGGTGGCGCCGGGAAGCCGGGTGCTCGATGTCGGCTGCGGCGATGGCGCGCTGTTGCAGCTGCTTGCCGATACCAAGGCAGTCGACGGACGCGGCGTGGAGTTGTCGCGCGAAAAGGTCAACGCGTGCGTTGCGCGCGGGCTTTCCGTCATTCAGGGCGATGCCGACCAGGATCTCGACGACTATCCCGACCAGGCGTTCGACTACGCGGTGCTTTCGTTGACGATCCAGGCGACGCAGAGGCCGCGCGACGTGCTCGTCAACCTGTTGCGGATCGGGCACCGGGCGATCGTATCGTTTCCCAACTTCGGGCACTGGATGATCCGCGCCGAACTCCTTTTCAACGGGCGCATGCCGCAAACGGCGAACCTGCCGGAGCCGTGGTATTCAAGCCCGGATTCGCACCTCTGCACGATCCGCGACTTCGTCGAATTGTGTGACGTCCTCGATACCGTCGTCGAGGAAGCGGTTGCCTTCAACAGCGCAGGGCGGCGGCTGCCGATCAAGAAGTCGCTGACGCTGCAAAACCTTCTCGGCGAGAAGGCGGTGTTCAAACTGCGCCGCCGGAAGCATGTCTGATCTGACGGGACATTTTTTAGCTCACGGGCCGTAGGCCCTCCGCAGGGGCGGCACTCGTGCCGGGTCGCCTTGCTCCCGGATCGCCTGTGGCGATCGCGGTACTCAAACACTCTTCGTCTACGCAAATCATCTTTGAGCTCATCGGCCGTAGGCCCTCCGCAGGGGCGGCACTCGTGCCGGGTCGCCTTGCTCCTGGATCGCCTGCGGCGATCGCGGTACTCAAACACTCTTCGTCTACGCAAATCATCTTTGAACTCACCGGCCGTGGGCCCTCCGCAGGGGCGGCACTCGCGCCGGTTCGCCTTGCTCCCGGATCGCAACGTGCGTTCCAAGTTACGGGTCAGATATCAAATAAAAAGAAGGCCGCGCTCCGCAAGGATGCGCGGCCGACTATCTATGGATCTGCGAACACTCCTGCCCGTCAGGCGACCGAGGAGGTCAGCCACTTTTCCAGCGAAGCGCGCTGCGTCATCGCACCGACATGCTGTGCAACGACCTTGCCGCCGTTGAACACCAACAGCGTCGGCATGGCGCGGACGTTGTAGGTCTGCGCGATGCGCGGGCTCTGGTCGACGTCGACCTTGACCACCTTGACGCTGTCTTTGAGCGCGTCGGCGACCTGTTCGAGCGCAGGGGCCATGGCCTTGCACGGCCCGCACCACTCCGCGAAGAAGTCAACCAGAACGGGCTTGTCGGACTTCAGTACGACGGCATCGAAATCGGCGTCCGATACGGTCACTGCCATGATCATTTCTCCTCGTTAACTTCGGCCCAGCGTGCATTTGCGGGCTCAATCCGCCCATTTTTGGGCCGGACAAGTCGTCCGTAGGTAAGGTCGGAACGCGAAGGCGTCAAGATTGGCTGGATGACAATTCCCATAATTGCCGCTCCGCCTCATCGAGCCGTGCATCCGGAACCTCGATCAGGCGGGCTACCCGCGTCCACAGAAGACCGGCGCGAACCCGGCGGCCGGGTTCTATCGCCTTCAAGGCAAGCCGGTAGGCGGCCAGCTGGAGAAGGTAAGCCTCGGCGATCGTCTCCGGTCCGGAAGGCACATCGCGATTGGTCTTGAAATCAACGATCAGATAAGACCCGTCGACCTCGGCGAGACGGTCGATGGAGCCGGACAGGCTCAAGGGCGGACCCTTGCCGCCGGGACGCTGGAGGCGCGCGGCGACAGCGACCTCGGCGCGGCTGCGCGGGCCGAACAAGGCAGCAAAGACCGGATCTCCCAGAACGTTTTCGACCTCTTCGACAATTGCGCGACGGACGTGGGCCGGGAGTGCCGAGCCACGGGCTTCAAGGAAGGCCTTGGCGGCTGCACCCCGGCGGTCTTCGCGAACCGCCGGCAGATGTTCGAAGAGGGCGTGCGTCAGCGTTCCCCTCAAAAAGCGGTCGCGGTCGCCGGCGGCTTCTTCCGGTGCCGGGGCCGAAGGTTCGTCGGGCGCACCGCGCGATTCGGGTCGCGTCGGACCGGGCACCGGTTCGCCTTCGGAATCAGCTTCGTATGGAACGAGCCGGGACGGCGCCAGCGGCAGCATGACGAGCGGTATGCGCGGAGCCTTGCTGCGGGCCCACTGCGGCGGTTGCAGAGGCGCACCGGCTGCCGCTGCATGAGAGCGGGCGTCGGCCCGGGCGACCGACTGCTCGCCTTGGAGGCGCAGGACTTCGCGGCCGTCGGGCCCGGTGACGGCCTGGATCGAATCTTCAAGTCCCTGGCGGACGATATCATACCAGCAGTCCGGAGGGCGCGGCCTGCCGCCTTCGAAACCGGCGACGTACAGGCGGTCCTCGGCGCGGGTCATGGCGACGTAAAGCAGCCGGTTCAGCTCCTGCTGCTCCTTCAGTTTCTTCGCATCGCGGGCATCCTTGATTGCCGTGATCTTCTTGCCGGCCCCCTTGATGGTCCAGGTGCGCGCCGGTTCGCCATCGGGCCCCGGCTTCGCGTCATCGAGCCTGGTCAGCGGATCGGAGGCACCGCCGGCGGAAGCGGTTGTGCAGGTATCGGGAAGAAAAACGATCGGAGCTTCCAGACCCTTCGAAGCGTGCACCGTCATGACGCGGACCTCGTTGACGCCCTGCTCCATGTCGCGCTTGATCTCGCGGTCGGTCTCGCGAAGCCACGACAGGAACCCGGTCAAGGACGGCGCTTCGCGCTCGTCGTAGGCTATCGCAAGGTTCAAGAATTCATCGATCGGGTCGGCGGCTTCGTGGCCGAGCCTTGCAAGCAGCCTGCGGCGCAGACCATCCTCGTCGAGCACCTTGGCGTAGAATTCGAACGGCGGCAGGAAGTCGGCGCGCTGGCGCAGCTCGACAAGCCGTTTCGCGGCTTCGGTGAATTGCGGCTTGTCGTTGCGCTTATCGATCAGCGCCTTCCACAACGACCCCTTACGTTTGTAGGCGAGTTCAAATAGCTGCTCCTCATCGAGGCCGATGATCGGGCTCTTCAGTATTGCGGCGAGCGTCAGGTCGTCATCGGGCAAGGTGGCAAAATCGCCGAGTGCGATGAGATCCTGCACTGCGAGTTGCTGAGTGAGGACAAGGCGGTCGGCGCCGGCTACCGGAATATTGCGGGCCTTCAGGGCGGCAACCATCGGCGCGGCGAACGGGCGGCGCTTGCGGCAAAGGATGAGGACGTCGCCTGGGCGGATCGGGCGACCTTTGGCTTCCAGCATCTCTCCTGATTCGATCCACCCGGAAATGGTATCTGCTATCCGGGCTGCGAGACGTTCGACGGGAGGCTGAACGGTTTCTTCCCCGAGCGGCTCGAAGGCGTCCGTCTCCTCCTGCTGCTCCGGCTTCTCGACCGGCCAGATTTCAACGAGACCGGCCTCGCCGACGCGCTTGACGGCATGTTCGATGGCGCGGCCGGAACCGCTGAGGCCCGGCGTTCGCAGCGCATCGGCGAAGACTCTATCGACGGATTCGAGGATCGGTGCGACGGTGCGGAACGACAAGTCGAGTGGTATCTGGCGGAGCTTCTGGCCGCTGGCTTCGGCCATTTTCCCGAAGGCTTCGCCCATGGCGGCGAACATCTCCGGCGCAGCGCCCTGGAACGAATAGATCGACTGCTTCTCGTCACCCACCGCGAACAGCGTGCGCTGGTTTTCGTGCGCGCCTTCACCGGAAAAGAATTCGGTCGCAAGGGATCTGACGATGCTCCATTGCGCCGGGCTCGTATCCTGGGACTCATCGACCAGAATGTGATCGATGCCGCCGTCGAGTTTGTAGAGAACCCAATCCGTGGCATCCAGGTGATCCGAACTCAACAGACCCACGGCCTTCTCGATCAGATCGTCGAAATCGAGGGCCGCGCGGCGCTCCTTGGCGTCGTTGAAGTGCTGGTAGACGCGGGCGGCCAGCGTCACGAGGACGAGGCTGGCCTGCACGCATTTCAGCGCGACTTCGCTGCGGACAAGTTCGGCGAGCCTTATCGAGGCGTCGGCAAGGTTCTGGCAAAGCGCAGGCTCCGCCTCCTGGATCGCCTTGGTGCCGAGAGTCTTGCGGGGATCGCCGTCGCCAGTGAGTAATGCGGTCTTGAGGTGCTCGATTTTCTTTCGCGGCGAGCCTGCCGCCTTTGCCTGCGCCAGGAGTTCCGCAAGCCTCAGATCGGTCTTCGCCTTGCTCTGAGCCAGAACGCGGCTGGCGGTTTCAATGATGCCGTTGCCGAGGACGGCCGCCATGTCATCGGCAAGACCCGCCAGAGCCAGGCCATGCGGCACGCCCAGGACTTCGCGCAGCAATTCTTCCTGCTCGGCAAGCCAGCGGTCGTTGCCTGAAGCATCGCGGGCGGCCTGCGCGATTCCGGCAAGCCAGCGGCGGTCGGCGATGGCCTGTGTCAGCACATCCTCGAAGCGCTCTTCGGCGGCGAAGGCGACCGCGCGCATCAAGGCTTCGCCGAGTTGGGATTCGGGATCGGCGAGGGCTTCGGAAATCGTGAGGTCGATTGCTTCGCGTTTCAGCGACCGGCCAAGGTCGTCATCGAGCGTCGCGAACCCCGGCGGCACGCCTGCCTCCATCGGAAAGCGCTGCAACAGTCGCTCGCAGAAAGCGTGGATGGTCTGCACCTTGAGGCCCCCGGGCGTCTCGATAGCGCGGGTGAAAAGCGTGCGGGCGCGAAACGTTTCTTCGTTGGAGGGCTCGCGGCCGAGCAGGTTGGTCAGTTCCTTTTTGAGTTTCTCGTCCGACTCCGTCACCCATCCTGCGAGCCGGTTGAAGACGCGCGTCGACATCTCGGCGGCTGCCGCCTTGGTGTAGGTCAGGCAAAGAATGCGCTCAGGCAGCGTACCAGCAAGCAGCAGCCGCAGCGTGCGCGACGTCAGAACATGCGTCTTGCCGGTGCCGGCGTTGGCGCTGACCCAGACCGAGAACTGCGGATCGGAGGCCTCGCGCTGGCGGCGGGTGGTGTCGTCGAGTTTCTCTCGGATCTCGTCAGCCGGATCGATGCTCATTTGCCTTCGCCTCCTTCGCCATTCTGGGAAGCGTCAGTGGATTGCGCCCATTCCGCAACGCGGGCCAAGTGCGCGTAGTCGTCGTAATCGTAGCTGTAGCCGTCGCGGCGCACGGCGGCATAGGGCGTCGCGATTGTGTCGTAACGGGCGACAAGATCCTTGAGCGCGGCAAGCGCTGCCTCGCCAAGCGCCGCGTCACCGCTGTCGGATTTGACGAAGCGTTCGGTGCCGGGCGGTTCGCCGCCGGAAGCCTGAATGTAGCGCAACCCGGCAATCTCGGTTCCTTCGACCTTGGCAAACCCTCCGGCGGCCAGGATCGCTGCTTCGAGCGGAAGCTGCGGACGGCGCATGTTGATCACGTCCTTGTCCGATGGCGGCTTGCCCGTCTTGTAGTCGGTGATGACGACGCCGCCGCCGGAGATGTCCAGTCGATCGGCCCGGGCAGTGAGCCTGAAATCTCCGCCCGGAGCAGGGAACGCCAATTCGCCGGAGACCTCGGTCAGTGTCTGCGCGACACTCTCTCTTCGGGCAGGTTCGGTTTCGGCAAACCATTCGGCGAAGCGGGCGAAGCGCGGCAGCCAGAACGCGGCGATGCGCGGGTGGGTCGCGTAGGCGTGGAGGATCTCCTCGGCGAAACCTGTCAGAACCCTGCCTGCATCTGGCGGCAGATCCTTCGAATGGCGTTTCGTGAAGGCCGACATCGCCTTGTGCAGAATCGTTCCCTTCAGGGCCGCGTCCGGTTCCGAGCCGAGCTCCGGCAGCACCTTCAGCTTCAGCACCTCGCTGGCGTAGATGGCATACGGATTGGCGATCCAGCGCTCGACACCGGAAACGGAAATGCGGCGCGGGCGAGCCTCAAGCGGCGGGCGCGGTTCGGGCCTCTTCGCGGGTGGACGGGGCTCGGCGAAGTCGCGGAAGCGCGCCCACTGCAGCCAGGGTTCCTTCGGGCGCAGTCCATCCTTCAGCCCGAGGCCGCCGATCAGCGCGTTCATTCGCATCAGCCAGCGGGACGGGACGGCTGGGACGCCGTCGACCTTGTTCGCGCGGGTCAGGAAGACTTCGGAAGCTCCCATCAAGGCGGCGAAATCGCGAGCTTCGCGGCCGGTCTCCTCTTCGGGGGAAGGCAGTCCCATCTCGGCGCGCATCGGCCGGTTGAGCCATGGGCCCGGATCGGTCGCGCCCGGCCATGTCGTTTCGTTGAGCGACCCCAGAATGACCACATCGGCCGTGAGCAGCTGCGATTCCATCGGCCCCCAGATCGACAGTCTGGGATGTTTTGGAACGCGCGGGATGACCGGCGGCAGCGTGGCGATGAGGGCGCGGTAGAGGTCGGGGTAATCGGCCGCCGAAATATCGGGCGAAGCCCCTGCGGAGGCCACAAGATCGGTGAAAAACCGCGAAGCGGCCTCGCCCGCCTCGCCAAGGTAGAGTTCGACATCGGCGCCGGCTTCGATCTCTTCTTCGGTCAGGCGGCTTGCGCTTTCCGCGACCCTTGCATGGCGCGAAGCCAATTCGTTCAGCGGGTATTCGGCTCCATCGGTGTAGACCTCAAGAAGCGGACCGTAGACCTCTTGCAGTCGGTCGAACAGGTCGAATGCGCGCTGCCAGTCCTCTTCCCACAACCGTTGGGCGGCCATGTCGCGCCGTTCGCCCTCGTCGATTTCGTCGCGGGCTCTGGCAAGTGCGGCGGCGATGCCCTCGATACCGCCGCCGATGTAGGTGGTGCGGAACGCGATCAGCTCGAGGGCGCGGGCGGCGAAGCGCACTTCGCGGGCCGACAGACCGAAGCGGGCGAGCGGATGCTTCAACAGCGCCATCGTCGAGACAGGCGAGAAACCCCGCGAGATGCAGTCGATGACAAGTTCGAGGAAAGCGCCCGGCACGGTCTTGGCAAACGGGCGGCCGGCGGAATCGTCGACACGAATTCCCCAGGCTTCGAGTCGGATCGCCACCCGTCGGGCCAACAGCCGGTCGGGGGTGACGAGAGCGGCTTTCTTTTCGGGATGCCCGGCGGCCTCGCGCATGATAAGCGCGATGGCCTCGGCTTCTTCCTGCGGCGAAGCAGCTTCGATCAGACTGACGTCGCCCAGCCCGTCGGCGATGCTTGCCGAATCGGCGGTCTCCACCCAGTTGCGCCAGCGGTCGGTCGTCTCGGTCGGCCGCATCGCTTCGGCGACGAATTCGACGCGACGCGCCACGGCGCCATCGGCGGCGCTGCCGGGCAGGACGGTGACGTCGCCTCGCTCGGCGCCAAGAGCCTGCAGAAGCTTCTTGAGACCGTATTCTGGGTGCTCGGGATGGCCGGGAACAATCGCATCCCAGCTGTCGTCTTCGAGACCAAGATCTAGCCCGGACAGCACAATCGCACCCTGGTCGAGGCCGGCGACAGCTCGCATCACTTCGACGGTTGCGGGAATCGAGCCCGAGACCCCGGCAACGATGACGGGGCCTTCGGGCGGACTTGAGCGCAGGCGTTCGGCTTCGGCTGCGAGCAGCTTGTTCTGGCGATCCCACGGGGAAAGAAGCCCGCGCTCGGCGAGAACGCCGGGCCAGAATTCGGTGATGATCTTGAGGAAGTCGAGACTCTTCTGCCAGTGCACCGAGAAGGTGTCGGGGACGATACTGTCGATGCCGTCAAGCGTGCGGCCTTCGCGCTCGACGAGGTCCATCAGCTCGGCGAGTTCGCGGGCCATGGCTGCGGCCTGCGCCGGGGTGCGTGCGCCGGCCTCCGATTGCGGTGTGCGACCGTCATCGGCAGCGCTACGGCGAAGCGCCGCCGACCACTGCAGGACGAGCCTGGTCAACAGCAACAGCCGCTCGGTCTTGTCGATTGCCGGCGCCAACAGCAGCGCTGCATCGGTTCCGGCCGCAAGTCCCGCCGTGCCGATCAGCAGGCTGTCCTCGTCCGGTCCGGCGATTGCGCGAATGCGTGGCAGCAGCATCGCCTGACGTCCGGTTACCTCAAGGCAGGCGTCGGCCAACGCACGTTCGGCGCGGCGCGTCGGCAGGATCACGGTGATGCCCGAGAGATCAATCGCATCAGGCTTGCGGCCGCCGGTACGCGGCAGGTCTCCATTGACCATTGCCCGCACGAGCGCAGGCAGGAACGGCACACCGGTCGCAACGGTGAAGATCCTGCCGCGCAGACCGGTTTCTGTCATGCCTGTCACTTCCACTCACCATTGCCCGGCGCGGGCCTGGAGTCGTGACCCGCAATGAAGCGCTCGGCGTCGGCAAGTGCCGATGGCGAGCCGACGTGCATCCACCAGCCATCGAGCACCATGCCGTGGAGGCGGCCGGCGGCAATCGCGCGATCCCACAATACGTTGAGGGAGAAGGCGCCCTCCGGGCAGTTGGCGAACATGCGCGGATGGGCGATCGAGACTCCCGCGAACACGTGCGGGGAGGTCTCCCCTTCGCCGCGACGGTTGAGCTTTCCGTCGGCAGCCATGTGGAAATCGCCGTCACCTTCATAGCCAAGGCTGCGGTCCTTTTCAGCCAGCAGCAGAAGGCAGTCCATCCGATGGGCGTCCCAGGCATGGATCAGACGCGCGATGTTGCTTGCATCCTTCTCCACCCAGGTCGTGTCCGAATTGCAGATCAGGAATGGACGCTCGCCTATGAGACGCAACGCCTTGGCGACGCCGCCGCCGGTTTCGAGCACCTCGTCACGCTCATTCGAAATAAGCACGAAGGGGCCGCGGCGTGTCCGCGTACGAGCCGAGATATGGGCTTCGAGAACGTCGGCCATGTAATGCACGTTGAGGATCACCCGCTTGATGCCGGAAGCTTCCAGACGGTCGAGCGTGTGGTCGACAAGCGGGCGGCCGGCGAGCGGAACCATCGGCTTGGGCATGGTGTCGGTCAGCGGACGCATGCGCTTTCCGAGGCCTGCGGCCAGTACAAAAGCGATCTCTATTTCCGATTTCATGGTGAGCCTGTCTCGTAGCCTTCAAAGGTTGATTGCCGATTCGGGCCGGATTTGCGATCCAAAGCTTCAGAGCGGGCATTCGCGCACCTCTGGCGGGAAGTGTTCTTCATACCACCTTGCGAGGCCGGCAAGGGCGGGGTGGGCGAGATTGCGTTCGAGATATCCCCAGATGCGCGGCATATGCGCCAGATAGCGGGTCTTGTTATCACGGCGCGCGAGGCGGGTAAAAATTCCCAGGATCTTGCTGGCGCGCTGAGCACCTAGGAGCGCATATGTGCGCCGGAAGCGGTCCGCATCGAAGGCGGCGTCGCCGGCGGCGGATTGCGTGCAATAGTACGCCAGAAGTTCGTCCTCAAGACCGGCTGGAATATCGATGCGGGCGTCCTGAAGCAGCGAAACCAGATCGTAGGCCGGCGGCCCCTGCAAGGCATCCTGGAAGTCGATGATGCCGACGCGCTTCACGCCTTCGCGGTCGTCCAAAAGGATCAGATTGGGAGAGTGATAGTCGCGCAGCATCCAGCCGGTCGGCTGGTCGAGGATCTCGTCGATGATGGGCGACCACACCGCGCGATAGGTGGCGCGCTCATCAACACTGGGCGCGGTGCCGTGCACGGCCGCCCACAACCAGTCGGGTACGAGTTCGGTTTCGATTTCCAGGATCGTGCGATCCAGTTCCGGCAAGGCGTGGTGTTCGCCATCGTAGAATTCGAAGCCCCGATCGCAGCGGACCTCGCGCAAGACCAGCAGGGCATCGACGGCATCCTTCCATAACGACCGCTGGTCGCGGCCGGCGGCCAGGGCTGCCCGGTAGTCGCGATCGCCAAGATCCTCGATCAACATGAAGCCCTGCTCGATGTCGACGCAATCGATCTCAGGCGCGCTGAGGCCTGCATGCCGCAAGGCGGTGGCGATCGCCAGGAAGGGGACGACATCCTCGGCGAGCTTTGCAATCTGGCTGTAGGGCTTGCCGTCGCGGACATTAGGACCGTCCGATTGGCGAGGAGAGTCCATCAGCAGTCTCGATTCGGCGATTTCCGGTTTGCCGGGCTCCCACACGACGCGGGCATAGTTGCGTGCCGAAGCATCGCCCGGCAGCGGTGTCAGCGTAGTCGTGCCGCCCGCGAAACCGGCGTCCTCGATCAGGTTGTGCATCGACTCGAGGCGTTCGGCTTTGGCTGCCGCCCGGCCGAGACCGGTGACGACGATGTCGCGGACATCGGCGGCGAAATCGGTTTCGTCACGCGACGTGACGCCCGGCACGGCATCGACAAGCGCGACATCGAGGATATCGCCGGGCAGGCGGCCATCGGCACGCTCTGGCCATTCGATGAGTGCCGCGCCGGTGCGAAGGACATGATCGAAGCCGAGTTCGTCCAGTTCCTCCGGCACACTCAACCGATAGAGATCGAAGTGCGCGATATCGAGCCGCTCGGTCCTGTAGGTCTGGAGGAGGGTGAAGGTCGGACTTGGAACCTCGTGCTCGGGATCGCGGGCAAGCGCACGGATCAGCGCCCTGGCAAAGGTCGTCTTGCCGGCGCCGAGATCGCCGGAGAGCGTGACGATGTCGCCGGGGCGCAGAAGGAACGCCAGCTCTTCGGCAAGCCTTCGCACATTGGCTTCGTCGAGCCGATTGAGTTTGAACACGTGCCTTGGAGATTGATCCATGTCTGAGCGGTCTCGATAGTGGACGCAGCCGGCTGAGCCGCGGCTGGCTTTATCACATCGGCTAACATTTTGCGCAGAACGGGGCGAGAGGCCGTCGGTCCAATGTCACGCAGGGATCGGGAACCGTGACAGTCGGTCATCGCCCCCTGGCTGGAGAAACGACCTGACGGGCGTTTACGGACCTTGGCATCAGGCCCCGGCGTCGCTCAAAGGAGGAGGCAGGAGCGGCAGGCTGTCCCCATCGATCCGAGAAGCCCCCTGGTGAGGATCGGCGGCCATCGCGGGTTGTTCGGGCAGGCAGACCGTGACGCGGGTTCCGGTTCCCGGAGCCGATACGAGACGCATCGTGCCGCCGTGCAGAGCAACGAGGCTCTTCGCGATTGAGAGGCCAAGGCCGGCGCCGCGATGCTTCAGGCCACGGCTGTTGCTTTCAAAGCGGTCGAAAATTTTGTCCTGGGCGTCCAGGGGGATGCCGATGCCGGTGTCCTCGACGCGGAACACGATTCGTCCGTTCTCACGCCAAGCCGACAGATAGACGGTCTCGCCTTCGTTGGAGAATCCGATGGCATTCGACAGAAGGTTGTACAGCACCTGGCGCACGCGTGCCTTGTCAGCGGTGAATGCGGTGACATCGTCGGCGATCGCGACGTCGAGGGTCAAATCGGCGCGGGCGGCGCGGTCTTCCACGGCGCGAATGGCGGAGGCCGCGACTTCGCGCACATTGACCTCGCCCAGCTCCAGTTCGAGAGCGCCGGCGTCGATGGTGGCAAGGTCGAGGATGCCGTCGATGATCGACAGCAGCGTGTTGGAGGACGACGATATGTCCTGCAGGTATTCGCGCTGTTTATCGTTGAGTTGCCCCAGGTGCTGGCTGCCGAGAAGTTCGGTGAAACCAATGATGTTGGTCAATGGCGTCCTCAGCTCATAGGAAACGTGACCGATGAACTGGTTCTTCACGCGATCTGCGGCTTCGAGGGCTTCGTTGCGCTCGACAAGAGCACGCTCGTAGCGCTTGGAAGCGGTGACGTCGGCGAAGGTAATGAGAGTTGCGCCATCGGGCAACGGCATCACCGAGAAGTCGATGACGCTTGAATCACTGCGCAGCATCTGGCCGTCGAAGGGCACACGCTGGCCGGACAACGCGGTTGCCGCCTGCTTGAGCCGCGCCCACACTTCGGCGTCGTCGAACAGCGGCCGCGCGCGATCGACCAGGTCGTCGATGTGCGGTCCGGTTTTCAGCAAATCGCGATCCACGCGCCAGATCGAAGCGAAGGCCGAGTTGAACAGCTTGAGGCGTCCATCGGTTTCGAACACCGCAACGCCTTCCTTGAGGCTATCGATGGTCTCGCTCTGTACGCTGGTCAGCGCCTTGAATTCGCTTTCAAGGGCGAGGCGTTCGGTCTCGTCGACGTAGAGGTGGGTGACACCGCCATCGGGTCGCTGTTCAGCGATGAGCTGGACGAAGCGCCCGCCCCGCAGTGGCCACCAGCGGTCGCTTTCGGCAATCGGCTCGTTGGGGTCGAGGATCTGGTTGCGCCACTGGCGATAGTCGACGACTTCAGGAAGCCGGCCCAATTCGTGCAGACGATCGAACAGTTCGGTGTCTTTGGGCTGGCCGCGCAGCCACTGGCGGTCGAGTTCCCAAAGCTTGACGAATGCCTCGTTGATGAAAACGAGCCGGCGCTCGGCATTGAAGACTGCGATGGCGGTCGAGACATGATCGAGGGTCCGGTCGAAGGCGGCCGACTGACGGTCCAGCTCTTGCTGGGCGACTTCGAGATCGGTGATGTCGATTGCCGCGGCCACCAGGGTGTTCTGGAGGCGCACGGCGAGCAGATCGTGGACGCGGCGCTCCTGGCCCGACAACACGGTGATGCGGCGGCGAAGGCGCGGGGTGGTTTGCAGCGCGCGGCTCAGATCCTCCCGCTGGCGCTGTTCGATAAGTTCGATCTGGCGTTCGATGACCTGATCGAGGCTTTCGGCTTCCACCGCCGCGACATAGGCCTGATTGGCCCAGTTGAGCCTGCCGGCAATGTCACGGAACCAGACGGGCATCGGCAGCGAATTGAGTATCGCCCGGCTCGATCGGATGTCGCGGGCGAGACCTTCATGGCCATCTATGATCCGCGAAATGTCGCGCTTGTAGCCGGCCACGTCGCGCATGCGCAGCACCGCGCGCCCGGCGGAAGCGCGGCCATCGGTTTCCAGATGCGCGCCGGCGCCGGTCTTGAGGATCATGTTGAAGGGGCGGCCAAAGCGCAGAAGTGTGTCGAGAGCGTCCTTGAAGCGCCCGGCGCTGCCAGGTTCGAGCCACCTTGAAAATGCAACGATGTCGGCATCGTCGACCGGCAGACCGGGGACATTGCGCAACGAGTTATTGACGATCCGCGGCTGAAGACCGGTATCCCAAAGGATTAGAATCTGTGGTTCACCGCCGATCACGGCTTCGGCGACCGCAAGCTGACGCTTGAGAGCCGCCGATTCAGCGTGTGCGGCGCTAACCTGGCGGCGCATCGAGGCTGCGGCGCGGAACACAAGGACGGCAGCAGACAGTCCGCCAACCGCGGTAAGCACGACAACGGCAAGCTGCGAAACGCTGAGCCCGGTCAGCGTGCTGCCCTGGCCCTGGACGATTCCGGCTGTCAAGACGACCGCACATGCGAGGCTCGCCAGCAGCAGGAGAAGCAGTTCTCGACTGGTCGTGACGTATGTTGCGGCAGGCGCGGCTTGGCCGTTTCTGGGAGGCATCGCGGTTCCTTGGCCTTCGACGGGATCGTCCGCACGGGAACGCGATGCTCTCAACCAGAAGCGCGCGGACGGAAATGTTGTGGCTGGCGAATCGGTCGAATTATGCGGGCCGCATCGTGCGCTGACCAGTCCGGAGGGAGCACACCAACTCGACTTTCTTTCAGGCCGGGGGAGTCCATCGACAAAACGGCGCCGGATTTCACCGGCGCCGTCCTACATTTATCGAGTTATTTCAGTTGACAGCGAAGCGAATCGCTCGCCGCCTGTGCCCGAGCCATCAGTAACGGTAATGATCCGGCTTGTATGGGCCCTTCTGCGACACGCCGATATAGGCGGCCTGCTCATCGGACAATTCGGTCAACGTGACTCCGATCTTCAGAAGGTGCAGGCGCGCAACCTTCTCATCCAGGTACTTAGGCAGCGTATAAACCTGGTTCTGGTAATTTCCGGCGTCGCGCTTGGTCCAAAGCTCGATCTGGGCCAGCGTCTGGTTGGTGAAGGATGCCGACATCACGAATGAGGGATGGCCCATCGCGTTGCCCAGGTTGACCAGCCGGCCTTCCGAGAGAAGCACGATCTTCCTGCCGTCCGGAAATTCGATCTGATCGACCTGCGGCTTGATGTTGTCCCATTTCAGGTTCTTGAGGCCGGCGACATCGATCTCGTTGTCGAAGTGACCGATATTGCAGACGATGGCGCCGTCCTTCATCGAACGCATATGCTCGATGGTGATGACGTCCTTGTTGCCGGTGGCCGTGCAGAAGATGTCGGCCTGGGGCGCCGCCTGCTCCATGGTGACGACTTCGTAGCCTTCCATGGCGGCCTGAAGCGCGCAGATCGGATCGACTTCGGAAACCATCACGCGGCAGCCGGCGTTTCTCAGCGAAGCCGCCGAGCCCTTGCCGACGTCGCCGAAGCCGGCGACCATTGCGACCTTGCCCGACATCATGATGTCGGTACCGCGGCGGATGCCGTCGACCAGCGATTCACGGCAGCCGTAGAGGTTGTCGAACTTCGACTTGGTCACAGAGTCGTTGACGTTGATTGCCGGGAACAGCAGCTTGCCCTGCTTGGCAAGCTGGTAGAGGCGGTTGACGCCGGTGGTGGTTTCCTCCGAGACGCCGCGGATGTTCTTGGCAAGCTCCGCAAACCAGCCGGGCTTTTCCCCGAGCGTGCGGCGGATGATGGCAAACAGGATCTGTTCTTCTTCCGAACCGGGCTTGTCGAGGAATGCCGTGTCGCCCTTTTCGGCGCGCAGACCGAGGTGAACCAGCATGGTGGCATCGCCACCGTCATCGAGGATGAGGTTCGGCGTGCCGCCGTCACTCCACTCGAGAATCTTTCGCGTGTATTCCCAGTAGTCCTTCAGCGACTCGCCCTTGACCGCGAACACGGGAACCCCCGTCGCCGCGATGGCAGCAGCGGCGTGGTCCTGGGTCGAATAGATGTTGCACGAAGCCCAGCGCACGTCGGCGCCGAGGGCGGTCAGCGTTTCGATCAGGACCGCCGTCTGAATGGTCATGTGCAACGAGCCGGCGATGCGTGCCCCCTTCAAAGGCTGCGAAGGGCCGTACTCCTCGCGGGTCGCCATCAAGCCGGGCATTTCACCTTCGGCGAGGCGGATTTCCTTGCGGCCGAATTCGGCCAGCGAAATGTCGGCAATCACATAGTCGTTTGCAGCCATATGCTTGTTCGTCCCTTTGCTGTTCACGCCCTTGAGGATTGGCAATGAGATGGGCCACGAGCGGGCGTTCATTCTCGAACCGGTGCCGACGCCGTAGATGTAAACGAGCCCCGTCCGGCCTCAATCGAGGGTTGTGGGCGGCATCCGTTAGGTGACGGCTGATTTCCCCATGACCTATAACGGCACGGCGGCAACACCGCAATAACATATAAACAAGTCTTTATGTCGCTACGCCACGGCTGACGAATTGGACCCACCGACGAGAGCGCGGTGCATCGCGATATCCCGCGACTGACAACGGTGAAATACTTAATTCCTCTACAATTTATCTTACCCATCAATTTGTTTTGCTCATTGCGACTACTAATTGCAGCATCTCTAAGTGAACGAAGTTAAAAAATTTGCTTTTGTAAGGTTCGGCGCAATGAATACTTGCTCACCTCGATCCGCTGCTAAGACTTCATCAAACATCGGGCCCTTTACACGAGAAGAGACCGGTAGCGTAGCTATCTTGTTCGGACTGATGTCGATCGCGCTGCTGATGATCATCGGCTTGTCCGTCGACATGGCGAGATGGCTTAGCGCACGCTCCACGACGATTGCCGCCGTCGACGCCGCGGTGCTTGCTGGCGCCCGCCATCTGCAGGTCAATGGACGCGACGCGGATGCAGCCACGCTGGCAGCGCAGACCTACTACGAAGCGAATGTCGCCAACCGTGCGCCGCTCAACAAGGATACCATCACATTCAAGGTCGTGGACGCAGGCACCGCGATCACGGCCGAAGGCACCGCAATTCTCGACACAACTTTCATAAAGATTGCCGGCATCAAAACGCTGCCGCTCCTGAAGTTGTCCGGCTCGGAACATTCGAAGGCTGTTCTGGCGGTCAACGGCAACGCAGAATTCAGTATCGAAGTCTCACTTATGCTCGATGTGACGGAAACCATGTGCAGTGGCAGCGCATCGAGCTGTGCGACCGGCGAAAAGATCGATGCCCTGAAAGAGGCCGCCAAGGACCTCATCAACGTCGTCGTGTGGGACAGCCAGGGTGCCCATACATCACGCGTCGCGATCGTGCCGTTCTCGGAAGCCGTCAACATCGGGACGCTCGACACGTCGATCGTTTTGCCGGGACCGGTCAGCAAGAAACTGAGGAACGCCGAAGGCAGCAATGTCAGATGGTACAAGGCGCCGGCATGCGTCGCCGAGCGATTCGGGCCGAATGCCTTTAACGACGCTGCACCGGCATTCACGGATCGATTGACCCCGGTCTATACGAAGGACGGGCAATGCCGGCCCGGCAGCGATAATGCCGTCTTGCCGCTGACCAGCGATAAATCGGTTTTGAACAACAAGATTGACGGACTGAAGGCCTATGGACTGTCTGGCGGGCATATCGGCACGGCGTGGGCCTGGTATTTGCTGTCTCCGGAATGGGGCAACGTGCTGCCGGCTCACGGCAGGCCGCTGTCCTACGCGCTCATGTCGCAGCGATCCAGTTCCGGACGACCGCTATTGCAGAAGGTGGCGATTCTGATGACCGATGGAGGCTACAACAACCAGCACTGCGACACCGGCCAAGCGGACAGGAGTTCGACTGCAGCGCTGGCAAGTAAGGGCGGCTGCGAATCCGCCAACAGCAGGTCGGAAGATCAGGCCCAAAGACTATGCGCGGCCATGAAGTCGAGCGGAGTCACCATCTATACGGTCGGCTTTCAATTGCAGTCCGGCGGCAGCCCGCAAGAGACGCTGGCGCTGTGCGCAACGTCGCGGGACCACATGTTCGTGGCCGACACCGCCAGCGAACTCAAACAGTCGTTCCGCAACATCGCACTCAAAATCTCGGCAATTCACCTGACGAACTAGAGGTTTTCTGGCGTCCTCTTTCGCAAAATCCGCCTGCTGCTCGACGCCTTTCTGGCGTGGTTCAGATGCAGGCTCGTGTCGATGACCCAAGACCGCGAGGAGCGTTTTCTGGTCCACACTTCCTCTGCTCAACACAAGCTTGCGCAGTGTTGACGGGCCAAAGCCGTGTGGAGCTCTATCTGGTCCACACTTCCTGAAGTCGTGTGGAGCGTTACCCTTCCTCGCAGAAATCCTCCCCGAAGCCGCTCTCGACGAGCGCAACCAGGGCTTCGATGGCTTCGGGACCCTCCGGACCCTTCGCCAGGATATGCAAGGTGACTCCGGGTCCGGCGGCCAACAGCATCAATCCGAGGATCGAAGTGCCGAGCACGGTCTGCTCTTCGCGCGTAACGCGGATATCGGCGGAAAAACGTTCGGCGCACTTCACGAACTGCGCGGAGGCGCGCGCGTGAAGACCCTTGCGATTGCGAATCGTGACAATCGCTTCAGGGTGCTGGCTGTCGTTGAGTTCAGGCATTGAGGAATTGCGGGTGCGGGAATGAGACTAAGGCGGCGGGTCGTCATGCCGCGCCCCTGTTGAGGATTGCAGGCAACTGCGCGACCGGTCAACTGTCGCCGGAAAGTTCCTCGCTGGCAACCTTGATGTACTTGCGGCCGGCATCGGCGGCGGTGGTTACGGCCTGCTTGAGGCTCATCTCCTGGCGGATGCTCGCAAGCTTGACGAGAACGGGAAGGTTGATGCCGGCGAGAACCTCGACGTTGGCCTCGTCGATCACGGAAATAGCCAGATTCGAAGGCGTTCCGCCGAACATGTCGGTGAGCAGGATGGTCCCCTTGCCCTTGTCGGTTTCGGCGATGGCATCAAGAATGGCCTGACGGCGGTCGATCATGTCATCCTCAGCGCGGATGGCGACCGTCTGCAATTGCCGCTGCGGTCCGACGATATGTTCCAGTGCCGATTTAAACTCGTCAGCGAGTCCGTCGTGAGCGACGATGACAAGTCCGATCATAACGGTGCGATCCTATCCCGGTGCGGTTCTTCAGGAATACCGCTTGCACTCTAGTGTTGCGATGTCGACACCCGCTTCTCAAGCGCCATCTCTGAACACTAGCCTAGTCCTCTGGTTGCGTTCCGTATTCACGGATGTTTGACGGCTTGCGCCCGGCCTCTGACGACTGATCCAGTACGCACAGGCGCAATTCGGCGAACCGCGAAACGTTGTGCCTATCGAAAGCCTACACCGGCTGATTTGGCAAGTGCCGCAGCACGCTTCAAGCCATTTTCCCGATGCTAGTCCCCTTTTTTGTAATTAGAGCCCATATCATCCCGCGCCGGGCAGGCGACCGTGACGGCGGACGAAGTCAAGCGCCAACAATAGTTTGGCAGGGCTCGAGGCTTCGAACGCGGCTAGCCGCAGCATGGGAAGCGTGTAACCGACCACGTCAATTTCGTTAGCGCCAAGCGGTAGCCGTTCGATCGTGGAAGGCTCAGCAAGATCGACGACCAGCGCTGCCCTGGCCGACTCCAACGCCGGAACCTCCATGACTCCAAGTCCACGCACCTCCATGAGGTTTGCGATCTCCGCCGGCGCCCTGGCGCGCAACTCTCCGTCCTCAAGGTAGAGTTCGGTATAGTCATCCGCGACGAGAACCGCAGGCCCCGCCGTCAATGCGCCAGGCGCCATTGTCAAGCACCGCAACGCGAGGTCGGACTTACCAGTTCCCGACGCCCCCCGTATGATCGCGGCGCTGCCTTCGACGGCAATCGATGTGGCGTGAATACGTACCGGAAGATCGACGGACAATTGCGATACCTCCACTTCAAAGGGCCGAAATCCTGCCCATCAGCTTGCGCTCGATTGCACACTTTGCTTCTGAACCACAACCTTGCCGCCGATACCTAACCACGCAGCCCGCGGCCGTTGCCGCGAGACTGCCTGTGAACCATCGCCGGAAGGCGAACGATGAAGCGTGACCCGATCGGCGGGCCCACCCGCCCGTTGGGTCCGTAACGGTTCTCCGCCCAGATGCGCCCGCCATGCGACTGGATGATCTCCTGGGAGATGCTGAGGCCGAGGCCGGAATTGTTGCCGCGGCTCGAGTATTCGGTCGGGCGATAGGTATAGAAGCGCGAGAAGATCGTCTCCAGCTTGTCTTCCTGAATTCCCGGCCCATCGTCCTCCACGCTGATGAACACGTCCCCGTCCTCGGTCGTGAGCTCAACGGAAACGCGGCCGCCCTCGGCAGTAAAAGACAGCGCATTGTCGATCAGGTTGGTGAGGACTTGCCCCAGCCGCCCCTCATTTCCAGCAACCACGAAGTCCGAGGCCTTGCCGACGAAGCGGTAGTCGAGACGATGACCGCCGTCCTCGGCCTTCTCCTTGAAGATCGAAACGACATCGCTGATGACGGCTTCAAGCTTCACCGGTTCGAGTGTTTCACGCTGAAGCTGCGCGTGCAGCATGGAGGTGCGCGACACATCGCTGATCAGGCGATTCAGGCGCTTCAATTCATTCTGGATCTGTTGAACAACTTCCCCACGCTCTTCTTCGGTGCGCGCGTACTCCAGAGACTGGGCCATGGAGCTGGCGGCAGTCAGCGGGTTCTTCAATTCGTGAGCAACATCGGCTGCGAATTTCTCACTGGCTTCAATGCGCTCATAAAGCGATTTGGTCATCGCCGAAAATGCCTTCGACATCTGTCCGACCTCGTCCTGGCGGTCGGAATAGTCGGGCAACGTGGTGCGGGCGGTGATGTCGCGGCTGACATGCTCGGCAGTCGCCGAAAGGCGGCGCATCGGACCGGCAACGGTGCGCGCCAGCATCAGTCCCGACACGATGCTTGCCAGTCCAGCGAAGAATGCCAGCGGCCATAGATCGCTTCTCGACTCGGCGAGCACTTTGTCGATCTCACCAGGCGGCGTCGAAAGAAGTAGCACACCCATCACCTTTTTCAGCCGCGTGATCGGTACGGCGACTGACACGATCTGCTCACCCTTGGTGTTGAGGAGGAGCATCGCGGCATCCTGGCCGTTCAATGCTTCCCGCACTTCCGGATAGGCCTGACCGTTGGAATTGCCGATCTCCTTGTAGACCTGCAACTCCTTACCGATCAGGAGATGCTGAAGACGAGTCCAGAAGTTCTTGGTTTTAGGGCGGTCGCGGCGATTGTCCGCCGAGCCATCAGCGCCGCCTCCGGCCTGCCCCCCGGAGGCAACGGCCGCGCCCTCCTTCTCCAGATTATTTTCGGGGTCCGTATCGGCGCTCGAATTCTGCCCCTGCAAATCGTCGATAAAGCCCTTCCGCAGCAGATCGCTCGAATCGACGACAAGGCTGCCCCTGCGGTCATAGATTCGGGCCCGCGTATTTGTCGGCTCGATCAAGCGGCGGAAAATCGGAGCAACCTTCTCGGGACGGATCGTCAGCTTTATCGCCGCGAATTCATCGTCCCGAAGCGGAAACATGGCGTTTGACTTGACCGGCAGCCGATCGGCATCGACGACGATTTCGTCACGCCTGACTACGGCGTTGCCGGAAACCGCCGCGGCGATAATCTGGCCTTGCGTTCGAAGCGCATCGCGCTTTGCCGCGATGATCCAGCTCGAATCGAGGCTCAGGTAAAGGATGCCAAGGAACAGAACGCCGAAGCCAAACAGGTTCGAGGCGAGGATGCGCCCGGCAAGACTCGAGGAAATCAGGCGGACCAGGGGCTGGCGGTTGTACCAGGACAGTAAGGCCTTGCGCCATGCGCCGTCCTTGCCGAACTTGGCGGCGTATCGGTGAACGACGTCTGGGATCGGGATGTTGCCGATACCTAGGCGGGTGTAAAGTCCAGAAGCGAGCGCGCGCCCCTTTTGACTGGCGAGGTCCCAATAACGCCGCGCGCCCTCGCGCAGGCCGAGAAGTCTCTGCCCGCCGCCAGGGTAGCGTTCGCTATCAAGCGCCATTTGCCTCGCTCATACTTGTCACGCCTTCGGATGCCCACTGCTCCGCGGCATCCGGCGCCATGACGTTCTTGTTGGGCCCTTCGGTTGCCCACTGCGCAACCGGGCCATGACGTTCTTGTTGGGCCCTAATCCCGCCAAC
The DNA here is from genome assembly GCA_018830445.1 of Alphaproteobacteria bacterium. GTDB lineage: Bacteria > Pseudomonadota > Alphaproteobacteria > Rhizobiales > Hyphomicrobiaceae > Filomicrobium. Next base: position 95,336 of record JAHJSN010000192.1, on the reverse strand, counting down.
ACCGCGCAAGCTTGTGTTGGGCAAGTTGCCCACCGCTACTTCTTGGCCCACACTTCCTTTGCTCAACACTGCGCAAGCGAGTGTTGACGTGCCAGGGTCGTGTGGAGCAGCGGCACCCGCGCCGTGACAACAGCCGGCATCGATACGCCTCAGTCTGGCGAGTGATTACCGTGCGGGAAGCACTCACCGGCCATGCAGCAGCTCTCATGCTTCCTTGAAGCGGTAGCCGACGCCGTAGAGCGTCTCGATCACATCGAAGTTGTCGTCCACCTGCTTGAACTTTTTGCGCAGCCGCTTGATGTGGCTATCAATGGTGCGGTCGTCAACATAGACCTGATCGTCGTAGGCTGCATCCATCAAAGCGTCGCGAGTCTTAACGACGCCCGGCCTTGCTGCCAGCGCCTGGAGAATCAGGAACTCGGTTACGGTCAACGTGACCGGCTTTTCGTCCCAATGACAGGTGTGCCGCTCGGGATCGAGTTTCAGCATGCCGCGCTCTAGGACTTTGGCGGCTTCGGTCGGAACGGCCCCCGGCTCGCGGGCGCCGGCCCGGCGCAGCACCGCCTTGACGCGCTCGACCACCAGACGCTGGGAAAACGGTTTGGCGATATAGTCGTCGGCGCCCATCTTGAGGCCGAACAACTCATCGATTTCCTCGTCCTTCGATGTCAGGAAGATCACCGGCATATCGGAGATCTGGCGCACCCGGCGCAAGAGTTCCATGCCGTCCATGCGAGGCATCTTGATATCGAAAATGCCCAGATCGGCCGGATCTTCGCTCAATGCTTCGAGGGCCGCGGCACCGTCGGAGTAGGTGCGCACCTTGAAGCCTTCAGCCTCCAGAGCCATCCGCAGCGAGTTCAGAATGTTGCGCTCGTCATCAACCAGCGCGATTGTGCTTTTTTCTTTCATGACCAATCGCCCTTCGTCTTCCCTGTGGTATGCCGCAAGAGCGGCGCTCTATGGCGGATTGTTGGAACAATTGTGGCGTTCTGGAAAGTGCGCGCTTTCTGTTGAACACAAGCTGAATAGGGCGGGCGGGCGTTTCGAGCAAGGCCACAGTGCAAGCACATTATTTCCAGCCGCATGAAATAAAGGTCTGGAAGAAGGCGGAAGACGGCTTGAAGCGCCCTGCCGGCGGGGCTAGCGTCTCTCCAGAACGCGGCCGTCAGGGCCTTTCGTCCGGTGCTTCGGTCAGGATTTCCGGGCCGGCAAAGCCCGATCCCGGCGTCTGGTGTATTGCGTCTCCCAGTCCAATCAGTTCAAAACTTGTAGAGAAAAGGTGGCCCATGACCACGCTTCAGGCATCGACGCAGGCCCAGCTTCGCCAATTCATCGAGCAGATCGAGCGGCTCGAAGAGGAGAAGAAGGCGATCGCCTCGGACATCAAGGACAAGTTCGCCGAAGCCAAAGCGATCGGTTTCGACACCAAGGCGATGCGCAAGATCATTCAACTGCGCAAGCAATCCGACGTCGAGCGCCAGGAAGAAGAAGGCATCCTCGAAGTCTACATGCACGCGCTTGGCATGCTCACCGAAGCGCCCAGCGAATCGTCCGTCAACGCGTTCCTGGACGCCGCGGAGTAGGACGAGACTTTTTGGTTGCGGCTTCGGTTGCCCATCGCTGCCTGGTTTTTTTGGTCCACACTCGGCAAGCCGGTGTGGAGTAGTGCTCCTTCGTTGGTCCACACTCGGCAAGCCGGTGTGGAGTGGCGGCATCCGGCGACGCAGCGTTCGCCGATGCCCGGGAGCAACGCGACCGGGCCCTTGCTCAACACGCGCTTGCGCCGTGTTGACGGACCAAGGCTCAACACGCGCCTGCGCCGTGTTGACGGACCAAGGCTCAACACGCGCTTGCGCAGTGTTGACGGATAATGCGCCGCCCCGGCGCAGCGGCAGCGCCGCAGGCGCGGACAGCCGCGTGATAAGCAAAACTCGGCCTGTCTTATTTCTGACTTCACTCGGCGTTTCTTGTTGCCCGCTGCGCCAAGGCGGCGAACACTGCTTTCATAGAATGATTTCGAGGGAGTTGGCCGATGCGTTCACTGTCTTTCGTCGAGATGATTGCGCTGCTTTTTACCGGAGTAGCCGGTCTTGCTTCAGCCGTGCAGGCCTATGTGAGTTGGGATACGCGCGGCGAAGTCTCACGCGCGATCGTGTTCGCAGAGCGTATCGATGCCTGCGCGAAGGTCCTTGCCGCAATCGAACCTTTCGTCGCGAAGGCGCGCACCGAGGGGCGCGCTCTGGTCGCCAAGGGCCAGCCGGAAGGGCGCTACTCGCTACCGATGTATTACTATCAGCAATCCTCCGGCAACGCAGCGTTCGAGGCCAGGCACGATCCGGCCATCGAGAGGTGGCGCATGGCGTCAGCCGAATTCAGAATCGTCAGCCCGGATGGGGAAAACCACGCCGTCGACTTCTTCGACCGCGTCATCACCAAGGAAATCGAGAAGGGCGAATTCATGAACCAGATCGAGCTGCTCACGTGGCTCGAAACGGTGGACGCCAAATCGCAGGAACTGGTGAAGGGCTGCCGCGGGCTGTTGTGATTGACGGACTAAGCCTTCTCATTTCGCAAACAGCATCGCGTCGTCGGCGAACGCCTTAAATTCGAGAGCGTTGCCGGAGGGGTCGAGGAGAAACATGGTGGCCTGCTCGCCGGGCTGGCCCTTGAAGCGGATGCGCGGCGTGATGACCCAGCAGGTGTCGTCCTCGGCTTCGAGGCGGTCGCGCAGCTTCTCCCAGTCTGCCATGGTCAACACCACGCCGAAGTGTGGCACCGGAACGTCGGCGCCGTCGACAGCGTTTTTCACCTGGACGGCGTCCTTCAGCGCCGGGTCGAGATGGGCGACGATCTGGTGACCGAACAGGTCGAAATCGATCCAGTGGCTATCTTCGCGGCCCGTTCCGCAACCGAGCTTGCCGGCGTAGAAGGCGCGGGATTCCTCAAGGTCGCGGACGGGAAAAGCGAGGTGGAAGGGGCGAGTCATTTTGGTCTGGCTCCGGCGTGCGGCTTCAGCAATCGGATTGCGGCATAGCATAGGACGCGCGATCAGTCGCCCCGGTTGAGCGTGTCGGAAATCCAGCGCGCCAGTCCCTCTTCCTCGATCTCGCCAGCGGCAAGGCCGAGGATCATGACGACGGCCTCCGACTCGGGCGCTGCGAAATCGAGATCGTTGAGGCCGAGGAAGGTGATGATCGACAATAGAGCAGCGCGCTTATTGCCATCGACGAAGGGATGATTTCGAGCGATGCCGAAGCCGTAAGCCGCGGCAAGAGCAGCTATGTCCTGCTCGCCGTAGCTCCATTTGTTCGGGGCTCGTGCAAGTGCACTTTCGAGCATTCCCAGATCGCGGATGCCCGCGGGGCCTCCGAACAGTCGCAACTGCTCGTCATGAATGGCGATGACGAGTTGCATCGTTAGCCAGACAGGCTCTTTCACTTCGCCAGCTCTTTGAGCGCGTTGCGATAGGTCTTCATCGCCTTGCGGGCGATCTCCAGACCCATTTCCATCGTCTCATCGGTGCTGCGAGTGACCGAAAACCCCTCAGGTCCTTCGCTGACAATGACCTCGTCGCCCTGCTCCAGATTGAGGCGCGCGAGCAGTTCCTTGGGCAGGATGAGACCGGTCGAATTGCCGATTTTCTTGAGTTGCAGCTTCATGGCCGTAGCGATCCTGTGCATGTTATACAGAATGTATAACATAGGCCGGCGGGGATGTGGAGGGGTTACTGGTGCGGATTGACCTCCGGCAGCAACACCCATCACCGTCATTCCCGCGTAGGCGGGAACCTATGCAAGCCGCCGTAGATTGCTGACCCAGATATTGCGGAACCTCCGATATCAAGAACCTTGCTTAGGTCCCCACCTTCGTGGGGATGACGTATCGTATAGGTGCATCCGCAGCATCACCCGACCTTCTCCATCCCTTCCAACTCGTCGATCATGCCTTCGATGACTTTCAGGCCCTTGTTCCAGAATTCAGGGTCGCGGGCGTCTAAGCCGAAGGGGGCCAACATCTCTGAGTGGTGCTTGGAGCCGCCCGCCTTCAACAGGTCGAAGTACTTCTCGACGAAGCCGGTGTGGGATTCCTGATAGAGGCCGTAGAGCGAGTTCACCAGGCAGTCGCCGAACGCATAGGCGTAGACATAGAACGGCGAATGGATGAAGTGCGGGACGTAGCTCCAGAACACCTCATAGCCGTCGTGGAATTTTATCGAGGGCCCGAGGCTTTCAGCCTGCACCTCGTTCCAGAATTCGTTGATCTGGTCGGCGGTGAGTTCGCCTTCGCGGCGGGCTTCGTGGACCTTGCGCTCAAACGTATAGAAGGCGATCTGGCGGACGACCGTGTTGAGCATGTCTTCGGTCTTGCCGGCGAGCAGGGCCTTGCGCTCCTTTGGCTCGGTCGTCTCGGCGAGCAGCTTGCGGAAGGTCAGCATCTCGCCGAACACGCTGGCGGTCTCTGCAAGCGTCAGCGGTGTGGGAGCAAGCAGCGCGCCCTGTTCGCGGGCAAGCCACTGATGGACGCCGTGACCAAGCTCGTGGGCAAGCGTCATCACATCGCGCGGCTTGCCGAGGTAGTTCATCAAGACATAAGGATGCGCCGAGGGGACGGTGGAAGCAGAGAATGCACCCGGTGCCTTGCCGGGACGCACCGGCGCATCGATCCAGCCGTGATCGAAGAACTTCTTGGCGATGCCGGCCATTTCCGGGGCGAAGCCGCCGTAAGCCGACAACACCATTTCCTGAGCTTGCGTCCAGTCGATGACACGCTCGGGCTTGTCGGGAAGCGGCGCGTTGCGGTCCCAGTGGTTGAGCTGGTCCATGCCGAGCCATTTGGCCTTCAGCTTGTAGTAGCGATGCGACAGGCGCGGGTAGGCGTCACGCACGGACTTGACCAGCGCATCGACGACCGGGGCCTCGACGCGGTTGGCCAGATGGCGGCTGTCGGCGACATCCTTGAAGCCGCGCCAGCGGTCGGAGATTTCCTTGTCCTTGGCAAGCGTGTTGGTGATGAGGGTGAAAAGGCGCAGGTTGTCCTTGAAGGTCTTCGACAACGCTTCGGAACCGGCCTGACGCTTCTTGCCGTCCGGGTTCGACAACAGGTTCAATGTCGCTTCGAGGCCGAGCGGTTCGGCCTCGCCTGCCACATCGAATTTCAGCGCCGACATGGTTTCGTCGAACAGGCGGTTGAAGGCGCCGCGTCCGGTCTGGCCCTTCTCGGTGAAAAGGCGTTCGAGCTCTTCGGAAAGCTGGTGGGGCTTTTCCTTGCGCAGGTCGGCAAACCACGGGCGGTAGCGGGAGAGTTCAGGATGCTCGAGGGCTTTTTCCAAGACAGCTTCGTCGATCTGATTGAGTTCAAGTTCGAGGAAGATCAGGTCGGTCCACATGGCGGTGAGCTTTTCGGAGACGTCACCATAGAACTTCGCGCGTGCAGGATCGGCCTGGTTGGCGGCATACCTCAAACCGGCATAGGAGCCGAGCCGGCCGAGCCGGTCGGCAAGCGTTTCGTAATCCTTGACGAGCTTCAATAACGCGGCGGCATCGTTTGCCGTCTCGATGACCTTCCCCTGGTAGGTCTGCTTGATGCGCTTGGCTTCGACGGCGCCTTCTTCGAGGTCGCGCCTGACTTCCGGCGCGTCGGGAGCCGGGTAAAGGTCGCTCAGGTCCCATTGCGGCAGGTCGCCGAATTCGGTGGCCAGCGAGGAACTTTGCGCGCCCGACGGAGCGGTTGCCTTCGCGTGATCAGAAGAAAAGGGCGCGCGCGGGAAAAGCGTCATGGGGACTCCGTGATCGAGTGATTTTTGGGCATGAAGCGGCGTCAGACCCTATGTGCGGGCCTTGGCTGCGAACATCAAGTCCATTTCCTGATTCCGGAAACAGAACAACGTTCTTCACGTTGGGTCTTTTGGGAACGAGTTATTTACCCTTCTCGGGCACTGTTTGTCTCAAGTTGAGTTGTCGCGCAACGAATGTCCGGTCTTCGGGCCGCACATCATGCTTCGTTAAGCATCGTGTGTTTCGTTTAGCGGCCGGTGTTAGTTTTGAGTTGAGTACGAGTACCCAGATGGCCCAACGCGTTCTAATCGTCGATGACGATCCTGCCCAGCGCCGCATCCTCGAAGAGGTGATCAAGCGGTTCGGCTACGACACAAAAACAGCGGGCTCCGGCGAGCAAGCCCTCTCGATCCTGCAGGGCGATGGCCCGGCGATCTCCCTCGTCCTCCTCGACCTCGTGATGCCCGGCATCGACGGCATGGAGGTCCTCACCAGCCTCAACGGCAAGCCCGGCATCCCGCCGATCATCGTGCAGACCGCGCACGGTTCGATCGACTCGGCGATCAATGCGATGCGCGAAGGCGCCATCGACTTCGTCGTCAAACCGGTCAGCCCGGAACGACTCGAGGTCACCATCAAGAGCGCGCTGCGCCTTGAAGAACTCACCGGCGAAATCAAGCGCATCAAGAAGAAGGTCGAAGGCAAGCTGACCTTCGACGACCTTATCCTGCGCGGTGAAGCCATGCACCGGGTCGTGCAACTCGGCCGGCGTGGTGCGAATTCCAACATCCCGGTCCTCATCGAAGGCGAATCGGGCGTCGGCAAGGAGCTGATCGCACGCGCCATCCAGGGTGAATCCGACCGGGCGGGCAAGCCCTTCATCACGGTCAACTGCGGCGCGATCCCTGAAAACCTCGTCGAGTCGATCCTGTTCGGCCACGAGAAAGGGTCGTTCACCGGGGCCACCGACAAGCGGCTCGGCAAGTTCCAGGAGGCCGACGGGGGGACGCTGTTCCTCGACGAAGTCGGCGAACTGCCGCTTGACCTCCAGGTCAAGCTGCTGCGGGCGCTGCAGGAAGGCGAAGTCGATGCTGTAGGCTCGAAAAAGCCGACAAAGGTGGATTTCCGGCTGATCTCCGCGACGAACCGCGACATGATCAAGCTCGTCAAGGAAGGCAAGTTCCGCGAAGATCTCTACTACCGCCTCAACGTGTTCCCGATCTGGGTGCCGCCGCTGCGCGAACGCATCGAGGATGTGCCGGACTTGGCAAACCACTTCCTGGCCCGGTTTGCAGCCGAAGAAGGCAAGAGGGTGGTCGGGCTTTCGAGCGATACTGCCCGGCTTCTATCCGCCTACTCTTGGCCCGGCAACGTGCGCCAGCTCGAAAATGCGGTCTTCCGCGCCGTGGTCCTCGCCGACGGGCCGGAACTGACGGTCAACGAGTTCCCGCAGATCGCAGCGCAGGTCGACGGCTTCACCGCCGAACTTCCCGCCGCCCCGGCACAAGTGCAAAAGCAGCCGGCCTATACCGGTCCGGCTCTGCTCGGAGCCGAGGCAACGGTGCCGCGCACCGTCGAAATCAAATCAGGATCGCTCGGCATTCCCGCGATCGACACCGATGGCGACATTCGCCCTCTCGACGAGATCGAGGCCGACATGATCCGGCTGGCCCTCGGGCGCTACCGCGGGCACATGACGGAAGTCGCCAAGCGGCTCAAGATCGGCCGCTCGACGCTCTACCGCAAGATGCAGGAATATGGGCTGGAGCCCAGGGCGCACTGAGACTTTACTTCGTCAACACTCAGCAAGCTGGTGTTGAGCAGGCTACTTGTAGGTCAACACTCAGCAAGCTGGTGTTGAGCAGCCCTCGGTCCTCCGATCGACTGCATGGAAACGACAGAAACTACCTCCGAAAGACCTCCACTTTCGGTTTGCCAGAAGGGTTCGGTGCGCAAGCGCCGGACCCTTTTGGCGTTTGCAGCGATTACAGAGACCGATCGACCTTCGATTTTGCATGCAATTTTGCCACATCAATACGCAAGTTGTGGGTGAGGCGCGTCCAGGCGCCGTGCCTTCTGGAAATAGAGGGTCCGGTTGACTAGGTTATGCGCAACGGTTTTTGCGACCGACCATGATTCGGGGGATCATGCCGATCATTGGCTTTCCAATGGCCACATGCTCCGCCCGCTAGTGTTCTGGATCAAACATTTGATTCCCGGGTGGAGGTCGTCAAATGTTTGTCAGCCCGGAACACTAGGAATAGTGAGACGGTCATGCATTTGGAGGTGGCGATGCGCGGAATTCGCAGTATTCGCGGGAATTGTCTGATCCTGGGACTTGCACTGTTGGTGCCGCTTGGACCAGCAACCGCAATCGAGCCGGACGCACCAGAGCAACTGATTACGGCTGAAGAGGGTGTCGGAATCCAGGCCCGCAGGCTGCTCGTCGATCGCAAAGGCCCCGCAAGCGAGGCCGAGAAGGCCGATGTCGAGGCGCTCGTCAGCTTCTATGCGGGCCGCACAAGTAAGCCGCTCTGGATCAGCGCCGACAAGCTCAATCTCAAGGCGAAGGCCGCGGCCCAGGAAATCGCGCGCGCAGATGACTGGGGACTCGATCCCAAGGCGTTCAACCTGAAACAAACCGAAATTCCCGATGGGGCACCTTCAGGGGACTTGGCGCAAGCCGAGATCGCCTTGTCCCTGGCGGTCCTGAAATATGCCAGCCACGCGCGTGGCGGCCGCATCCCCGACCCCGCGCAGCAGTTGAGCTCCTACCTTGACCGCAAGCCACCCTTGAAAGCGCCCGGCGCGGTGATGAGTGAAATCGCCGAGGCCGACGAAGCCGACGCCTACCTGCGCGGGCTCCACCCTCAACACGCGCAGTTCAAGGCGCTACGCAATGCGTTGTTGAAGCTGCGCGATCCCGGCGTCGACAGCGAAGGCGAGAAAATCGTGCGGCTGCCCTCACCTGGTCCGCTCCTCAGCCTGGGCAAGTCGCATCCCGATGTCGTGCTGCTCAGGCAGCGTCTCAAGGTCGAGCCGAAGCCGGATGAAGAAGGCGGCGAGGTCGTTCTGGAAGTGTTCGACCAGGCTGTCCTTGAAGCCGTGAAGGAATTCCAGCGCGGCGAAGGCCTGTCGGTCGACGGCGTCGTCGGCAACAACACGCGTTCGACGCTCAACGGCGATTCGGCGGAAGTCTCCGAAGACATGATCATCGCCAACATGGAACAGTGGCGCTGGATGCCCGAAGACATGGGCGAATTCTACGTCAACTCGAACGTGCCCGAATACAAGGTCCGCGTAGTCCGCGACGGCCAAATCGTTCATGAAGAGCGCATAATCACCGGCGAACTCGACAAGCAGACGCCGGTGTTCTCCGACAAGATGGAAACGGTCGTGTTCCATCCATTCTGGGGGGTGCCGAATTCAATCAAGGTCAACGAACTGCTGCCATCGATCGCGCGCGGCGGCAATGCCTTGGACCGCCACAACCTGAAACTCCAATACAAGGGACGCACGGTCGATCCGAATGCGATCGACTGGAGCACCGCCGATATCCGCAATTTCCACGTCTACCAGCCACCCGGCGGCGGCAACGTGCTCGGCGAAGTGAAATTCCTGTTCCCCAACAAGCACCAAGTCTACATGCACGACACGCCGACGAAGCATCTCTTCTCGAAAACGCAGCGGACGTTCTCGCACGGCTGCATGCGGGTCAGAGACCCGCTCAAGCTTGCCGCGACGGTACTCAACTACGACAAGGGATGGGATCTGGAGAGGGTCAAGCAGACTGTCGATTCCGGACCTGAGAACAACAACGTGACGCTCGACACGTCGGTGCCGGTTCACGTGACCTACTTCACGGCGGTTGCCGATGAAGACGGCAAGGTGACAGCCTTCCCCGACATTTATGGGCACGAAGATCGTATCAAGCTAGCGCTTGCCGGACGTTGGAATGAGATCAACAAGGGCCGTGACCACCTCGCGCCGGTGCGGATCGACCGGTCGAAGATCATCGTCAAGCAGCAATACGACAACCCGATCTCGGATCTGTTCAAGCAGGCCTTCGGTTTCTGATCCGGGCCGGCTCGGCGGCGGTTGTGAGGTCGGCAAAAATCGGCTGGGCTTGGGCGTCATTTCCCGGATCGTTCAATCTTGAGGCGACCGCGGTTTTGCGCCGCAGCGGTCGGTTGCACATGACTTGGCGCAAACCCGGGTTGCGGTATTTCTGGCAACATTGCTTGAATTCAGCCGGCCAAGGCTTGCGGGGGCCTGGTTAAGTGGCGGTAACGGCTTGGGAATTATACCCGCCGGCAGCATTTCTCCGCCACGATCATGCCCCATAACCCTGGCACTTTGATCGTCTCACAGGACGTTAATCGGTTTCTGTTAGGTTTAACGAACTGTGAATGGGGTGAACCGCCTTCCTGGAGGGGGCCGGACGACAAGTCCGGAAAATCCGGGACGGCTGCAGGGATTAGCGCTTTCGACGGGTGAATTTTGCAATTCGGACGCTTGCATAGAGCCGCCGGTCTATTGGGAATTCTGGCGCTCGGACTGGCACTCTTCGCTCACTTGGGCGTCGAGCGCGTCAACGCCGGACGCGACGGCGAACGTCGGATTGCGCTCTACAACATCCACACCAAGGAAACCCTCGATATCGTCTATATGCGCGACGGCAAGCGCCTGCCGGACGCCATGAAGCAGATCAACTGGCTGTTGCGCGACTGGCGCGAAAACGAGAAGGCCAGCATGGACCCGGAGCTGATCGACCTGCTCTGGGAGATCCGCAGCGAACTCGGCACCCAGGTGCCGACCCACGTCATATCCGGGTTCCGCTCGTCAAAAACCAACCGCATGCTGCGCAAGACTCGCGGCGGCCAGGCCAAGAAGAGCCAGCACATTCTCGGCAAGGCTATGGACATCCAGTTCCCCGACGTGCCGCTGAAAAAGCTGCGCTACTCGGCACTGATCCGGGAGCGCGGCGGGGTTGGCTACTACCCGACATCGGCCTTGCCGTTCGTGCATATCGATACCGGCCGCACGCGCCATTGGCCGCGCATGCCGCGCTATGAACTCGCCCTTCTGTTCCCCGACGGAAAATCCCGCCACGTCCCCGCCGACGGACGAAGTATCTCCAAGGCGGACGTGAAAAAGGCGCGCTCGGAGTACCAGGAGCTTGCGGTACAGATTGCCCAGTTCCATGAATTCCGCAAAGGGCCGTCGGCGCCGCAGCCGACACTCGTGGCAAGCGGCTGGGGTGCGCAGGTGCGCCCAGACGCCGACCCCGTCCGCAAGCTTCCCCCGCCGGTTGCGCGCGAGCCTGAACGCCCTGAGTTGAAGGTCGCTTCTCTCGCACCGATCGCGCCCCCCGCCCCACAGCCGGTGACACGCCCCGCGAAGCCACAACCAGCATTTGCCAAGAACGATGACCGCCAACAACTCGCCAGCCTGTTCGCGCTGGCTTCCCTCGGCGGATCGTGGATTTCAGGCGCAATATCAGGGAGTGCAGCGAAGCCGGCTGGAACCGATCCCGCTGCGGGACGAATAGAGGAATCCCAGGCGGCACGCAACGATGCACAACCCAAGAAGACCGCATCGGAAGTTGCAAATCTTGGTGAGACGCGCCTTGGTGTGCGCGTGAGCGGCGATGACGAGGCCAGTTCGATTCCCAGCCTGATCGCGCGCGCCGAGATGGAGGGCTGGTCGAACGGGTTCGCCTCAGCGCCGGCCTTCGATGAAGAACATCCCGACGAACTGTTCTACCGCCCGTTCCCGCTCGCGCCATTGATGACGGCGTCGTCGTCCCCTGACGATCCGGCGCTGGCGACGATGCAGCATCCCGACGTGCTGGCGACGCTGGAACTTCTCAGCGACGAAACCGTCACCCTGCCGATGCGCTTCACGGCAACCCAGAAGGTCGCCGAAGCTTTATGGACACAGCAGTTCTCGGGGGCTGCTATCAACGAGGCGCTGCTGCAAGGCACGCCATCGGCAACGGCAATGGATCGCGCCGCCAGCGGACTGGCCAGCCGCAGTGTCCGCACCTCGATGCGTTGACTCTTTTGTTGCGCCTTCGGATGCCCACCGCTTCGCGGCATCCGGCGCCGGACGATTCTCCAAAGAGCCTTCGCATTCCTGGCGTCGTCCTAAGTCAACAACGCGCAATGGCGTTTTGAGCAAGATGCCCACCGCTTCGCGGCATCCGGCGCCGGACGATTCTGTCAGGAATGTCCGCGGTTCGTACCCTCAGCTGCCCATCACTCTAGTGTTCTGGATCAAACATTTGATTCCCGGGCGGAGGTCGTCAAATGTTTGTGAATCCAGAACGCAATCAAAAGGTTGCCAAGTGTTCCGGGCTGAGTGTTCCGGGCTGAGTGTTCCGGGCTGACATTCAGGTTCCCGGCAGGGAACCATATGTCAGAGTCGGAGCACTACCCCTCTCCCCATACGCCGCGCTTTGGGGAGAGGGGATTCTGCTTTCTTTACCTCTCCCCGTTCACGGGGAGAGGTCGGAGCGCGTGAAGCGCGCGGAGGGTGAGGGGCAGACGCGCCGCTCGCACCCAGATTGTCGCGCTATAAGTTCAATAGCGCTCCGTGCGCCGACCAGCACCCGCGCATTTCGATTGCGCTCCGTGCGCCGACCAGCACCCGCGCATTTCGATTGCGCTCCGTGCGCCGACCAGCACCCGCGCATTTCGATTGCGCTTCGGGTGCCGACCAGCACCCGCGCCGGGTCAGTTCAGCGCAACGGCATCGAAGTCCTATTTGCGCTTCTGGGACTTCGCAGTTGAAAATTTGGCGGCCGGCACGTCCTTGCGGGCAGCTGCGACCAACGGCTCGGCGGCTTCACGGACGAGGCGGGCCAATTCGAGGAAGTCGGATTTGCGCGGCGAGGTGGCGCGCCAGGCCAACCCGATACTTCTCTTAGGCTCCGGCTCCGCGAAGCGCATCATGTTGATCCTGCGGCCGCGCCCCTCGACGGCAAGAGATATTTCCGGCAGCAGCGTGATGCCGTGCCCGGCAGCAACAAGCTCCACGATCGTGCTGAGGCTCGACGCGCCAAACGTGTTCAGCTTCTCCACCTGCTGCAGTTCACAGTACGACAGCGCCTGATCGCGCAGGCAATGGCCTTCCTCGAGCAGCAGCAGACGCTCATGCTCGACAAACTCTGGCGTGGCGCGCACGTCGTCGGTCAGCTCACGGTCCCCAGGCAGGGCCAAAACGAACCGATCCTCGAAAAGCGGTTCGATCTCCACGTCGGAGTGCTTGATCGGCAGCGCCAGGAGCAGCACGTCGAGCTTGCCGTCGGCGAGTTCCTGTACGAGCCCGTGCGTCAGGGTTTCGCGCAAAGAGAGTTCGAGATCGGGATGCTCGCGGCGAAGCAGCGGCAGTAAAGGGGGAAGGATATAAGGGGCGATCGAGGGGATGACACCGAAACGCAGCGCGCCAGAGAGAACCGACTCGCCTGCGCGGGCAAGGTCGATCAGATCGCGGGTCTCGCTTAGGATCTTCGCCGCACGCGCCGCCACCTCGTCGCCTTGCTGCGTCAGCTGCACGCCGGATCTGGTCCGCTCGATCAGGTTCATCTGCAGGTTCTGCTCGAATTCCTGGATCTGCATGGAAAGCGCAGGTTGAGTGACCGAGCAGGCTTCGGCAGCGCGCCCGAAATGGAGTTCGCGGGCGAGCGCATCGAAGTATCTCAGTTGCTTCAAAGTGATGTTGATCATCAGAGGCCCTAATAAGGTTGCCTGATACATTTCGATTAGATAGTCCAGATTAGCTTATCGCAAGTAGCGACAGCCTCAAGCCGGATCACGTTTTCGGAATTGCGACGCTTCCCGGCTGATGAAGTGCGATCCGCCGCCACGTCGTGCGAGGTCGCCAAGGTGCTATCGGAGCACGCCGTAAGCGGGCAGGTGAAGAAAAAGATAATGTCAAAGGCGTGCCGGTGCCAGGGTCCGGACGGGTTGTCCGGGCGCGGTAGTGTTCTGGAGCAAACATTTGATTCCCGGGTGGAGGTCGTCAAATGTTTGTGAATCCAGAACACAATCAAAAGGTTGCCTAATGTTCCGGGCCGACATTCAGGTTCCCGGCAGGGAACCATATGTCAGAGTCGGAACAGTAGCATTCGAACCGCGCCCGAATTCCATTGCGTGTCGATCAGGCCAGATCGAAGCGATCCGCGTTCATCACCTTGGTCCAGGCGGCTACGAAGTCGGCCACGAATTTCTGTTTCGCGTCCTCCTGGGCGTAGACCTCGGCGATGGCGCGAAGCTGCGAGTTGGATCCGAAAATCAGATCGACGCGCGTGCCGGTCCACTTGACGTCGCCGCTCTTGCGGTCGCGGCCCTCGAAGACGTCCTGGTCAGCCGAATCCGGTTTCCAGACCGTGCTCATGTCGAGAACGTTGACGAAGAAGTCGTTGGTGAGTTTGCCCGGCGAGTTGGTGAAGACGCCGTGCCTGGTGCCGCCATGGTTGGCGCCGAGGGTCCGCAGACCGCCGACGAGGGCCGTCATCTCGGGAGCCGTCAGCGTCAGCAGCTGTGCCCTGTCGATCAGCATTTCTTCTGCCGACACCGAGTACTTCGCCTTGGCGAAGTTGCGGAAACCATCGGCTTCCGGCTCAAGCGGCTCGAAGGATTCAACGTCGGTCTGCTCGGCGGTGGCGTCCATGCGGCCCGGCGTAAACGGCACCGCAATATCGTGGCCGGCAGCCTTCGCCGCCTGTTCGACTGCAGCGCAGCCGCCGAGGACGATCAGGTCTGCGAGCGACACCTTCTTGCCACCTGACTGTGCGCCGTTGAATGCCGTCTGGATGCCTTCGAGAGCAGCGAGAACCTTGGCGAGCTTTGCCGGCTCGTTGGCTTCCCAATCCTTCTGCGGTGCAAGGCGGACGCGCGCACCGTTGGCGCCGCCGCGCATGTCGGAACCGCGGAAGGTCGATGCGGATGCCCAGGCGGTCGAGACGAGTTCGGACGTCGACAGACCCGAGGCAAGGATCTTCGCCTTGAGATCGGCTGTGTCATTGGCGTCGATCAGCGGGTGGTTGCAGGCCGGAATGGGATCCTGCCAGATCAGATCCTCCGCCGGGACTTCCACGCCGAGATAGCGTGCCTTGGGTCCCATGTCGCGATGGGTCAGCTTGAACCAGGCGCGAGCGAAGGCGTCGGCGAACTCGTCGGGATTCTTGTGGAAGTGGCGCGAGATCTTTTCGTAGGCCGGGTCCATGCGCATTGCCATGTCGGCGGTCGACATGATGATCGGAACCTTCTTGGAGGGATCTTCGGCGTCAGGCGCCATGTCCTCTTCCTTGAGGTTCTTCGGCGTCCACTGGTTTGCCCCTGCCGGGCTCTTCACCAGTTCCCACTCGTAGCCGAAGAGCACATCGAAATAGCCCATGTCCCACTTGATCGGGTTGGGCGTCCAGGCGCCTTCGAGGCCGCTGGTGATCGTGTCACGGCCCTTGCCGCTGCCATGGGTGCTGAGCCAGCCGAACCCCATCGCTTCGATCGGCGCGGCTTCGGGTTCAGGACCGACGAGGGCTGCGTCGCCGGCGCCGTGCGTCTTGCCGAAGGTGTGGCCGCCGGCGGTCAGAGCGACCGTCTCATAGTCGTTCATCGCCATGCGAGCGAAGGTTTCGCGGATGTCGCGGGCCGACTTCAGCGGATCGGGTTGGCCGTTCGGGCCTTCCGGGTTGACGTAGATGAGACCCATCTGCACGGCTGCCAACGGGTTTTCAAGCTCGCGATCGCCGCTATAGCGCTTGTCGCCGAGCCAGGTGTCCTCGGTGCCCCAATAGATGTCTTCCTCCGGCTCGAAGATGTCGGTGCGGCCGCCGGCGAAACCGAAAGTCTTGCCGCCCATCGATTCGATGGCGCAGTTGCCGGCCAGGATCATCAGGTCGGCCCAGGAGATCTTGTTGCCGTACTTCTGCTTGATCGGCCACAGCAGGCGGCGGGCCTTGTCGAGGTTGCCATTGTCCGGCCAGCTGTTGACGGGCGCGAAGCGTTGGTTGCCGGTGCCGGCGCCGCCGCGGCCGTCGGCCGTGCGATAGGTACCGGCGCTGTGCCACGCCATGCGGATGAACAGCCCGCCGTAGTGACCGTAGTCGGCCGGCCACCAGTCCTGGCTGTCCGTCATCAGCGCATAGAGGTCTTTTTTCAGGGCCTTGAGGTCGAGTTTCTTGAATTCGTCGGCGTAGTTGAATGTACCGCCCAGAGGATTTCCCGCGGGTTGGTTCTGGTGGAGGATCTTGAGGTTCAACTGGTTCGGCCACCAGTCGCGGTTCGAAGTCCCACGTGAGTGCCCTACCGGGCAACCGCCGCCATCAGCCATGTTCGTCTCCCATTTTGGTTTGAACTTTGAATTCGGTTCGTATTACAGCCCCGGCAGGCTCTTCGAATTGATCAAGCGTAATTGCCGGAGCAAAATCGCACGGGGCTCAGCCTGGGATGCACCCGGAAGCCTCGATCCGCAGTGCACCCGCAATGCCGCAGTTAGCCGCTCCCGGTCACCCATGCATTCTGATCGATTGGAGTCAGAGCGAGGTGGCAGGGCCACACCCTCGTGGCTCCAGGTAGCAAACTCCAGCGATCAGGGAAAATATTATTTAGTGAGGATGTCGATAAGAATGCCTAATGTCGGTCGGAATTGAAGCCGAAGCGGCTGTCGCGGTGTCTGGGGTGCAGTCAGTCGACCGTCAAAAACGTGCAACTCAGGGCAGAAACCGTGAGGCGAACTTACCGACCGCGCAAATGTCGACGGTAAGGAACGCCTCACTGATCCGCCGCCGCCAAGCGTTATTTCACTTCATTGAACCACAGCGCGCAGCGGTACTTGTAGGTGACCTCAGCGCCCGCGGGGATGTCATCGAGGGCGTAGAGTTCGGCAATCCAGCCGCATGGCCCTTGATCCTGGAAGCGAACGTGCGCGTTGGGCTGATCGGCATGGTTGCACAGGCTCGGCAGCCCCATGACCATCAGTCCTTCTTCCTTGGCGCGCGGATGCTCGAAGTAGAAATCTCCCAGCGGCAACATTTTATCCAAGGCGTTTGCCTGTTCAGCGCTGATAAAAACCGTGCAGGCGCGTTCGATGATTTCACCCCTGGCGATCGGTGCCGCCGCAAACAGACCGCGGCCACGGCCGGGGGATGTTCCGGGCACCGCTTTCACCGTGCGCACGCCCCAGTCGAGCAGATCGTAAGCATCGTTCTGGTTGGAGGCTTTCCTGCTCACCTCGTCCATTGTCAGACTGCCTTTTCGAAAATGATCTTGTTGTCGCCGGCGCGATAGAAATCCGGAAGTTCAGCGACCTTGCGGAAGCCGGTGCGCCGATAGAAGGCGCGTGTCGGCGCGTAGCTTTCCTGGGAGGAGGTATCGACGTAGATGCGTTTGCCGCCGAGCGCGCGGATCGCTTGTTCCGATCTGGCGAGAAGCTGGCGGCCGATGCCAAGACCCTGCGCATCGGCACTCACCACGATCCAGTAGAGATCGAATGCGCTGTCGGTTGCAGGCGTAGGGCCGTAGCATGCGTATCCAACGGTGCGGCCGTCATGCTGGGCCAGGATGAACTCGTAGCCCGATTGCCGGCCCTTCGAGATCCGCTCCTCGGCGAGTTCGACGGCGATGGCGGTTTCCGCACCCGTAAACATATCGGTGGAAGCGACAAGCGCGCGGATCAATTCGACGTCGGCTTCGGTAACCGTGTCGGCAAAGGCGAGAGTAACCGGGCTGCCTTTGCCGTCTTTCGCTTTTGCCTGCGGTCGCTTGCGGGGGGCCGGAGCCGCTTCTACGGTTCCCGCTGCGAGGCCGGTGAAGAAGTTGCGGGCGTTGGTTCCAAGCGTCCTGATGCGGTAGCCGCCTTCCTGGATGACGACGGTCGCAAAGCCAGCCGCACCGATCATCTTGCCGAGCTTGACGAAGTCGGCGGCTTCGTTGGACCAGGTCCCCGTCGGGTCTGCCTTGGCGGTGTCGAAGCCAACCGAAACCACCAGGAAGTCCGGATCGTGCCGGGCGATGCGCTTCAGTGCCTGGGCAACGGCGGCGCGGTGCTGATCTGGCGTGATGTGTTCGTCGAGCGCGATATTGACGTTGAAGCCCGCACCGCGGCCACGCCCGCGCTCGTCTGTAAACCCGGTGAAGTAGGGGTAGGCGAAGCTGGGGTGGCCGTGCACGGATACCGTCAGGACGTCGTCGCGTTCGTAGAAGATGTCCTGCTGACCGTTGCCGTGATGGTAATCGATATCGAGGATCGCAACCTTGCCGTGCCGCGACAGGTAATGGGCGGCAATCGCGGAATTGCAGAAGTAGCAGAATCCGCCGAAGGTGCGGTGCTCGGCGTGGTGGCCGGGCGGACGCACCAGCGCGTAGGCAAGCGGGCGGCCCTTCAGCACCTCTTCCGCCGCGGTCAGCGAGCAATCGACGGCGTGGCGGGCGGCCGGATAGGCGTTACGGTTGATCGGCGTAAACGTATCGATGCACCAGTAGCCGGAAAGGACGCTGCGCTCCTTTGGCTGGCGGGTGGCGTTCCTGACCGGGAAGACATAAGGGTAGACCGATTTTTTTTCCGGAGCTTCGGCGCAAGCCTGCTTGATGTAGTCGACAAGCCCGCTGTCGTGGACTTCACGAATGAAGCGGTCGGGAAACTCACGCGCCGGCATTGGCTCGAAAAGATCGGTTTTCAGGATTTCGCGCTGGATCGCCGCGACCCGGACCGGGGCTTCGACATAACCGCGCTCGCGTATGTGGTGGATCGAGTGGCGGTCGTTGACGATCAGCGCAATCGGCTTTTCGAGTTTCGCACCGCCCGGCTTTTCGACGGGCTGCGGCTTTTCGGAATAACGCGGTTCGCGCAGCGCGTAGCGAGCCGCCCTCACGGAGGCGGTCACTTTTTCGATGTAGCCAGGCGGGCAGATGGCCGCGTACTTGCGGTCCAGGATCGCTTCGACATTCCTGGCAAGAGTCGCCGGCGCCGGCAGCTTGAATTTACCGAGCCCGTCGAACACCAGATAAGGGCTGTCGGTATCGCCTTCCTTGAGCGGGGTTTCATAGGCCGTCCCCATGATCGGGCGGGCGCCGTAGCGTTCGTAGAACTTGAGGCGTTGCGCGTTCTGGCGGCGGGTTTTCGGATCGGGGCTCAGGTGCGGATCGTCGGGCAGGCACTCGAAATAAAGGCCCTTCGCGCCAAGCCTCAAGGCCTGCTCGCGCACCACCTGATAGAGATGCGCACCAAGTCCGCCACCGGTGCGCCCGGGCGCGGCCGAGATCGTTTCGAGGTAGGCGAAATGCAGATCGGGCGCGTTGAGGAGAATGGCGAAGGCCTTCACCTGACCCTTGGAATCCTCGCTGACGAGAAGCTCGGTAACGAAGCGATACTTCAGCGGATCGGTAAGCTGCTCTGGGAGTTTGGCGACGTCAGCCTCGTCCATCAGCGGGAACTGGGCGCGCATGATCGCCTGGACTTCCTCCAGTGTCGCTTCGTCGGTCTCGGTCCGGGTGCCGCGCAGGCGGCGGATCTTGATCATTAAAGACTGGCTTTCGAATTCTGGGCGGCGACATCCACAATGGAGGAGATGACGTCGTCATAAGCGAGGCCGGCCTGTGATGCAGCCGCCGCGAAGCCTGCATCGGCGGCAAGGCAAGGGTTGGCATTGGCTTCGAGAACGTAGATTGCGCCATGGCTGTTGACCCGGAAATCGACACGGGCATAGCCGGACAGGCCAAGCGCCTGCCAGGATTCCAGCGACAACCTTTGTAACTCAGCGGCAAGATCCGGCTCTTCCCGGTCGAGACCGAAGCGGCGCGGGGTGTTGTGATAGGCATCGGCTGATGCGTCCCACTTGGCGGCGAAGTCGACGATCGGCAGGGTGCCTGACGGCAGTCCGGAGAAATCTATTTCAGCAATCGGCAGCACGCCGGGGCCGCAGCGCGACTCGATGACCGAAACGTTGAACTCGCGTCCCTCGATATATTCCTCGGCGAAGAAGCGACCGCCGAAACAGGCTTCACGGCGGGCGATTTCGGTTTGTGCATTGCTGCCTGAGACGACGGAACCCGCGTCCATGCCGAGCGAGCCGTGTTCATCGACCGACTTGACGATGACGGTCTTCCAGGCCGGCACATCCTCACCGGTCATCCAGCTGGCGGGCATGGGAATGTTGCGCTCGGCGAGCAACGCCTTGGTGGTCAACTTGCCGTTGGAGGCAACGTAGGCGTCCCCGCCGGCTCCCGTACAAGCAAGCCCAAGCCGTTCCACCCGCCGTACCGCCTCCGCGCCCCTTGCAGCTTCTCCGCCCAGCGCCTCGACGAGGTTGAAGACGGCGTAGGGTCGCCGTTCGGCCAACCGGTCGAGGGCAATCAGATCAGTGCCGACGGTGATGACCTCGGTCGAGAACCCGAGGCGTTCCAAGGACTGGGCGATCGTCGCAGCCGTGTCGATCGTATCCTGTTCGTCAGGCCGGTCGAGTGCCGCTCCGTGGATCACGGGTACAAATCGATAGGCCATTGCGGATCATGCGACCTCGCGGGCCTGGGGAGCGCAGCAGGAGCAGCCGGAGCGCACCGGTGCTGCTTTCACATCTACAGGCAGGCCGAGGCGTTCGACGGCCGAAGCAATAATGCCGGCAATCAGCCCATCGTATCCGAGGCCCGCAAGCTCCGCGATGATCGGCAGGTCCGAATGCGTCGGATGCAGGCCGGCAATCGGATTGACTTCCAAGAAGTGCGGAACGCCGTTGGCATCGGACTTGAAGTCGAGGCGGGCGGCATCGCGGCAGTCGAGAGCGCGGTACGCCTGCAGGGCGGTAAAGGCGGCGCGGCGGGCTTCGGCGTCATCGACCAGCGTGTAGATGACGGTTTCCTCGCAGGTTTCCTTGTTCTGATAGGAGTAAACGGGATCGTCGGCATCCTCACGCACGGTTATTTCGGCGACGCCGATCACGCACGCAGATTCTCCGGCCCCAAGTATGCCGACCGTGAATTCCCGGCCGGGCAGATAGCTCTCCGCGAGCGCGGGCTGCTGGAAGCGTTCGATCAGGCGGACCGCCGACTGGCGAAGTTCGTCCTTGTTGCGGACGATCGACGCGGCATCGCAGCCCTTGCCGGTGCCTTCGGCGACGGGCTTGACGAACAGCGGGAAGGCGAGGGCAACGTGATCGGCATCCGATGCGGAACGCAGCTGCGCGAAGGTTGCGGTCGGCACGCCGCTGCCGATAACGATCTGCTTGGCCACGACCTTGTCGAGGGTGGCGGCCATGGTCAGCGGATCGGAGAATGCATACGGCTGGCCGAACAGTTCGCACAGCGCCGGAACCTGGGCTTCGCGGGAACGGCCCGCGAGGCCCTCGGCAATCGAGAAGACCAGGTCGTAACGTTCTCCGGCGGCAAGCCGGCGGGCCAGTTCCTGGCCGCGCCCGACACGATCAACGGTGTAACCGAGGCGGACGAATGCCGCCTCGATTTCCTCGATGGTGGACGTCGAGTCGAACTCGGCGACTTCGAGTTCGGAATATCCGAGACTCAAATATTCGTCGCGCAGATCGTAGACAAAGCCGATACGCATGGCTTCAACCCTCAAGAACCGGGTGAGCGGTGGAGTGGGGAACGGCAGGTGCCGTCGCGACCTGCGGCGACTTGCCGGAACCAACGGTCCCGCCCGGATCGTTGTAGCGGTAGACGCCGCCCTCGAAGTTGCGAAGCAGGAGATCGTCGCCGTCGCGCCCTACGACATACTCCGGCAGAAGCGGGATCTTGCCGCCGCCGCCGGGGGCGTCGATGACGTATTGCGGCACGGCGTAACCCGTGGTGTGACCGCGCAGCCCCTCGATGATCTCGATCCCCTTGTCGACAGGCGTGCGGAACTGCGCCGAGCCGGTGATCGGATCGCACTGGTAGAGGTAGTAAGGCTTGACGCGCCGCATCAGCAGACCGTGCATGACCTGCTTCATGGTTTCGACGTTGTCGTTGATACCTTTCAACAGGACGGTCTGGCTGCCCAGAGGAATTCCGGCATCGGCAAGCCGGGTCACGGCCTGCGTCATTTCCGGCGTCAGCTCGGAGGGATGGGTCACGTGGATGCTCATCCACAATGGGTGGTGCTTCCTGAGCATGCGCACCAGCGAGCGGGTCACGCGCATCGGCAGCACGATAGGAACCTTGGTGCCGATACGGACGAACTCGACGTGCTTGATCGCGCGGAGGCGGCCAAGCAGGTAGTCGAGCCGGTCATCGGCCAAGGTCAGGGGATCGCCGCCCGAGATCAGGACGTCGCGGATTTCGGAATGCGCTTCGATATACTGAAGTGCTTTTTCCCATTGCGACTTCGAGAACGAGTAGTCGCCGCCGGCCTCGCCGACCATGCGCGAACGCGTGCAATAGCGGCAATAGGTCGAGCAGAACCCGGTCGCCAGGAACAGGACGCGGTCCGGGTAGCGGTGCACCAGGCCTGGAACCGCTGCGTCGTGGTCCTCGCCCAGCGGGTCGTCGGCTTCGCCAGGCGTGCGAATATACTCCTGGCCGACCGGGATGTGAGTCCGGCGCAGGCCGTCATCCGGATTCTCGCGGTCGAGCAGGCTGGCGTAATACGGCGTGATGCCTACGGGTAGCGATCCATTGTGGCGGACGACGGCATCGCGCTCGTCGTCGGACAGACGGAACATCCGTTCAAGCTCGGCAAGCGACTTGATGCGCGAACGAAGCTGCCAGCGCCAATCGTTCCAGTCGGTGCTGGAGACGCCTGGGTAGAACTTCTTCTGGAACTGGCGGGCGTCGGGTCCGACAGGAAACCGCTCGCGCCGCGCTTCGGAAATCTGCACAACCTTGGCCGACGGCTCCGTCGAAATGACGGCCGGTCCACGCGGGCTCAGGGCCCGTTTCAGGATGTCGGTCTTGGTTGGGGACGTGGACGGGCGGGCCGTCCTGATACTAGGAGGTTCTTCCACCTCGGCAGAGGTGGTCTGCGAGTCGCAGTTTGTCCGCATCGGACATTTGCTCCGGTTGTGTGGCTGAAGCAGCGCGCCGCCCGTGTCGCAGGCCCGCTTTCCTTCACCCCCCAGATGGACCGTCGCGCGACTAGCCGCCGTTCCTGACATCCCGATCCGGGTGCAGTCGCATATGCGATGTCGCCGGTGAATCGCAAGAGGAATTTTACCGGCGACACAAAAAAAGTGTTCGTGGGATTTCCGGGTCGGATTCCCGAACAGGCGAACCGGACGCGCAAGGCTTCCGCGGGGCTGCTCGATGGTGCACTCAAGCCCGGCTGTCAGACCAATTGAGGCATGAAAAAGGTTGCCAGGCTAAGGACGAGGAAGAAGCCCGCCATGTCGGTCACTGTGGTCAAGAGAGGGCCGCTGGCGACGGCCGGGTCGTGGCCGAAGCGCTTCAGAACGAGCGGAACGACACCGCCGATCGAGACGGCGATCAGCGTGTTGAGGGCCAAGGCCAGCCCGATCACCAGACCGAGGTAGGCATTGCCCTTCCAGACCCAGGCGACAAGGCCGATCAGTATCCCAAGAACCAATCCGTTGATCAGGCCGACGGAGGCTTCCTTCCACCAGACCCTGAAGGCATCGACCGGGCGGACCAGACCGAGGGATAATTCGCGCATGGTGACGGCGACGGCCTGGTTGCCGGAGCAGCCGCTCATGTCGGAGACCATCGGCAGGAAAACGGCGATGGCGATGACAGCTGCCAAAGTCTGTTCGTAGGCGGAGATGACGCTGGCGGCTATGATGTTGAGGACGATATTCGCCGATAGCCACGCCAGGCGGCGACGTGAGCGGAGACCAAGAGGCATCGAGCGCAATTCGTCGCCGATCAGGCCCTGCGCCTTGAGACTGTCGGATTCGGCACGCTCGAGGACCGCCTCATCGATGGCCATGCGCGAGACGACCCCGACCACGACGCCGTGTTCGTCGGTTACCGGGAACCCCAGGAAGGCGTACTCGTCGAACAGGTCACGCAGCTCGTCCAGAGGCGTTTCGACCTTCACCGTGATCGGCGGCACCATGACCGTCTCCAGCGCCACGCTGCGCCGGGCGGTCAGGAGGCTGCGCAAGGAGACCACGCCGATCGGCTTGTTCTCTGCGTCCACGATGTAGGGGTGCTGGCCGCTGTAGGGCTCGAAATCGTCGTCGTCTCGGGCCAAGGCATGCAGGACGGCGCCGACGGTATCGTTGACCTGGAAGGAGAATACCTCCGACTGCATCAGACCGCCGGCGGTGTCGTCCTCGTAACTTGCCAGCCGGCGGACGTCGGCGGCGTCCGCGACATCCATTTCCGCCAGGATCGCCTCGGCGTCCTCGTCGTCGAGTTCGCCGATGACGTCGGCCTGGGTGTCCGAATCGAGCTCATCGATGATGTCGGCGGCGGTCGAGGCTTCCAGGCGCTCGACCAGGGCGACGGCCAGTTCGTTGGGCGCTTCCTCGATCAGTTCGGCTGCCATCTCCGGCGGCAGCATGGACAGCACCTTGTCGCGGCTGTTCTGATCGAGCCCCAGCACCTCGCGCAATGCTTCGCTGAGGGTCAGCGGCTCAAGCAGGCCTGCCAGTTCGACGGCGTTATCCTGCTCGATGGCCTGTCTAAGCTGCGGGGCAAGCGGCGCCGCGTCCGCAGGGGCCTGTTCGAGGACGGCGTCGGTCTGCTCAGACATTGGCGGCACTCCCCGGCATCAATCGTTGACGCACTATCTATTTCCGTATTACTTCTATAGCAATCTGAAATTATCTATGGACAAAATATTTTTATCAACGTACGGACGCAGCATGACACTCGACGATCAAACCCTGGCCCGTGCGGCCGAGCGAATGTGCGCGCTATATAGTGAGCCGTTCGGTGGCAAGGACAACGGCCGCTATCGCGTCTCCGCCAAGCTTGTACGGTCGCTTGCGGGCCGGCGGAGGCTTTATGAAGACGACATCCGTACCCTGGCGCGGGCAATGCTCGAACGCGGCTTTATTCTCATCGATATGGACAGCTTTTTCGTGGTGATGTCCGCCAACACCTTCGTCAATTACCGCCGCGCCAACGAGGAGTGTCTGGAGTGAAGTCACCCAAGACGGTGCGGTCGCGCCCGGAGCCGATCCACATCGGCTGGCGGGAGTGGATTGGCCTGCCGGAACTCCAGATCGCTTCGATCAAGGCCAAGATAGATACCGGTGCCCGGACGTCAGCACTGCATGCCCTCGATCTCCGGCCATTCGAAAAGAACGGGCTCAAGTGGATCGAATTCCGGGTGCCGCGTCCGGGCGTGCCGCGCACGGAGCGCTGCCACGCCATGATCGTCGATCAACGAAGGATCAAGAACACCAGTGGCGTGCCCGAACTTCGCTATGTGGTCACCACCACGCTGATCCTCGGCAACCGGCACTGGCACATCGAACTGTCGCTCGCCGACCGGGAAAGAATGGAATTCGACATCATCCTCGGCCGAACCGCGATCCGCCGCCATGGGCTGCTCATCGACCCGGGCCGCTCTTTTGTTGCCGGTCCGCCCAACGCGGTCTTCTGAAACAAAGCTCGTGGCTGCCAACGAGGACGCCTGAAAAAAATACGCCGGGCACCCGGACAAATTTAACGGAAGGAAACGTTATGAAAATCGCGATGTTGGCGCGGAATGCCAATCTTTATTCGCATCAACGGCTGGTGGAAGCAGCCGTAGCGCGCGGGCACGAGATCGACGTGATCAACACGCTGCAATGCTACATGAACATCGTGTCGCGGCGGCCGGAAGTGTATTACAATGGCCAAAAGCTGCCCAAGTACGACGCGGTGATTCCTCGTATCGGCGCGTCAGTCACGTTCTACGGTCTCGCCGTGTTGCGCCAATTCGAGATGATGGGAGTCTTCCCGCTCAACGAATCGGTGGCGATCGGTCGGTCTCGCGACAAGTTGCGCTCGATGCAGCTTCTGGCGCGCGACGGAATCGGGCTACCGGTCACGACGTTCGCTCACGACCCCAAACAGACCGAGGAGGTACTTAGGCTGGCAGGCGGATCGCCGCTGGTCATCAAGCTGCTTGAGGGCACCCAGGGGATCGGTGTGGTTCTTGCCGATACCGACCGCTCGGCCAAGTCGGTGATCGAGGCATTCCGCGGCGCCGGGGTCAACATTCTCGTGCAGGAGTTCATCAAGGAAGCCGGCGGCACCGATATCCGGGCGCTGGTCATCGGCGGCAAGGTCGTGGCGGCGATGCAGCGGAAAGGGGCGGAAGGCGAGTTCCGTTCCAACCTGCACCGCGGCGGCAGTGCGCAGGCGATCAAGATTTCACCCGAAGAGCGTTCGACGGCGATAAGGGCCGCCAAGGCCATGGGCCTCAACGTCTGCGGCGTCGACATGCTGCGCGCAAATCACGGACCGGTGGTGATGGAGGTGAACTCGTCTCCAGGTCTCGAAGGGGTTGAAAAAGCGACCGGGATAGACATCGCCGGCCTTATCGTCGACTTTCTGGCAAGCCACGCAAAACCGGGCAAGACCAAAACGAAGGGCAAGGGTTGATGGGAGAGCCAGGACCATTTGTGATCGGCAGGTCTAGCGTCGCGCCAGGTTCGCGCCAGACGGTGGAACTGCCGGTCAGCGTCCTGTCCGACCACACCCCGGTTACGCTTTCCGCACACGTTATCCACGGCATGCGGCCGGGGCCGACCATGTTCGTCAGTGCGGCTGTCCATGGCGATGAAGTGATCGGCGTGGAGATCGTGCGGCGGCTGTTGCGCGCCTCCAACCTCGACACGCTCAGAGGCACGCTGATCGCGGTGCCGATCGTCAATTCGTTCGGCTTCATGCATCACTCGCGGTACCTGCCGGACCGGCGCGACCTCAACCGCTCGTTTCCGGGAAGTTCCCAGGGGTCGCTGGCAGCCCGGCTGGCGAACCTGTTTCTCAATGAAATCGTGCTGCGCTCGGATGTCGGGATCGACCTGCACTCGGCCGCGATCCATCGCACCAACCTGCCTCAGGTCCGCGTCTCGCCCTCGAAACCGGTGACCATGGAACTCGCCGAAGCCTTCGGAGCGCCGCTCATTCTGACATCCGGACTTCGTGACGGCTCGTTGCGCCAGGCAGCTGCCAAGCGGAATATCGACATTCTGCTCTACGAAGCCGGCGAGGGGCTGCGCTTCGACGAAATGGCGGTGCGGACCGGAGTCAGCGGCATCCTGCGGGTGATGCGCAAGCTCGACATGGTCTCGGGCAAGGGAATTTCGAAACCCAAGGTTGTTCCCATCCGCTCAACGTCGAGCTACTGGCAGCGGGCTCCCGCCGGGGGGCTGCTGCGAACCTTCAAGACCATCGGCGAAGAAGTCGGCAAGGGCGATCTGCTCGGCGTCGTCTCGGACCCGTTCGGGGAAGCGGAGACGGAAATCAGCGCGGACTACGGCGGACTTATCATCGGGCGGACCAATCTGCCGATCGTCAACGAGGGCGACGGGCTGTTTCATATCGCCAAGATCCGCAAGGCGGATAACGCGGAAGCCACGATCGGCAGCTTGACGACCCAGCTCGGGGAAGACCCGCTGTTCGACGAAGACGAGATCATCTGATCTCCGGCAGGTGGCTTCTCCACCGGTGCGGACGGGCCGCAATGGAACCTGTTGGGGGTTTCCGCGTTGGGGGTTTGTCGCCGTGGACAATTTGCGGCGACTTCATTCATCACAAATGCGAGGGCCGTCGAGATGGCAGGCAAGCAGGACTTCTCACCAGAGGACTGGGCAAAACTCGTCGGAAGTTCGCTGTTTTCAAGCGTTGCGATCAGCGCCGCGGAACCCAGCGGACTTTGGGGGACGCTGCAGGAAGGTTACGCCAACGCGTCGAGCATCTTCCGCGACAGTCAGAATGAAACGCCGCTCGTCACAGAGGTGGTAGCCACTTCGATGACATCGCAAGGACGCCAGCTTGCACAGGACGCGCTGAAGACGCGGATATCCGGCATTCCGCGCGAGGCGATCGTCGCCGCCTGCGTCGCGGCGCTCGACGACGTCTCAAGGGTACTCGATGCAAAAGCCGCCGAGGATGCGGCAGGCTTCAAAGCCTGGCTCAGGGCCAATGCGGTCGCCGTGGCCGAAGCGGCAAGCGAAGGCGGGTTCCTCGGGTTCGGCGGCGAGAAAGTCACCGAACACGAGCGCGCGACGCTCGAACAAATCGATGCGGCGCTCGGATTGGCGACCGTCTAGGCCTCGGGACCGCATAGGCCTCGGGATCTTTACTCGTCCCTTCGTTGCGGCCCATAGATAGCAATTCCCGCCGGCATGGCGGTGCTGCAGTATGGCTGTGCTGCTGTAGAGTGGCTCGGTCGCTCAAACTGCCTGGAAGCACCTGTGAATGCAACGAATCGCCGTCCGGCCCTCGGCACCGGCAACTCACGATACAAAGGAATTGGAAAACAACAGGCAGCAGACCTATATCCGAAGTTCGTGTTCGAGAAGCGCAGCACAAAGCGGAAACCATGGCCGAGGATCACCATAGCAGCGAAGCCGGCGAGATCGCCGAGACTTCGCCGGTCTCCGAGCAGGCCAAAGCCGTTGCTCCGGTTGTGTGGCTGATCGGAAAGGTCCAGGCCGGCAAGTCGTCGATCATCGGCACACTCACGGGGACGTCAAAAGCCGAAGTCGGGTCCGGCTACCGGGCGTGCACCAAAACCGCGAAGATTTTTGACTTCCCCGAAGACATGCCGCTGATCCGGTTTCTCGACACCAGGGGGTTGGGCGAAGCACGTTACGACGCCGGCGAGGACATCGAGGTCGCGCGCGGCGCCAGCCATTGCGCTGTCGCGGTCATGCGCGCGATGGACGCTCAGCAGGACGCCGTCCTGCGCGTTCTGAGCGAAATTCGGAAAAAGGACGGCAACTGGCCGGTCGTCATCGCCCAAACTCATCTGCATGAAGGATACCGGCCGCAGGGCGAGCATCCGTTACCATACCCCTACACCTATACCATGGGCAGTGGTGTGCAGGTCGCGCAGGAAACATTGACGGACTGCGTGCCGCCCGCACTTCTTGCCGCGCTCGAAGCACAGCGCGAGATGTTTTCAAAGCTTCCCGGTTCCGGACCGATCGAGTTCGCTGCAATCGACTTCACCAAGCCCGAAGACGGTTATCATCCGCGCGACTACGGTCGCCATGCCTTGGAAGTGGCACTCGCGGAAGCCGGCTCTTCTGCTTTGGGCGCCGCACTGGCCGATATCGGCGGTGACCGCACCGCCGAAGGGCGCAGCGGCGACCTTCATCGCCTTATCGTCGGCTATGCCAGCGCGGCGGCAGCCGCCGATCTGGTTCCGGTCGCCGCCGTTGCAGCCGTGCCAGCGGTCCAGGCCAAGCTCCTGCACGCACTCTCGCAAAAGCACGGATTGGAATGGAACCGGCGAATGTCGCTCGAGTTCGCCGGCGCGCTCGGCGCGGGTGCATTGACGCGATACGCCGCCGGTTTCGGCATCCGCCAGCTGGTCAAACTGATCCCCGCCTATGGGCAGACAGTCGGCGCGACCGCCGCCGCGGCGGCAAGTTTCGCAACGACGTTCGCATTGGGCAAGGCCGCCGACTACTACCTGAAGCGTACCCTTCGCGGCGGACAAGCAAGCACTGCGGAGATCAAGGAAGTCTGGGCGAGGTCGCTCAGCGAAGCTTTCGATCTTGCCAACCGGCGCGGGCTCAACGACGGGGGCAGGACAGAGGCATGAAACCGCAACACTCGCGCGACAGGAAAGCGATGAGCTACTTGCGCGGTGCGATGGCGCTGATCGCGCTGACGCTGCCGCTTCTGTCACTTTCCGGATTCGGGATCTGGTGGCTTTGGCAGAACGGCTGGCTGCTCGTTTGGAGCGCCGTGGCGACCAGCATCGCGATTCTCATCTATGCAGTCGAAGCCCTCCTCATCTGGCGAACCGGACCTCGACAGCCGGCCTCGGCCGACGCAACACGCGGCAAAGTCGCCGACAGCAAGGGTGGTCGTTTCAAGTCCCAAACAGCCCACGCCGTACCTTTGCGCGAGCAGCAGGCCATCGATGCCGTGGAGGCAATTGCAGCTGATGTCGATCCGGCGATGCTGACCTCGCGGGAGGCAATTCTGCAGGCGGGTATCGACACGGTAGAAGCCGTTGCCAGGCAGATGTACCCTTCCGAAAAGGAGCCCTTGTGGAAGTTCACCGTGCCCGAGGCGCTGGCCGTCGTCGAGCAGGTCAGCCGCCAGGTCAATAAGTTCGTCGTCGAGAATGTGCCCCTCGGCGAACGCGTGACGGTGGGACAGCTGCTCACCCTCTACCGCTGGCGCTCGCTCATATCGACCGCCGAGCGCGCCTATGACTTGTGGCGCATCCTGCGCTTTGCGAATCCGGTTTCGGCGGTAGCAGGTGAGATCCGCGAGAAGGTCTCCGGCCAGTTCATCGAGGGGATGCGGACCGAACTCATGCGCAGGGTTGCGCGCTCCTACATTCGTGAAGTCGGCACCGCGGCCATCGACCTCTACAGTGGGCGGCTGCGCCCGGAGTTCGCGCCAACCCACAATGGCGACAAAGCCGAAGCCGCGGTTGCCCAACTCGCAGCGCGTCCGTTGAACATTCTTGTCATCGGGCAGCAGGGAGTCGGGCGCTCCGATGTCATCGCCTCGCTCGCGATGGAGATGGATGCCGTCGTCGAGACTGAAGGAAGCACCAGTGATGGACGCACCACGCTGTTCAAACAGAACAGCGGCGAATTTTCCGCGCTGATCGTCGAACCGCCGGCCCTCAGCGGGGACGTAGACGTGTTGAAAGAGATCCTCGCACGGGCGCGCGATTGCGACATCGTACTCAGCGTCGTTTCTGCGTCACGCCCGGACCGCGCTGCCGACAGCGAGGCGCTCAACGCAATTCGCACGGAAATTGCGGCCCTGACCGACAGGACCGCTCCACCGATCGCCGTCGCGCTAACCGACGTCGACAAGTTGCGTCCGTTCAAGGAATGGGCTCCCCCCTACGATCTCAACGCTTCGGAAACCCAGAAGGCGCAGTCGATCCGCGAGGCAGTGGAAGCGGTGGCGGAAGATCTCGATTTGGAGACAGACGCCGTGATCCCGGTCGTAGCTGCACCGGCACTCACAGCCTACAACATCGATGCCCTTGTCGCGGAGATCGTCGAGATCATCCCCGAAGCGCGGCGCGCGCAGATCACCCGTCAGCTTGCTACGGGTGCGACGTCGCCAGTGCGCTGGCGACAGATCTGGGGCCAGGCGCTCAATGCCGGGAAAGTGCTTGCGCGCACGGCGGTGCGCGGCGGCGCCAAGCAGCAGCAATAGCACCCTCAGGCGGCCACAGCCGTCTGGCATCCGTTGGCCAAGCGACCCTCCTGCCTCCTTGCAGTTTCTCTATCCTATAGAGGTTTGATGCCGTTTTTTCGGGGTCAGACTAACAGTGGCTAAATCGATCAAAGGTAAGTTTGGATATGAATTGCATCGATCCGGTGCAAAGGTAGGACCGCCTCACGGAGGGCAGAGAAATGTGTGCGTTAGCCAAACCCGGCTGGAATGGCAGCCAGTGGCCGCAGCAGCCATGCGAGCCCAGCACGATATATGACCAGACCCGTGCCCACCCCAGGCTCACCACCGATATGCTCGCCATCCTCAAGGTCCAGGGCATGCAATCGGGGGCTGAACTGAGGAACATTTCGAATGGCGGCGCCGGGTTGTTTCTGCGCACCGGGCTGGCACCCAGGCTGGCGGAGCCTGTTCTCTTGACCCTCATCGACGGCACGCAGCTTCCAGGCACGGTCGCCTGGCAAAGCGGCAAGGAATACGGAATCGCTTTCCTGGAGACTGGTTTTCGAGCCGTCGACCATCTCACCCACGAGCAGATGGGCGCGGACTATTTCAACTCGCTCATTCGATTGCAGAGGATCCTCCGCTAGAGCGGAATTCAGCTGTTGATGCAGCCGGCAGTTGTATATGGACAGGATGCGCCGGCGCACAGCATCACCCTGAACGCACCGGCGTGCGGAGGTTCTCGACATTCCACTAACCGGTGGAGCACCTCCGCCCTGTGTTGCAAATATCGACATTATTGCTACCCTAGGTAGAGTTGCGATTCCCTGATTTCCGGTTACCGGCGCGTGCGGCCGCTCTTTTCAGACAGCAATCCGCACGGTTGCCGGGACGCCTCGGGTATCCCTCGATTGAATGGCTCACATGCCGGAGTGGCGATGATCAAGGCAACAAAACCGGCCCAGTTTGTTGGACCCATATATCTCCAGGTCCGGGACATGATCCGGCAGCAGATAGAGGGCAGCGCATGGAGCCCTGGCACGCCGTTACCAAGCGAGCTCGACATGGCGCGCTCGTTCAGCGTCAGTGTCGGCACGATGCGCAAGGCCCTCTCGATGCTTGTCGACGAGGGCTTACTCAGGCGTCAGCGCGGGCGGGGAACCTTTGTCGAAGCCCCTTGCGAAAAACTCCGCCGCTTGCCGGTCGGCGAAGTCGTCGCCGAAAGCGGACCGCGTCAAAGGCTTCGCGTCGAGGACTGTTTCAGTGCCGTCGCCACACTGGCGGAACGCAAGAGCCTCCGGCTCGTCGATGGCGAATCGGTCCAGATCATCCTGAGAGCAGCCGAAGACAACGAGGCTTGCGCGTACTGCGAGCGGATTGCAATTCCGCAATGGCTGTTCACGCAACTTGAAGAAGGTCCATTGACCGCGCCGACTCTGTTCGAACTCTATGGGCATCGCGCCAGGACCAGTGTCGAATGGGTCAATGAATCGATCGAAATGGCGATCGCCGACCAAGACACCGCCGAAACCCTCGGCTGCCGCCAGGGCGCACCGATACTCAGAGTCGATCGTACGGCCTTCGATGAGAACGGAGTGCCCGTGGAATACTGCGTCAAACACCTTGATCTGCGCCACGCCAAGTACGTCGTCCAGGTTTCCGCAGCAAACCGCATATCATCCGCAAAGCTCAGCTCCTGACCATGACATCGAGCTGCCATACCGGATTCGGCTGCCGGCCGGACATCAATCTGCCCCGTTCCGGTTGATGAACGCGGATATCGAAAGCGCGTAATGCCCCTTCGATTGCACCAGGCGAGCGGCGAATATCTCCGCGCCATTGCAGGTCGCCACAACGGAATTATGCGCGTCAAGCGGCAACTCGATGACCGACCCCACCTGGAGGGCGGCAACCTCGCCGAGCGTGGAATTGTACCCGTGAATGGCCGCGCGAAGCGAAACCGTGGTGTTTTCGACACCACTCCTTAAACGGCCGGCCCACTCCTCGTCGACGGACAACGACGGATTGCCGTCGCGTCGCTCAAGTTTCGAGCGCAAGGCATGGATGCTCGACTGGGGCAGCATGACGAACATCCCCGCAGTGCGCTCCTGTAGCTGGAGATCCATCTCGAAGACAGCGACAGCCGGATCAGCCGGCCCGAACATTCCAGGCGATATTGCTGCCTCGACCCGTTCCAGGGAAAGGCCGATCGGCGCGGTCCCGTCGAGGAACCGATTTAACGACTGGGCTGCCAGATCGGCGACCTTCTGGACCAGGCGCTGTTCCAACTTCGAGAAGGGACGCTCTGGCGCTTCTGATTGTTCGTTGCCGTCGCCTCCGAAGACGCTCTCGACAAGCAGGAAGACCGCGGCGCGCCCGAACCCGATGACGATCCGGGAATCCCAGCCTGCTGCATGGAAGACGTAGGCGATACCATGCTGGTTTTGTTCCAGAACCTCCGACGCATGGCACAGCGTTGTTCGTTCGATGGCGAACGCCGCAGGGTGCGGGCACAGCGCTCGCAACCCTTCGGCGCAATCCGAAGTGAGGCTCGTCATCGCATCCTTCAGGACCGGCAAGCGCTCCATCGAGAGTTCGGGATGCCGAAACAGCCTTTCGATTGCTTCGCGACCGCCGGCAGGTGCTTGCGACATTGCGTCCACTCCATTGGTTCGTACTGAAGGCCCGGCGGAGCCACAGAAAACAGCGAAAATCGGCGGTCAGTTACTCGCCGTCGGCGCGCTGCAATTCGATCAGGCCGCGATCGGCCATGTCGAGCACCAGATCGGCAATCCACCGCTGCGCCTTCTGAATGTCTTTCTTCGATGCAGGGGCGCCACCTGACAACTCCTGCTCGATCATCCTCCTGCCCCGCGAGGAGACACCGCTCAAGGCCGCCTCGATGACCTCCGGCTCGGCCTCCTTCAGCGCCATCACTGTGACTTCGGTGGGGACTTCATCGAACAGTTTGGCGCGCGCGTCGGGAGCAAGCTTGACGATGTCGTCGAAGACGAACAGCAGACCCCGGACAACCTTGGCCTCTTTCGGGTTTGCCGCTTCGATACTCCTGAGCGCCTCATCCATCTGCGGCTTTTCGAGCTTGTTGAGCACCGCAGCCAACTTGGACTGGAGGTTCGAATCGCCATCCGAGGTAACCCCGGACAACAGGTTTTCGGCCAGGATCTCTTCGAGCAGACCGGCTGCTTCCTCGGTCAAGGGCTTCAGCGCCAGCATGCGCCGCATGACGCTATTGCGCAGATCGGCGGGCATTTGGCCAACGATGGAAGCCGCCAGATCGGGTGCCACCTTCGACAAAACGTAGGCGACGGTCTGGGGGTGTTCCTGCATGAGGAATTTCGAGACGCTCGATTCCGGTGTCCGCGAAAGGCGTGGCCAGACCGTCTTGCTGGATGAGCCGTTGACGGCTTCCATGATCTGAGCCGCGTCCTCTTCCGAGACGACGCCGGAAATCAGCTCCTCTGCCTGGCTCGAAGAGGCAACCAGGTCGGTGCCGACTTCGAGCTGTTCGACCAGATCGTCAACGATCCGGTCGAGTAGCGGCCGCTCTATCGTACCAAGGTTCGAAGCAGAACTTGCGACGCGCTTCAGGTCTTCGCTGTCGAACTTCTTCACGATACGGTCCGCAAGCGGCTTGCCCATCGCGAGCAGCAGAATCGTTGCCTTTTCCAGACCCGTCAGACGCCCTCTGCGGTCTAAGTCGGACATGGTGTCTTCGGAAGCCATCACTGCCCCAATACCAGTTGAGCCACAACCCGTCGCCGGCCAGAATAATCAGGTCAGTTGCTAGCCCGAGGAACTTTCCCAGACCTTGCGCATCGTCTTCATTCGCCGGTTGCGGTCCGTGCATCCCGGACACTTGCCGTCCAGCCATTGTCAGCCGCCCGGACTTTCCCCTGCGCGATGGACTGGTTTCCGGAAATGGTCTTTTGATGCTCTCCGCAGAACGTCCGCGCCGCGTTGGTCCAGGCTGCCTTGCCGGCCGCGATGAGCTTCCCGATTACCGCGCAGACGTATCTCCTCTGCGCCGGCTGGTTGCGCTTTCCGGCGTGGTAGCGCGCGACGGCAACCGTCCAGTTGTTCTCCTCCTGATAGAGCTCCCGCAAGAACCGCGCGGCGTAGTCGACGTTGCGCGCGGGCTCCAACATGTCGGAAACCGAGGTGAAATGCTGCTTATGGTAGTGATGGTTGATCTGCATGCAGCCGACATCAATCAGCTTGATACCCCGCCGGCTCGCATCGGCAAAAATTCGTTTCGCCTCTTCAGGGGTCAAGTCGTAATGCGAGCGACCGGCGACATTGAGTGCGTTCGCGCGCAACCCGTCGCCGCGGCCGGTCTCGGTTTCGCCGACCGCCTGAAGCACCTCGACGGGAACCCCGTGTTTTTGCGCTGCCTTGTTGATCTCGTTTTCACAATCGCCGGCTGCCGCCGGCGTGGATTGCCAACACAGGCTAAACGACAACAGAGCGGGTACCAGATAAGCCAGTACGAACGTCCCGTGTGTTCGCACCGTGTTCGTTGTCGCTATTTCTTTCCGGAGCGGTTCCCTCATCGCCTGATCCTCCCTGCGCAGATCCGGACGTGCCGGCGTGTCCGCCTCCGCGCCCCGTCGTCCAATCCTTGTTTCCGCCATCACCGCGCAGACCCTGGTCCTGGGCTTGCGCGGGCGTTCGCGAAAACTCCTGGTCAGCCCGCTGGATTTTCAACTCATCGAGCGCATAACCCGCCCCCTTGAGTGCGGCTTCGAGGCTTTCGCGGTCGTTGTTGATGGCGTCGAGTGCAGACTGCGTGTCCGCCGATAGGCTGACCGACAGCTCCTGCCCGCGCAGTGACAACCTTACCTTCAGAGCACCCAGGGATGCCGGTTCGAGGGCCACTTCGAGAATTCGGATAACGTTGCCTCCAACCGGTGCATTGAGCTGGGCTGGTGAGCTTGGTCCTACCCTGCCCACCCTGGCTGAGGTCGCGACTTCACTCAGAATTCTCCTGGCGATTTGCTGGACGAAGTCTTCACTTTGCCCCAGATCTGCTCCGACAACAGGTTCGCCGCCGCCCATTGCAGTCGCAGCGGCGCCGGTCCGATCACTTTGCGGATTACTTGGCTGGAGGAGACTTGCAGCTGTCGTCGCCCTCCCAGCCGACCGGCGGGTCGCCAACATCGGCCCTGGTTCGGCCGGCTGATTTTCTTCCTCCGGCTGTTGCGCAGGATCGGTTCCACCGCCCGGCCCGGCAAGCGGCCTCACCGGCAGGTGCTTTTCACGGTGGAGTACCTTGAGTTCCAGATACTCTTGCGGGCTAGCCAGTTTCGCAGATGGCCTCTCAGTCCATCTCTGGACGGTATCGCGGACGATATCCTGGAGTGCGTTGCCGGCAGCAGGGTTGGTCGGAAGCGGGGCGGACATTTCCTGCTCGGATCGGGCCACGGCAGCGGACGGAAGGCGGCTTGCAGACGCCGGAAAATCAGTTGGCGGCCGCAGCCTGGCAGTTTCTTGCGAACTCGCATTCAAGTCGGCGCCAGCCGTAGTTGGCGCGACTGTTTCCGAAACTGGCCTGCCGCCGATCAACAGGCTCGCATCACTATTTCCAACCGCCAACATCCCGCCCATCGACAAGGGTTGACGCGATCGGCCCGGGTATGAGTCCGCAGCGACCGTGGCCGCAAGATCTTCAGGGAGCGCTGCGGCCAGCGTTTGCGTGAGTTCATCTGCACTCTCGTCGGGTGCACTCGACAACTCCGACATCGTGCCCTGCGCATGCGCGCGCGGGCTGCCCGTTGTCATGCCGCTTGCGTCGCGTGGTTGAGGGCCGGTGTCGCCGCGAACGCGCGCGGAGTTCTCACCGGGTTGCTGAAGTTGCCTTGCGGCTCGTTCCACGGTTGTTGCGAAATCGTCGCCGACGATGCTTTCAGCCTTCGCTGCCGAGGTTGGTTGTGTCCTGGTCCCAGCGGCATTCGAGGTGCGTGGCGTGGTATTATTGCGCAGCGGTTCGTCAAGACTCATGAATCAATCTCCGCCAGGAAGCTATCGACCGCGTCGATGATTCGGCGGCTGGCGATATGGGCATCTGGTGCAATATCGGCTTCAGCTCCTGCGCTTTCGGGTGCGGCCGGCGAATCGCCGGCGACCTGTCCCGTGTGTTTGGCAATTTTTCCATCTGGCGCTACCGCCACTTTCGATATTGCGGTGACCAGTCGGCCCGCTGCTTCCGCCAGTTGCAGTTCCGGCCTTTGCAATCGGGTCGTGTCGATGCGCTCCAGAGCTGCCACACCGGCATCGAAGTCGTCGCTCAGTATGAGGGTTGCGGCTTCATACAAACGATTTTCAGCCGACCCCGCGGCGATATCGACCGGCAGCAACTGCTGTTTTGTGAGAGAAAATCTGGCCGTCACGATGTGGCCGAGCGCCAAGCTTTCCTTCAAGACCTCGGACAATAATGTCTGCTGCTTCTTCGTCGTGAGCTGCGAAAGAATGCGCTCGAAGGCACGGACTCGTTTTGGCGTTGCGCCGTAGTCTTGCCGGGCGAGCGTGACTGCCAATTCGGACAACAGGCCGTCGCCATAAAGCGAATTGGGGAACCGCCGGAAGTAGCGCAGCGCCAAGGCCTCGAACCGCTCCAGCCTACCGGCAGATGCGGCGGCCGGTGCATGGCGGCGAAGGGCCGCTTCCTCGACGATGGTGCCGGGGGAAAGCAGGCAGGCGTCGTCGAGCAGCGAATATGCTTCCTCGCTCCGGCCGGCGCCGCCAACGAGCGCCTTGACCAAGGCGACGTGTCCCCCAAGGCTAGGGCTCAGCTTGCGATGGTCGATCTTCTGAAAGTAGGCATAGGCTTGCGGCTTTCGGCCTTCCGCGAAGGCCACGGTTGCTTTCGCGAGCAACTCGAAGGGCTCGCCAATCGCATGCGCGGCAAGCAGTTTTTTCAGAATTCCGGGCGGACCTCCACTCAACACCAGCTTGATAGCGGCGCGTGTGTTTTTCTCGTTATCGATCCAGACCGTCGTGTCGGCATCCTGCAGTGCGCGACTCACTGCGACAACCTTCTTCTGAAAACCGTCGAAGGCGTTGCGGTCACCCTGAATGATGCGTGCCTGTTCGCCAACCAGTTGTCGGACCAGGACGTGCGGTTCGGTGGCTGCTGCGGCGTCAGCAGCGATGGCCGGCAGTGCCCAGGCGCCGCCCATTGCGAGCAGGAGGCCGACATATCGTGACCGTGACCGGAGCAGGGGCAGGGGGCTGGTAACCGCGCCGGGATATGAAATCATTCGAGCCTCTTGCGCAGCAGCACTTCAATCCGGCGGTTGACCGCCGCGTTGGGATCTGCCTCGTCTCTGAGCTTGCGGTCCGCGTAGCCCTCGATCCGCTCGAAGCGTTGCTGTTCGATGCCTGCTGCCGCCAGCGCGTCATAGGCAGCATAGGCGCGTGCGATGGAAAGCTGCCAGTTGTCATTGCCCGCCGTTCTGAAGGGACGCGCATCGGTGTGCCCGCCAACCACGATGGCACCTTCCATCGACTTCAGGATGACGCCGATCTTGCCAATCAGCTCGGTGAGCCGCGCACCCGGCCGGGCAGAGGCACTCGAAAACATTTCAAACTCGGAATGGTCGGTGAGGCTGATCAATATGCCTTCGGGCACGACCGACACCTCGACGCTGGGAAGTTCGCTCGCTTCAACGTTCGCAAACTCCTTCTTCAACTCGGCGGCGACCAACTTTGCGTCCCGCTTCACCGCTGCACGCTGCTGTTGCTCGAGTTCTTCAGCCTTGTCCGGCCGCTCAGCTTGTTCAGTGTCGTTGCCGGCGACAGGTTCGGCCGCGCCGGTCGAAGACTTGTGGGGCAGCCGATCGCCGTTGACTTCGACTCCAGACTGTTTCGGCGTCTCTTCGCGCGAAAGATGAGGTTCGCTGCCGGTGGTCTTCGAAGCGCCCTTGGATTCACTTCGGGCCATCGCCAGCGTTTCGCTGCGGAAAGCCGGGTCAAAAGGATCACGGTAGGCGTCGCCCTTTTCGACCGCCGGCCCGCCACCGTTGGCGTCCGCCTGGGCAGACAGTCCGGCTCCGTCCGAACCAACCTTTTCGGACAGCTTCCGGATCACGTCATAGGGATCCGAAAACAGCGGCCGGTTTATCTTTTCCGGGCCACCGTCCAGCGTGCCGGGTTGTTCGCCCGCCCCCTTGGAACTTCCCTGTTGTCCAACCTCGTCGATTTCCCTGTCGACGATCACCTCGCCGTCGGCAGCGCGGATACCTTTTTCCAGCGGTTGGATGTCGGTAAGTTCGATCGGATTGAAATACGTCGCGATCTGCTTCTTGGTCGCCATGTCGGTGGCATTCGTCAGCCACAAAACGAGAAAGAGCGCCATCATCGCGGTCATGAAATCGGCAAACGCAATCTTCCACGCCGTGCTTCCGTGGCCGTCGTCGTGACCATGCCCCCTGCGGCGAACGATAATGATTTCGCTGGCGGCGACGTCCTCGCTCATGGCGCAGCCTCCTCAACGCGCTTCACCCAGTTTTCTATCTGGGTCCGGAACAGGCTGGAGTCGATCTGGGCAGTCAGTTCGACCGCGCCCTCATCCACCGTCGCGGTGACGTTCCACCCCTCAGGCAGCTGCTGTTCCATCGCGCCGATCAATGCAGAGGGCCCCTTGAGGCGCAATTCGCCAACGCCACCGCCGTTTCCCACTTCCATTATGCATTCGGCGAGATCTTCGACCGCAATCGCCCGCAGGCGGCTATCGATCAACGGCAATACCGACTTTGCCGCCTCGTCAGCCAGTTCCTTGCGAATTTCCTGGATTGCGGTTGTCAGGTCTTCGGCGAGTCTCGCACCACAATTCTGCGCGAACTCCTGCTCGACTTCGGCAAGCCTGGCGCGCGCCTCCGCGTCGCGCTGAGCGAGGACGACTTCGAACTCGGCCGTCGCGGTCAGGTATCCAGCTTCCTGGCCCTCATCGTAGGCCTGCTTCAGATCATTCTCGGTGAGAACCTTGACCCTGCGTTGCACAGGTTTCTGCACTTCGGCACTGATCCCCCACCCGAGAGCCCGGCCCACTTCCCCAGCAGAGTCGAGTTCCTCCAGAACCATGAAGGCCGGCGTAAATCTCATCTCGCGACTCCTTTCCTGATCCATTGCTTGAGCACTTCGACGATCTGCTCTTCCTCGATTTCAACCAACTTCTCGAGCCGGACTCTCGGCGTCATCCTGGCACTCGACTCCGGGCCGCGGAGCCGCGCGAGATCGCCCGTCAACGCCTCTCCCTGGACACCGTTGGGGAGCGCGGCAGCCTGGGGGCTGCCGTCTGCGGATTCCAGCGCGATCGGCGGCGGCGACTGGGCGATGGCCTGCAAGGCCGGCTTCAGCCCGAACTGCAGCACAACCGCAATCACCGCAAGCACCGCGAAGGCATTGATGATCGTTGGAATGTTGCGCAGCAGGTGATCGAGGATCGAGAGGCCCGCAATCGGCTGCAGGCCGTCGCCATCGGCAAGGAAATCGATAGCAGACACTTCGATCCGGTCGCCACGCTCGTCCTTCAATCCGGTGGCGGCCGATACGATCTTGGAGAGTTCATCCAGCCTCTGGGTGATCTCGGCTTCGGCCGGCGAACCACCCAGGCTTTCGATCAGCCGTTTGCGGTTGACGAGAACCGCCATGGTCATTGCCTCGACTCGGTAGCCGTTGCTTTCAGTTTCGACGCGGCGGGAATTCAATTCATAGTTGGTCAACTCCTCGCGGCGTTCCTCCTGCCGTCGGCTCTGATCCCCGGTCGTGGCATCCCCTTCCTCGACGGGTATGTTCTCCTCGACTCCGACTGCCGAATTCGACGCGCGGTTTTCGGTTTTGCCTTCCTCGCGTACGACTTTGACCGACCGCTCGACACGCGATTCGGGGTCGAAGGTCTGCTCGCTGGTCTGCTTCTTGTCGGTGTTGAGTCGAATTGAAACGCTGACGCGGTAGTTCCCCAACCCAAGAAACGGCGCCAGCGTGTGCCCGGCAGCCTCTTCGATCTGATCGCTCATGCTTTTTTCGAGTTCGAGCATGTTCTGTGGCGCGGCGGAGGAATCGTCTCCGGCGGCGGCAAGCACCGATCCTTCAGTGCTCAGGACCGAAACCTGCTCCAGCGTCATGCCCGGAACGGCGGCTGCAACGAGGTGGCGAATAGCCGGCGTGCCGTGAAACGCACCCGGCGCGCCGACCAACCTGACGACGACTGACGCGGATGGGGGCCGCTGCTTTCGGCGGAACGAACCTGGATCGGGCAGCACGAGATGTACGCGGGCGGCCTGGATGCCTTCCATCGACTGGACGGTTCGTGAGATCTCGCCCTCAAGCGCCCTGACACGCGTGACCTCCTGCATGAACGAGGTCAGGCCCATCGATCCCAGCTGGTCAAACAGCTCATAGCCGCTCGAAGCGCCACTCGGCAATCCTTGCTGGGCCAGAAGCATGCGTGCCCGGGCGGTGTTGCCGTACGCAACGAAGATGCTCTTGCCCTCGGCGCTCACATCGAAGGTCACGCCTGCGCGTTCAAGCGCCGCCGAGATGCGACCGACATCCTGGCTCTCCAGTCCACTGTAGAGAACCTCCATCGGCGGACGGCTGAGATAATAGGTGCCGATCCCCACCGCCAGAACGACGGCCAGGCCGACGGCGCCCAGCGCACCGAGCCGGCGAGCGCCCAATTGCTGCAAGCTGCTGAAAAGCAGGGAAAGCTGCTCTTGCCCTATCGCGGAAGTCACGCATCAAAGCTCCTATTTACATCGGAGCCTAAAATCGTCGATCAAGCTTGTGCGAGAATGATCTTGGCAAATCATAATGCGTTATGGGTCACGCCCGTGGGCGGACGTGACCTATTTGCGTTGTAGTGGCTAACCCTCGTCGAGGCTTAGCGGAACAGCGACAGGATGTTCTGGGCCGACGAGTTGGCGATCGAAAGCGACTGGATGCCAAGCTGCTGTTGAACCTGCAGAGCCTGCAGACGCGTCGACTCTTCGTTCATGTCCGCGTCGACAAGCGCCCCGATCCCACGGTCGATCGAATCCATCAACGCGCCGACGAAATCCTGCTGCAGATCGATACGCTTCTTGGCCGAACCAAGATCGCTCGCCGAAGTCGTCATATCCTGGATGGCGCGATCGACAGCGGAAATGAAGTCGTCGATCTCGGTATCGCTTGCGGTGCTGACATCGATTTCGGACGTGCCATCGTGGGAAGCAACGACGATCGAACCCGTATCGGCTCCGGCAACGATGCCCCCGGCGACAGCGGTTGCTTCAGTAGAGGCTGCCGCCTCTGCCGCGGTATAGCGCTGCGAGCCGAGGATGCCGAGTTGACCGGCGGTCGCAGAGCCGCTGCCGGCTGCGCCGCCCTGGCCGTCGGTGTTCGAGTTGAACAGGTAGGTGCTCGATACGTCGATCGAAATCGTACCAACGGAAACGGCGTTGCCGGACCGAGTGAAGGAAGCGACAACCTCTTCGGTGTCGGTGTATGTGTAGGTGCCGCCAGCATCCTGGCCATTGTCTACTGAAAGAAAGTTCTCACCCGTGAAAGAGGCTGAGCCGGCGATCGAGCGCAGCTGATCCTGGAGCGCGTCGATCTCGCTCTGCACCTTGGATCGGTCAACACCGGGCTCGCGAGCGGCCACGAGTTTCGCCTTCATTTCGTCGGCGACTTCAATAGCGCTGGTGACGGCAGTGTAGGCGACGTCGACAGTCGCGGCTCCAAGGCCCAGTGCATCGTTGACGGTCGACAGCGAGCGGCTGTCCGAGCGCATAGTCGTTGCCATTGAGAAGTATGCGGCGTCGTCCTGCGCACTATTCACGCGAAGACCCGTTGAAATCCTCTGTTGAGTTTCCAGAAGATTCTTGTTCGTCTGGTTGAGCGATTGGAGCGCGGTCATCGCCGCAACGTTCGTATTTATGCTGTTCATCGAGAATGTCCCTACGGAAAGATTGAAGACTTGAGGGGGACATACCGGTTCAGCCGGTATAGCGGAGCGGCATCATGCCTTTGGGAATCCAATCCGCTATGTGGCGGGAGAATAGGCGCTTAAAAGTTTACTTCCGGTAAACTACGAATTTTTACGGTCAGGAGTAGGACCTGACGAGACTTCCAACCAACAGGTACCAGCCATCGAGAAGAACAAAAAACAGCACCTTGAAGGGAAGTGAGATCGCGGTCGGCGGCAACATCATCATGCCCATCGACATCGTCAGGGTCGCGACGATGAGATCGATCACAAGGAACGGCAGCACGATCAGGAAGCCGATTTCGAAGCCGCGCCGCAACTCCGAGATCATGAACGCCGGCAAAAGCACCCGCAGTTCGGGTTCGTTGCCGACCCGATCGGCGGGGTTTACGCCGGCAAGCTCCTCGAAAAGGCGAACGTCCTTTTCGCGTACATGGTGCGTCATGAACTTCTTGAAAGGGGCAGCTATCCTTTCGAAAGCCTCCGCCTCGGTGATCTTCTCCTCGATCAGCGGCTTGACGCCTGTCTGCCAGCTTTCATCGAAGGTCGGCCCCATCACGTAGAAGGTCAGGAACAGCGCCAGGCTGACAAGTACCAGGTTGCCAGGAGTCGTCTGCAGCCCGATGCCGATGCGAAGGAACGACAGCGCGATGATGAAACGCGTGAAGCACGTCACCATGATGAGCAGCCCCGGAGCGACCGACAACACCGTCAGCAGCGCCAGGAGCTGGACGATGCGACCGCTGGCGCTTGGCGCGCCCGTTGGGATCAGCCCGCCGAGATCGGGCAGTTGGGCAGCAGCCGGAGTTATGCCTGCAACCGTCACGATTCCAATGAAGACGATCAGCCTCATCATTCGACGACGAGCCCCTTGATGACGAGCCGGTCTGCGGCCCCGTGGGTGCGGGTGCGGGCGATGTCGGCCAGGTCGTCGCTAAGGTATTCGAGGCCTTCAGCGCCTTCGATGTCGACCGCCTTGACCGTCCGCAGGTAGGTGACAAAATCGTTGGTGACGTCCGCCATTAGCACCTTCATGTCAGCTTTGGGCTGTTGGTTGAAGACGAGCGCCACTTCGAGCCTTATCCATGATGGCGGCCCACCTGCCAGAGTGGTCACGACAGGATCTGGGGCGATGAGGAACGGGTGTCCGGCGGAGACTGCTTCGCCCTTGCCGTGATTGACGCCGCTAGTTGCGGAACCATGGCCTGCGTCGCTGCCATGCGGATTGCTTGGCCCGCGACCGCTGGCGCTCTGATGGGTTTCGCCCGTCTCATGGGCCGCTGGCGACGTCGGCGGCTTCGCGGCATTTTCGACAGGTGCGGCCGCCTCTTTTGCCGGTACCGGCGGCGCAAGGAAGTAGACCTTGAAGCCGATGCCAAGGCCGACGCCCAGAACCGTGAGAAGAACGAAGGGAATGAGCGCACCGCCGCCGCCCCCCTTCTTGCCGCTTTCCGATTTACCGCCTGCTGCCATTATCTCCCGGCCTCTTCAATCGTAACCCAGCCGTGCTGAATTCTCGGGAATCCGAAAATCCGCGTCGCCGGCCTGCGGCATCGCTTCCATCTCAGAAGGGACTGACCGCATCCAGAATTTGATGACCCCATCCCGGCTGCTGGACCTCCATCAATCGTCCCCGTCCGCCATAGGAAATCCTCGCTTCGGCGATCCGCTCATAGGAGACCGCGT
The DNA here is from genome assembly GCA_018830445.1 of Alphaproteobacteria bacterium. Classification (GTDB taxonomy): domain Bacteria; phylum Pseudomonadota; class Alphaproteobacteria; order Rhizobiales; family Hyphomicrobiaceae; genus Filomicrobium. Next base: position 50,670 of record JAHJSN010000192.1, on the reverse strand, counting down.
TGTCGGATGAAATATCCCGCGGATCGACCAGACCGGAAACGCTCAATACACGCAGTTCGTAGTTGACCCGCACCTCTTGCGAACCGTTGATGATCAGTCCGCCGTTGGGGAGAACGTCAGTCACCACTGCGGCAACCACCAGATTGATCTTCTCGGAGCGTTCGATCGCTCCCTTTCCTTCCGATTCCGTATTGGCGGTAATGCCGGACCCGAGCGTTCCGGACCCCGATGACGACCAGCCGCGCCAGTTGACGTCGTGGTCGAAGTTCAAGCCAAGATCGTGCTTGGCGTCGCGGGAACGTTCGGAGGAATTGTCGAGTGCCGCCTTGTCCGCAATCTGGATCTTGACCTTGAGCACGTCGCCGATGCGCCGCGCCCGTGGGTCCTTGAAAAGATCGGCGGAACTGTCCCGCCAGAAGGACTGGCTTTGGTAGCTGCCGGCCTGGACGGTCGTATCGGTCGGAATGGCGATGACGGGCTGATTGACACCGGCGCCGACCGGGCTCATCTCGGGCTCTCTGCCGATTTCGCGCGGGTTTATCGCGCAGCCTGACAGTATCGCCAGCAACAGCAACGGCAACGGAACCACGGGCGGCTTCATATCTTTCCGCCCTTACCGATTCTTGCAGCTCCCGCGATGGTTGCCGCCAGACGCGCAGCCCGTTCCGGATCCATTTCATTCAGGATGGAACTAGCTTTTCGCGGTTTCAATTTCATGAGGATTGCCGCCGCGGTCCTTTCGTCTACCGCGATCAGTTGCTGGGAGGCCGAGTCGGGGCGCATGGTCGCGAAGATCTTGACCAGCGCGTCGGTGCCGCGCCGGACAAACTCGTCGCGCTTTTGCACCCATTCCTTCAACTCGACGAGTTTGCGCTCGAGGCTCGCAGCGCGCTTGTCAACGTCTTCGGACAGCTCGTTGAGCTGCCGCAGCTGCATTGCCATGCGAAGGTCGGCCGCCTTGTCGGCGACATTGGTGCAGTAGCGTTCGGCGAGAGTCTGGGGCTCGCGATCCCCACCGACGAAGGTGTGCTCGGGGCCCGCCAACGCTGCGTACGCCGAAACGGACAGGCAGAACACGGAAACAACCGCGGCACTCATCTTTGGTAGCTTGGCTGTCATGATCAATCCCGCCGCTGGCGCCCCGTCTCTTCTCTATTCGATTTCATACTCACTGGACGACGAGTTCGGCCTGCAGAGCCCCGGACGACTTCATTGCCTGCAGGATCGCGATGATACCCGGCGGCTTCAGCCCCATTCTGTTGAGGCCGTTGACAAGAGAATGAAGATCCGCGCCGCGCACGATCGTCAAAGTGCCGTTTTCCTGCTCGGCATTGACCGCCGTTTCCGACGTCGCCACGGTCTGACCCTCGGAGAACGGCAACGGCTGGGAAACGACCGGCGTCTCGGTGACGCGTACCGTCAGGTTGCCATGCGTCACGGCCACCGTTGAAATCCGCACATCCCGCCCGATCACGATGGTGCCGGTGCGCTCGTCGATCACAACGCGCGCCGGCAGGTCCGGCTCGACCAGCAGTTCGCCGATTTCCGCCAGGAACCGGCTGGTTGAAATGCCGGACGGCACGCTGACCGACACCGAGCGCATGTCGAGTTCCCGTGCCAGGCGGTTGCCGAAGCGGGCCTGGGCGAAGCTGTTTATGGCGTCGGTAATTTTAACGGCGGTGCCGAAATCTGGATTGCGAAGTTCCAGGTTGAGCTGCTTTGCCTGCTCCAGACCTTGTGGCGCGGACCGCTCGACCAGCGCGCCGTTGGCAACCCGTCCTGCGGTCGGGACGCCATGGGTCAGGCTTTCTGCATTGCCCTTCGATTCGAAACCCGAGACCGCAACCGAGCCCTGCGCCACCGCATAGATCTGCTGGTCACCTCCGTATAGCGGCGTCATCAGCAGCATGCCGCCGGCAAGTGACGAAGCGTCGCCCAGCGAGGTCACGGTGACATCGATGCGGCCGCCCGCACGCGAGAATGCCGGCAGTTCGGCCGTCACCATGACAGCAGCCGCATTCTTCGTTCGCGCGCCTGCGTCACGAATGTTGACACCGAGCCTCTCCAGCATCGAGCGCAGCGATTGTTCGGTGAATGGCGCGTTGCGCAGGCTGTCGCCAGTCCCTTTCAGGCCGACGACAAGTCCATATCCGATGAGCTGGTTGGAGCGGATGCCGGTGACGTTGGTGACGTCCTTGAGCCGAGCGGCCGCAAGCGCGGAATGGCTGCCCATTGCAAGGAGCGCGAGCAGGATAATGAAGCGCATCACTGCCCCCTGACGTCGACGGTGCCGTCTTTTTGCACGACCCCGCGGACCAGTTGTCCGCTGTCGATATTCTGGACGCTTATGGTGTCGCCGACGGAGCCGCCCTCGATCGCCTTGCCCACTCCCTTGATGGTGAAACCGCTTGCACCGAACACCAGCGTCACACGGCTCCCCTCGGGAATGACTTCGCTCGTCTGCAGAGCGTTTCGCGGTATCGGACGCCCAGCGACCAAAGTCCGCCGCGCCACCTTCCCCACGATGTCGTGGCTGCCGCGAAGGTAGGAGCCGACCGCACGCCGGCTCAGCCGGAAACGCTTGTCGATCAGCATGTCGGAAAGTATTGCGTCGCCGGCATATATGGTCACGGTCGGTACCGGGTAAAGGACGTGAACCACATCCGCAGACGCAACACGAGCGCCACTCATCACGGCAACGAACGTGAGAGCGGCGGCACTTAGACTCCTGGAACGCATCGCTGTCCCTCCCGTCGAGCTTGGTGAAGCGATCCGTCAGCGGATTCCCTTGCTCGTCGTGGCAAGCATGTCGTCGGCAGCCTGAATGACCTTCGAGTTCATCTCGTAGGCCCGCTGCGCGGAAATGAGTTCGGTGATCTCCTTTACGGGATCGACATTGGAGTCCTCCAGATAACCCTGGCGGATGCTGCCGAAGCCCGCTTCCCCCGCGACACCGGCGTTGGCCCCGCCGGAAGCTTCCGTTTCGCGGAAGAGGTTGTTTCCCAGAGGCATGAGGCCTGCTTCATTGGCAAAGGTGGCAAGCGTGAACTGGCCGACCTCCTGCGGCTGGGTCTGGCCGTCGAGCAGCGCGAACACCCGGCCGTCCTCGCTGATCGTCAGCTTCACGGTCTGCTCGGGAACCGATATCGCCGGCTGCACGAGGAAACCATCGATCGTCACGATGCGACCGGCCGAATCGGTGTTGAATGCACCAGAGCGGGTGTAGAGCGTTTCACCATCGGGGCTGTCGATCCGGAACCAGCCTGGACCCACAATCGCAAGATCCAGCTTGTTGTCGGTCTGGGCGAGCGTTCCCTGGATGTGAACATTGCGGACCGCGGCGGCGCGAACCCCGAGGCCGACATTCAGTCCTTCCGGCACAACGGTGTCGGTACCTCTGCTTGCCGTACCGGCCGTTCGCTCGGCCTGATACAATAGATCGGTGAACTCGGCCCGTCCGCGCTTGAAGCCGGTCGTATTGATGTTTGCGATGTTGTTCGCGATCACCTCCACGTTGAGTTCCTGCGCGTTCATACCAGTTGCGGCAATCGCCAACGCTCTCATGACTTTCCTCGCTTAAATTTGCATTCGGCTGATTTCGAGATACGCCTGGACAACCCTGTCGCGGACGGCGATTGCGGCCTGAAGCTTCTGTTCGGCATCCATAACCGCGGTAACGACCTCAAGCTGGGAAGCCTCGCCTTTCACGCCGGAAATCGAAACAGTCTCGGCGTGCTTCAACTGTCCCGAAATGTCTGACAGCGCGCTGGTCAACGCCTCCTCGAAGCCGGCTCCGGAGGTGGTCGCGCCAGTTGCAGCGGACGCGCCGGCAGGGTCGAGTGCCGTCGTCCTTGCGATTTGTCCGACGGCATCGATCATCGGCTTGTCCTCAGCAGGTCGACAGTTGCCGAAATCATGTCGCGCGCCTGGCGGACCATCTGCAGGTTCGCCTCATAGGAACGCGTCGCCTCCCGCATGTCGGCAACTTCGGAGATCATGTTGACGTTGGGAAACAGGACGTAGCCCTCGGCGTTTGCTGCCGGATGGCCCGGCTCATGCTCCAGGCGAAACGGGGAACTGTCGGTTCCGATTTCGGAGACGCGCACGCGCGCCGCACCCTTCGCATCGTCGATCATCTCGGCGAAGCTTACGATCTTGCGCGCATAAGGCTCTCCTCCGGACGCCTTGGCCGTCGACTGGGCGTTGGCAAGGTTTTCTGAAACGACCCGCAAACGCACCGATTGAGCGTGCAGCCCGGAAGCGGCAATCGAAGCCGCCATCCCAAGTCCGTCAGACATTCTGATTACCCCCTCACCGCCGACGCCAGCATCTGGTTGAATGCCCTGACGACCGATACCGCCAGCGTGTGCTGTCCCTGCAGCTCACCGGCGCGCACCATCTCGTGTTCAAGGCTGACCGTGTTGCCGGAGTGCTTGGCTTCCCCGCTGGCGGCATTAACGGCGCGAACGCCAAATCGTCCGGTTGTATCGAACGATAGATGCCCATTCGACGTCGTCGCGACGTCGAGCCGCGAACCGTCGATGAAAGATGAAAACTCGGCCACGTCACGAGCGCGGTAGCCCGGCGTATCGGCATTCGCGATATTGGATGCGACTGCCGACTGGCGCGCGGCGAGCCACTCCATACGACGCGTTGAGATTGCAAAGATCGCCAGATCCGACACGATTGCTTCCCTTTCAACGAATTTCGAATTCACTGAATCTTAGGAATTGCCGCTTGTCCGAACCTGACCATCGGCTGCCCATTCAAGTGTACGAAAATGCGGCGCGGCAAATCGGCAACGGCGGCCTCCCCGAACCGCCGGTTTACGCGAGGCGCGCCTTTTGCAGGCTTTCGCGAAACTTCACCGCGAACACCTGTGGGTCATCCTGCCAATCGGCCGGGCACTCGATGAAGTCGACATCGAAGGCGCCGTAGGAATTACTGAGAAGCATCCGGAAATAGAGTTTCAAGGGCGAACTGGCGAACCTGAAATTGAACTCGATTTCGGGCGCGTTTCCCCATGCCACGCGGACATCGCCGGCATCGAGTATCTCGATGTTTCCCGGCTTGAAGAATTGCTCCACCGCGGAATTCACCAGCGACTTCAAGCTCTCGCTTCGTTCCAACCGGCTGAACGCGATGAGATCGGCAACGTCGAAGTTCCTCAATTCGCTGGCAACCGGCAACAATTCGCGCGCCAGCGTCTCTTCACACGCCCCGCCTGCCAACCAGCTTTGCTTTCGCATCTTTTGCTTCACCGTACTAGTGTTCTGGATCAAACATTTGATTCCCGGGTGGAGGTCGTCAAATGTTTGTGAATCCAGAACACAATCAAAAGGTTACCTGGTGTTCCGGGCTGACATTCAGGTTCCCGGCAGGGAACCATATGTCAGAGTCGGAACACTAGCTTTGGAAATGCAGGCTCCGTTCGCTTCATCAGCGTCAGGACAAGGCTTGCGATCGCACCGTAGAATTCAGATGGAATCAACTGGTCGACTTCGACAGCTTCGTAGAGCGACCTTGCCAGTGCCTTGTCCTCGATCACCGGAATGCCTTCGCGTTCGGCGATTTCCCTGATCTTCAGAGCGATCCGGTCTTTCCCCTTGGCCAGAACGCTCGGTGCCGGTGTCTCGCCTTTCACATAGCGCAACGCGATGGCATAATGAGTCGGGTTCGCAATAACCATGGTTGCTCTCGGGACCGCGGTGATCATCCTCTTGCGGGCAAGATCACGAATCATCGAGCGCATGCGCGAGCGAACGATCGGGTCGCCCTCAAGCTGCTTTTGCTCGTCCTTGATCTCGGTCTTGGACATGCGCAGGTCGCGGCGCCACGAAAACTGGGTCCAGAAGATATCGGCGACAACGATCAGCAGGAAAGCGATCGTCACGCCGACCAGCATTCCGTTCGCCAACTCGTGCAGCAACGTCAGCTGCCCGGCGGGCGATACCTGCACCATGCCGGTCAACTCCGTATTGTATTGACGCACGATGATCAGGCCCGAGACGCTCAAAATGGTGAACTTCGCCAGCGTCTTCAGGAATTCGACGATCCCTTTTATGCCAAAAATCCGATTCCAGCCCTTGATCGGCGACAAGCGCGAAAGGTCGGGGGTTATCCGCTTGGCGACAAAACGGGGCTGGACCTGGGCGAAGGAGGCGATCAAGCCGAACGACACCAGTACGGCGGCAACCGGAACGAGCAGCCAAAGGCTTTGCAAGGCGGTGAATACGAACAGTTGATGTGCATCCTCTCCGCTCAGCAGTCTCCAATCGTCTGGATGTTCGAGGAAATGGCGCAACAGTTCCAGCAGCTTTCCGGCGCCGAATTCCACGAAGAATACCGAAAGCAGATAGATCCCCAGCAGCGAGGCAAAGACCCCGGCCTCCCTGGAACTCGCGGCATTGCCCTCTTCGAGCGCATCGTTGAGCTTCTTGGGAGTGGCTTCTTCGCTTTTGGAGTCTTTGTCTTCGGATCCGGCCATGGTGCAGCTTGACACTCTTCCTGTGGCGACCCGGCGCCCATTGGCCGGACGTCAACGCTCGTCTCAGCCCCGCGGCATCTCAACCGGCCACGGTGCGGGCACCTTCCGTGACGGAGATTTTTTTCACTTGTCTTCATCGCCGGCGAGTCCGGCCAGACTCGTCAGACACACGCCGAACCGTGACTGGTCCTCGTCCAGGATGACAACTTCCCCCCGTGCCACGACCTTGTTGTTGACGATGACGTCGACTGGTTCGCCGACCTTCCTGTCGAGGGGGATGACGGCGCCGCGCGAGAGCTTCATCAGTTTCGATAGGGGCATTTTCACGCTGCCAAGCACAATCTCGACTTCGACGGCAATGCTCATGACGACGCCCATGCCCTCCGGCGCGCCAATCGCCTTGCGGCTGCCGGCAACTGCGCCGACTTCTTCAATTCCGCCGGCATCGCTGTAATGGGCGGCTTCAGGAGAGAGCATCGATGACATGGCTGTTGGGGTTTCCTGTGCTTGGTTTCGGATCGGGCGCCGGTCGCATCATGCCAGCCGCGCGCCGAGTTGACGCTACGCTTTGTATAGTCCGGTCAGCTTGCTCAGGCAGCCAACTTGGCTTCGCTGCCGGCTCCGTTGGTGGTTTCCTCCTCGAGCTCATCGATCGACGGCCGCTCGGCAAAGTTGATCGTCTTTCGACCGTACTCGATGGCGATCTGCGGCACGGCGCCGTTCATGAAAGCGAGCAGCGTCTGCTTGACCACGACGAACTGGCGCATCTTCTTCTCGCGAACGATTTTGATCTGCGTGGCGATCGGGGCGAAGATGCAGTAGGAGAAAAAGATCCCGGCAAAGGTGCCGACGAGCGCCGCGCCGATAAGCTTGCCGAGAACCTGCGGCGGCTGATCGAGTGAGCCCATCGTCTTGATGACGCCGAGCACGGCGGCGACGATGCCGATCGCGGGCAGTCCTTCGGCAACCGAACTGAGGGCCGAATATGCCTTGAGCTTGTCGGCCCTGGCGGTTTCGATTTCCTCATCCATGAGCGCTTCGATTTCGTGCGGACGAGCGCTTCCCATCACGATGAGGCGGAAGTAGTCGCAGATGAAGGTGCGCAGTTCCGGATTCTTCTGGAGTGCGGGAAACGCCTGGAAAATGGGGGATTCGTCGGGGTTTTCGACATGGCCTTCGACTTCGCTGCGGGACTTGCTCCTGAATTCGCGCATCAGCAGAAACAGGCATCCGAGCACCGACAGGAAGTCGGCCTTCTTCGGCACCTTGCCGGCGAACACTTCGACAATGGCCTTGCCGGTATCCATGATCACCTTGACCGTATTGGCGACCACAAACGTTCCGAGCGAGGCCCCCAGAATGATGACGTACTCATAAGGCTGCCAGATCACCAGCACCTTGCCGCCCATCGCGGCGAAACCGCCGAGCACGCAGCCAAGCGTGATAACGAGGCCGATTATAATCGTCACAGCATTCTCCAATCCGTCGTTTGGTAGACATCAAAAGCTGATCCGCTTGCGCGAGGCTTGATTGGCCGGTCAAGCGGACATGGCGCGGTCCCGTCGATCGCGTTAGCCATGCGTGCCAACGTTGCAATGACGTTTTGCGGTGGCTCAAGGTTGGCACAAGCCGGGCGCAGCACCATCGCTGGCCGGCATCAGGGGATCATCCGCAATGTTGACCACTATCGCGAGCTACCGCCTCATCAATCAGGACCTCGACCGGAGCCTCTCGACTACGAGGTCGGCTCCCGCGGTGCAAAGGGAGTCGGATTATTTCCTGGAGAAGATCGAGACAGTGAAGTCCGTCGACGATTTCCTCGCCAACGACCGGCTGTTCAATTATGCGATGGAAGCGTTCGGGCTTGAGGAAATGAGCTACGCCAAGGCCTTCATGCGCAAGGTCCTCGAAGGCGGTATCGATGACCGGAACTCATTTGCCAACGGCCTTGCCGACAACCGCTACCGCGAGTTCGTCGAGACCTTCAACTTCTCCAGATACGGGGAAACCACAACCGTCTTCGAGCGAGCGCGCTCGGGTACCGTCGAACGCTATGTCAGGCAGGCCTTCGAGATCGAAGCCGGAAACCAGAACCAGGGCGTGCGGCTGGCGCTCTACTTTCAGCGCAAGGCTCCCGAAGTCAGCAGCGCGTTTGGAATTCTTGCCGACCGTGCGCTCCTCGAAGTGGCGCAGGTTGCTCTCGGGCTGCCGGCCAACATGTCGAACCTCGATATCGACCGGCAGGCAAAGCTCATCACCGACCGCCTCGATATCGAGGATCTCAAGGACCCTGAAAAGCTCGACAAGCTGATCGAAGGGTTCACTGCCCGCTGGGACATGGCCAATCCATCACGCCCTCTGACAGTCGCCGTCCCGAATGCAATTCTGGGAGCACCTGGAATCGTTGGCGTCGGCGCCGACATCCTGGCCAGCCTGCAGAACCTCAAATACGGAGGATAGCCCCCTTGGAAAGCGGCCTTTATGTCGCCGTATCGGGCCAGCTTGCCGCCCAGCGGAGACTCGATACGATCGCGCACAACATTGCCAACGTGAACACGCCTGGATTTCGTGCTGAGGAGATCAAGTTCGACAGCGTGATCTCGAACGCGGCAAAGGAGCCGGTGGCGTTTTCCTCATCGGGCAATACCTTTATTTCGCGCAAGACCGGCGCCATGGTGCAGACGGGAAATCCCCTTGATCTTGCCCTGTCGGGGGACGCCTGGCTGGCGGTCGAGACAGCCTCCGGAACCGCCTATACGCGCGACGGCCGGTTGCAGGTCTCGCAGGAGGGCCAACTTCGATCAATCAACGGCTATCCGGTTCTCGACGTCAGCGGTGCGCCGATTCAGGTGGGTCCCTCGGACGGACCGATCACCGTCAGCGCTGATGGGATGATCTCCCAGAAAGGCGTTCGCCGCGGCGCGGTCGGCCTGTTCGCCCTCGATGAAAAAGCCAAGCTGGTCCGCTTCGACAATTCGGCGCTGCTGTCAGACATACCCGGCAACCCGGTCGTCACCTTCAACAGTGTCTCGGTGCAACAAGGATTTCTCGAGAAGTCCAACGTCAACCCGATGTTGGAGATGACGAAACTGATCACGCTGACCCGGAACTTCGAAGCGACGTCTTCGGCAACCGATCAGTTCCAGGACTCCCTGAAGGAAGCCATTCGCAAGCTCGGCACGAATGGATAAGCGGCGCCAAACCCACGATCCGATGGTGCGCCAGCAGAATTCACCGCTGAGCCGCCTCAACGATCTCGTGGCGACCGCACGCGCCTCCAACATGAGCCAGTTGGGCGGTCGTGTCACCGAGATCGGGCGCAATCACTATCTCGTCGAGGGCCTTGGGAATTCGGGCCGTCTCGGCGACATCGTCACGGTTGGCTGCGGCAGCCGGCAGACGATGGGCGAGATCATTCGCATGCAGGTCGGCAGCGCGGTCATCAAACCGTTCGAGGCGACCGATTCGATCAAGCTCGGAGAGACCGCATGGTTGACAGAGCGGCTGGATATCCGCCCGGCGTTGTCCTGGAAGGGGCGTACGCTCGACGCACTAGCCAACCCGATCGACGGGCTCGGCGGACTGGAACAAGGATCGTGCGGGTACGCGCGGGACAGACCGCCGCCTGATCCGATGTCGCTCCAGCGCATCACAAAGCCGGTGAAGACCGGGGTCAGGGTGATCGACATGTTCACTCCGATCTGCTGCGGCCAGCGCATTGGAATTTTTGCCGGTTCCGGAGTCGGCAAGTCCTCCCTTCTATCGATGCTCGCACAGGGCAACAGTTTTGACAGCGTGGTGCTGGCCCTTGTCGGAGAGCGTGGCCGGGAGGTGCGCGATTTCCTCGATGATGTCCTGGGCAGCCAGAAAGATCGAACCGTCGCAATTGTTGCTTCAAGCGCGGAGAGCGCAATGATGCGCCGGCTGGCGGCGCACACCGCGATGTGTGTCGCCGAATTCCTGCGCGATTCTGGCGAGGATGTTCTGCTGATCGTCGATTCGCTGACGCGTTACGCGTATGCGTCGCGCGAATTCGGGCTGGCGGCGGGTGAGCCGCCGGTTGCGCGCGGTTTCCCGCCCTCGGTTTTCGCAGACCTGCCGCGCCTGCTGGAACGATCCGGTCCCGGCCACGCCGACAGCGGCTCGATCACCGGCGTCTTTTCGGTGTTGATCGAAGGTGACGACCACAACGATCCCGTCGCCGACACGATCCGCGGCATTCTCGATGGGCATATCGTTCTGGACCGGGCGGTCGCCGATCAGGGCCGCTATCCCGCCGTCAACCTGTTGTCGTCGATCTCCCGCCTCGCTCACGTCTCATGGACGCCTTCGCAACGCGAGCTTGTGCTGAAGCTTAAAGGCCTTGTCGCGCGGTTCGAGGATAGCCGCGACCTCAGGTCGGTGGGTGCCTATCAGCCAGGCGCGGATACGGACCTCGACGATGCGGTAAGGATCGTTCCCAAGCTTTACCAAGCTTTGAAGCAGCCGACCGGCGAAACCGATAATCGCAACGCATTCGCCGCCGTTGCCGATCACCTCGGCGGCAAGAATGGATAGCACCGGGCAATAGCGGCTTGTGGAGGCGACAATCACGCCGTCTACTGCGCGTCCGTGCAATACTCGACGCTTTCCATAAGCGCAAACCGTCGGGACCACTCGACAGGACGCATCTCGGCGTCATAGGCGACCCTGTCGCAAACGAGAATCGGTCTGTTTTTTTCGATCTCCAGTACGTCGGCGCATGCTTCGTCGGGCAACGAGGGGCGAACGCGCTCGGTGCAGCGCCTGATGAATGCGCTGTAGCCGAGGACATCGCTGTCTGAGACCTTTTGTCGACGCTCGTCGCTGGCTGCAAGATCTTCGACGACGAAATTCGGAACCTGCAGATCTTCGTAAAGCCGGAGGATTCCCTTGATGAGCTTCTTGCGCCTTATGCGAACCACCTCGTCGCCCTTGCGCAACTCGAGGCCCGAAGCAACCTCGCTGCCGGCACGCTCCAAGGTGCAGGACAGGTAGGTGAAACTATCCGGCGAGAAGTGCTCGCCGTTGAGGTAGAAGTGGTTGAGCCGGCGGCGGGAGGCGTGACGCGGATCCATGACGAACGTGCCGCGACCTTGCCTGCGCGAAATCCAACCGGCACTCTCCAGCTCCTGCAGCGCCTTGCGCATCGTGCCGATCGAGACGCCATAGGCCCGCGCCAGATCGGATTCGTTCGGCAGCAACGTTCCCGCGGACCACTTCTCGGACAACATGTTTTCGTGCAAGAGCTTTTTGATCTGGACGTAGAGCGGGCCGGCATACACCGTCCGGCGCATCAATTCCTGAGCCATTCTTCCCCCGATCAGGATTTACGATGTCAACCCGGCGGGCTTCGCAGCCGAGCCGGTCGAACGCGGGGGGCCATGAGAATGCAACGCCGCCTCCGCGCAACATACGCAAACCGACCAGGAACAAATTCACGGGAACACGATTCCAGCATCGGGCCACCGGCATTCCTGCGCAATTGATCTTCATCGTTTGCAGGGGAAAAGATGTTCATGAGCTCACCAATCATTACACTGCAAACTGCAAACTATAGAGTTTATGAAAACGCCCTTCTTGCATGCCCCGGTACCGGGAAAGCGGCTCGATAACCGCTCGTGTTCCGGCCCCGACACTTGGTTCCCCTTGCAGCACGCTATTCCTCCAAGTGTCGGAGCCATAAGGAACACGAGCAACACTAAGATTCTCGTGTAGCTTTTGCACCAAACGTTTGGCATCGAGCCAAGCCGCAAGTGGGGACCAAACGTTAGGTGCGCTACACGAGTGTTCCGGCCCCGACACTTGGTTCCCCTTGCAGCACGCTATTCCTCCAAGTGTCGGAGCCATAAGGAACACGAGCAACACTATGATTCTAGTGTAGCTTTTGCACCAAACGTTTGGCATCGAGCCAAGCCGCAAGTGGGGACCAAACGTTAGGTGCGCTACACGAGAACGCGCAGAAGTCGACCGTCGATTTCACGACATCGCCGCTGCGGCTGCATGACCTCAACGAAACCTTAGTTTTTGGTCTGCTAGTGTTCCGACTCTGACATATGGTTCCCTGCCGGGAACCTGAATGTCAGCCCGGAACACTTGGCAACCTTTTGATTGTGTTCTGGATTCACAAACATTTGACGACCTCCGCCCGGGAATCAAATGTTTGATCCAGAACACTAGATTTTTCAAAATTGATCGACGTGGTTTAGTTTCCAGAAGCGATATTGGATGTGCCGATGCCGGCGTTGTCATTCGAGTTGGTATTGCGCAGGCTGGAATCGATGGGCCCCATCGATCCCCGCCCCCGGGGGTTGCCGGACATCAACTGCGCCAGCGGCCTGTTTGCCAATGAAGCGACAGGGCCGTGCAACCAGGAAAGCGGGGCCGCTTGCGGCCTTGACCATCATCTAAGGGCATACCTCACCCATACCGAGGCTGCTCCCTGCGAAGCGGTGCAACCCGTCAGCGCGATTGCCGAACTGGGGGCGCTACTCGAAGCCTCGCAACTAACCTTGCGCAGAATCGACGGGCACCGCTCGAGAGATCCTGATTTTCTGCATCAACTCCGCGTCGCCTACGCGCGGGCGTTCCATCCAGACAAGTTGCCTCGAAGCCTTGATCGCATTGCGAACCGTCTCCTGGCTGATATCAACGCACGCATCGATGCAGCCGCCGCCGGCTGCCACGAACCCGAAAAACTTTAGGCATCCCAGCCACCGGCAATTAACCATCCGAATATCAGCAATTTTATCTTTAACGGTGTGCGAACGCCGCGGGCGCAACCTGCGGTACATGGAACACACAAGTCAAATAACCCCGCTCCGGAAGCGCAGAGATGCAATCCTGCAATGGCTCGATGATACGGCGCCATACGCAGAAGTCGACCAGCGCCATCTCGATCCTCACACGCCGGAACGCGCCTATTGGCACCTCGGCTATCAGGCTGCCTTGGCCGACATCATGGAGCAGCTGATCAGCGGTTCCTCAGGGCCAGGCAGCGAGGGCACGTCCAGTTCGTCCCCTTCGGGCGATCCGGATGGAGATGATTCCCGGGCGGCTTGAACTTATGGTAGAGTTCGCAGTGCGCCTCGAATGATGCACGGTCGCTCGGCGTTTCCAGATATTTGAACATGGCGCTGGTCCCGATCAGATCGCGCAACGCGATTTGCAGGTCGGCGTCGCTGCGTCCGACGTGAGCGATCCGGAAGCGCCCGTCGAAGTCTTGGTGGCCGAGTGCAAACACGCCCTTACGCGACGTTTGAATCGCGCCCTTGATGCCATCGGCGGTAAGCCTGTAGGGTCCTTTGAGTGCGATGCTCACTTCCACATTCTCCTAGAAGCTTCCCGGCGGCCGGCCATCGACCATTGCGATTTACCGGACGGTCAAAATCATTCGCTGACGAATAATTATTGCACCTGTTTCGAGCACCTCACCTGTTCGCTCGAAATGTAGTTGAGCTTATCGATGAGTATTTCTTCGACAACCTGTTCACCCAGAGAAGCATTGACCCTCTCGCGAACTTCCTTCTTGACGGCATCGAGATCCGGCCGCCTGACATTCTGCTCCGCCTGACCGTAGAGTACCCGAAATACGCTATCGACAACGTGGGGGCCGACTCGCTCCGCGATGTGCTTGTCGCCGGTATCCCGGATGCCATAGACGAACTGCGCGACCACGTATCCTTCGACGCTGCCCTCCCGAAGAACCGGAACCGTTATCGATTCGATCGTCGTATAGGCCAGCCCGCCGACGTGAACGGTCTTGGCGTCCGCACCGGTGGCGGAAAAGAGGATGTCCGCGCCATAAATGCCGCCGAGGGTTGCCAGGCAGACCCACACCCCGAGCACGATTTGCTGGATCATTTCTTCCGTCCTCGGGTCACGGGGTATGCCGAATACGTTCCGTCCGAATCGGACATGTGGATCGCGTCGCGGAGAATTTCCGAGACCTCGCGTACCGCCGATATTTGCCTGGAGAGCAGCTCCGAATTGATCCTCACCGCCTCCCGCAGCGGCCGCAGCTTGTCAGCGGCTCGCATTTTCAGTTCCTCCGCACTGAGGCCCGAGATCACCCGCTGCAGCTCAAGCAGTGCCTGGTTCTTGCGCGCGATGTGTTCGCCGGCATCGTCCGCCGATCTATTTTTTAGGCTCTCGTTCTCCAATTCGAGCGCCCTTTGCAGACGAAGGAACAACTGCGGGATAGGGTCTGTGGGAACCAGCCGATCTCTGGCTTCATCTCTCAGCGCTCTCAATTGCAATTCTCCATGTTCTTTCACCGTCAGGCTTGGCGGGCGGGGTTGACGCCGCCACTTTCGATCTCAGGCTGGGCCCCGGAGTTTTCCCGCTGAGTGTTCTTCACGCCAGGCAACAGCCGCAAATCGAGTGATGATCCAACTTCGGCGGCGATATGCTCGGCAAGCATCGAGCGCCACATGCGGCCGGCAGTCCCTTTGCCGGTCAAGGCCTCACCCTGGTTGGAAAGCATGACCTCGACGACCGACTGCAGCAGCAGCCCTTGCACCATGATTTCGGCGCTCTGCGGCTTTGGCGCGGAGCGAGCCAGCCCCGCGCCGCGCTCAAGGGCCGCTTGCCTGACCGCGCCAGATCGCTCCATCGTCGCGCCAACCCGTTCGATTTCGGCTTGCCAATTCGCTTCGACAGCGTGCGCATGGCCTTGTTCGCGGACAGTGGAGACTGCTGCAACGGGCTTGGTTCCTGCGCCTGCCGTGACCGGGAATGAAGAGGCAAGCTGCCGCCCTCGTTCCTCGATCACGGACATTATGAGATCGCCTGGAATCATTTTCCGCTCCTCCATTGAAGCCGTAACAATCTGAAGCGGTAAGCTTGCAGGAAGCTTGTCGGCGCGGGCGGGGCTCATTCCAGGTCCGCTGCGTTGCGGCTTGAAATTTCATCGATGATGTGCTTCTCCGCCTGGCGATCCAATTCGGTGAGTGCCCCGGAAATCTGCCGGCGAACCCGTTCCAACTGTGCCTTGCGCGGCGCGGAATCCCTCACGGTTTGGGCAAGCTCGGTCTCGATGCCAGAAAGCTCGACGCTCTGGCGGACAGAATCGGCGAGCAATTGATCGACGAACCCCTGCAGGCACGGGTTGTCGCTGGAGAGCGCCTCGATGAGCCGCTCCTGCCGACTTGCAACCTTCGCCTTGCGCTCGTGCAACTTCATCACCCGCAACTGGTCGCAGCGGTAGAGTGACTCGAAGAGCTGCTCCAGCCGCCGCAGCCGCCTGAGTGGAGGCATGTGTGTCACCCTTCGACGATGAAGTCGCGAAAGACGGCGAAATAGATGGTCATCATCTCCCCCAACAAGAAATACAGGATCAGCAGGCCGCCTGCGATCAGGAACGGGATCGACAGGAAATAAGCCGGTATCTGCGGCACCATCTTGTTGACCAGACCGAACAGCAGATTGACGATGAGGCCATAGGCGAGGAACGGACCGGCGATCTGCAATACCAGCAGGAAACTTCGTGACAACGCGCCGGTAATTTTTTCAAGCGACGCGCGCGTATCGAAATCCGAACCGAGCGGGACGAATTCATAGGCCTCGACGAGCCCTTTGACGACCTCCAGGTGAAGGTCGAGAAGAAAGAACATAAGCGTCGCGAAAGTCGTGATGAACATCGAAAGCGCGGCGAGCGGCTCGTCGAGATCGACTGGAGCGCCGGGCAGGGTGCCCAGGCCGATGTACATGCCCATTGCCGTCGTCATGAACTGTAGCGCGCTGAGAAATACCCGCACGCTCAATCCAAGCAGCACACCGATTGCCGTTTCCGACACAATCAGCTGAACGACGCGCTCGCCACCCTGATCGGCCAGCAACCTGTGGCTCTCATCGAGGATCAATGGCGCCAGCGCCAGCGACAAGGCTAGCGAAACAAACAAGCGGGCCTGCATGGGTACCTGCGCGGAGGCAAGACCGGGCACAAGCAGCATGCAGCCGCCGATCCGGCAGAACAGAACGAACGTCGGGATCAGGTAGCCCGCAAACTCGGCGATCATTTCGCAATCGTGCCCAGCGCACGAAGCTGGACACCCTTGGCGATCTCCGAATTCGACAGGATGGGCAAGGATGGGAACATCCGCTCGATGACCATGCGGACATAGGGGCGCGCGTCGGGCGCGGTCACCACCACGAACTGTTCGCCCTTGTCCATCAATGCGCGGATCGCCTTGGTGGCTTCGTTGCCGAATTCCTCGATCAAGCGCGGATCGATGTCGAACTCGACGACTTCCCCGTTGGGACCACGTTTCAGGGCCTGGTGGAACGCCAGATCCCATTGGCCGCCGAGACGCAAGATACTCAGCGTGCCGTCGCGCGATACGCCCCCGCAGATCTGCTGAGCGATCCTGATGCGGACATGCTCGACGATCTGTTCGGTTCTGCGCGCATGCGGAGCGATCTCGGCAATCGCTTCGAGGATCAGGCTCAGGTTTCGGATGGAAACGCGCTCTGCGAGAAGCATCTTCAGCACGCCCTGGATGCCGGAATAGGAGATATGGGCAGGCGTGAACTCGTCGAGCAGGCGCTTGTATTCAGGCGGCTGCGCATCCATCAATTTGCGCATGTGCTTATAGGACAGGAGCTGCGCCAGGTTGTTGCGGATGACCTCGCTGATATGCGTGAGAAGCACAGACTGGGCATCGACGGGCGAGAAGCCTTCGCGGCGAACCTCCTTGGCGAAGGCTTCGGGTATCCAGAAGGCGCGCATTCCGAATGCCGGCTCGCGCACTTCCTCTCCCAGTACCGACGGCGGCTTGGCGTCGCCGACGATCACCAAGACGTCACCTATCCGCAGATCCTGCTTCGACACAACGGTACCGTGAATCTTTATGAGATAGCTTTTCGGCGGCAGGGAAACGTCGTCGGTGAGCTGTATGTCAGGAACAACGAAGCCATACTCCTTGGCGAACTTGCGCCGCATCTTGCCGACGCGGTTTGCCAGTTCCTGCTTCGTCTGGAGCATCTCGTTGGCAAGGTGCATACCGAAGCAGACCTCGACCTCGGGCACCACGAGCGCATCCTGCACGGAGCCACTGGCACGGATGGCAGCTTCGCGTTCGGCTTCGACCTTTTTCGAAGTTGCATCGGCCGCATTGGATCTGCGCTGACCGATGACGGCGATCGAAACATAGGCCAGGACACCGGCGAGCAAGGCAAAAGGTACGAACGGCAGGCCGGGAAGAACAGCGACAACCGCCATCAACCCGGCCGAAACGGTCAAAGCGCGCGGATAACCGCCAAGCTGATCGAGAATAGCGACTTCAGCCGAACCCTCGGTCCGACCCTTGGCAACGAGAAGGCCGGCCGCCAGCGACACGATCAGAGCAGGTATCTGCGAGACGAGTCCGTCGCCGACAGAAAGCTTGACAAAGACATCGGCGGCCTCGGCAGCGGGCATGCCATGGCGAAACACTCCGATCACGATGCCGCCGCCGATATTCACCGCGGTAATGATGAGGCCCGCGATGGCGTCGCCGCGGACGAACTTCGATGCCCCGTCCATGGCGCCGAAGAAAGCGCTTTCCTGCTCCAGCTCGACGCGGCGGCGGCGGGCCTCCTTCTCGTCGATCATGCCTGACGACAGATCAGCGTCGATCGCCATCTGTTTGCCGGGCACGGCATCGAGCGTGAACCGCGCCCCGACCTCGGCGATACGAGTTGCGCCCTTGGTAATGACCAGAAAATTCACGGTCAGCAGTATCGCGAAAACAATAAGGCCGATGACGAAGTCGCCGGCCATGACCATGTTGGAAAAGCCGCCGATGACATAACCCGCAGCGTTATAGCCGCCAGCGCCTTCCGACAGGATCAATCGTGTCGTCGAGATATTGAGGGCGAGCCGCAACATGACTGCGATGAGGAGGATCGTTGGAAATGCGGAGAATTCGAGCGGCTTGCGGATCCACAGGGCAACCATCAAGATCAACACCGACAGGGCAATCGAACAGGCAAGCCCGACGTCGACGAGAAAGGCTGGAAGCGGCAGGAAAAGGACCGAAAGGATGAAAACAACGACGATGGCCAAGCCGATGTCGCGACCGCCCTTGGAGTCTCCGGCCTGCATCTGGATCGTTTCGATATTGCCGACTGCCATCATACCCCCTCGACCAGTTGCAGTTGATGCCGGGCCTGGAGCCGAACGCTGACGTCAGCGCCACCACCGGCCGAAACCTTCCGGCGCCATTCAGCGCTGGTCGACCCGTGTTTCGTCTGCGAGGCTCGGTTCCCAAGCGCCTCCGCCGCAACACCTGGGAAGGCCTCGTCCGTCTTCTGGACTCTCTAACGCATGGCGCGACCTACACCCGGCTTCAAGGGTTGCATCGAGAACCCTAGAAACCGTTCTCGATCCGCGAAAAGCACATCTGGGCAAACGAAAAGACGACCGCGCCCATGAAGGGTGCCGAGACGATCAACATGAACAGGATCGCGATAATCTTCGGGATGAACGTCAGGGTCATCTCCTGCACCTGAGTGAGCGCCTGCAACAGTGCAATCACGACGCCGACGACAATGGCGGCGATAACTGCCGGGCTGGAAGCGACGATGACCGCCCAGATGGCGGCCTGTGCAAGATCCAGTGCATCGGCCTCATTCATCGCACGCCATCACGAGATTCTTACTCCCTCGGCGATGGTCACCCGCTCGCCGCTCCCGAGCAGCGCCACCAATCCCTCACCCGTAATTTCAACCGCTTCGACAAGGCCGCTGACCAAGCCGTCTGCCGACGTCACCGTGCTGCCGACGAGGCTTTCAGACTGGGCGACCTGCAGGCTCGTCAACATCCTTTCGAGCTTTGCATTTGCCTGGATCGACTGCTCGACCTGCGAGAAAGTTGCCAACTGCGCGACGTATTCGGTCGAATCCGTCGGGTTGAGCGGGTCCTGGTTCTCCATCTGCGCCATCAGCAGCTTCAGGAACATCTCATAATCGACGGAGGCCAGCGACGAAGTCGATTGCGAGGATGAAGCCGCCCCCCCCGAAGCCGCCTCGCCGCGCACCGCCGTCAGCGTTTCGCCCAATCCACCAATTTCCATCAATCCAATCTCCTGTTCCGGCCGGTCTGCATCATCCGGCGGCCAACAACGTTTCGCCGAACATGATTTCGTCCTCGATGGGAAACAGCCGCCTGATGATCTTCATCGCCTCGAAGACCCGCTCGGAACGAACCATCTCGTCGGCTTCGTTCAATCCCGCAAGCAGGACTTCCGACCTGAAATGAGTGTGCAGCAGCACATAGCTCCTCTCGTACATTGCGCGCGCCGGTGCCGCGTTGTTCGGATCGATCAGAATCGACTGCAGCACGAAATACAGTTGCCGCAACGAGGTGACCGCCTGATCCTCCTGCATGACGTGGGATTCCAGCAGGAACGTCACGTCGTTGAGAAATTCGATAGTCACCTTGCGATCCGGACGTAGTACCGCTCCATTGGCGAAAAGCCGCTCGTTGCGGCGCAGATGAACCTTGAGTGTGGATTTCATTTGAGCCCATCCCGGATCGCCTCGGAAACCGTGATCATATCGGCGAAGCTGGTCTGGCCGCCGGACCTTATCGCCTCGGCCTGCTTCATCAGCCAGATCCCGATGGAAATGAGTTGCGCTCGCAGAGCATCGGGCAGATCGTTGTCCTGCCGCCCCAGATCCTCGATCAGCATCGACCAGAGCTTTGTGAGGAATGCAACGGCCTGGGTTGACTCGATGGAGTTGACGCCCGCCGCCTCGGCGCATCGCATGAGCTCGATGGAGCGGCCGACCGCCTCGCACTCGCGCTCCCTCGCGTCGCTGGGATTGTCGTCGAGCACATCGGCGTAGCTGATCTTGTACATGTCTGTTTCCTGGATTGCCTACTCGCCTGCCTTCATGCCTGACGCGATCCATGTTTGATCGATCAAGGCCGTCATATTTCCCGTCGTCAAAGATAGTTGAGGATTGATAGCCTCTGAATTCTGGCGGTGACCGCGTACGAGGTTTCAATCACCGTCAGCAGGGATGTCACGCGGGTGGAAGCCTCGAACGGGTCCACGCTTTCAAGCGTTCCGATCCGCTCCTGAAGCAGGTTTCGTTGCAGCCTCGCCCGCTCGCTGGCATCGGCCAGCCGTTGCTCGTTCAGGCCGAGTTTCGATTGCATCGCGCCCAGTTCGTTAACCGCCTCGCCGGTGACCGTGACGAGCTTGTCGACCAGCGCCTGGAACGTTGCCTGGCTCATATTTTCGGTGCCCAGATCCGCTGCGGCGGAATAGACCCGCGCCAGTTTGCGAATGGCGCCTTCGTTGGCGCTGAGCGAGGTCGTTATGGCTTCCGACCGGCTGATACGCACGACCGCCAGTTCGCTGGTTGCCGTCGACCAATCGTTCGACCAGGCCGGATCAGCAAAGAGGTTCGCGAAACTGCCGTCAAGGAACGCCTCGATGCCGGCAGGCGTTATCGCCGCTACTCCCGGATCGTCCTGGGACAACCCGAATTCGCCAAGAAACGCAGCCGACACAGACGACCGGCTGGCTGGCGGGGGATCGCTCCAGTAGTCGTCGAACGGCGGTTCGGCGGCGTTCATTCCCGAGAACACGAAATCGCCATCGGCAGTGACGTTGAGCTGATCGATCATCGCCGTGAGCCGGCCTTCGGCGCTGGCTTGGACCAGCTTTCCGCCGGACGGCGCCTGGCGCGCGGCAATCAGTTCTTCAAGAAACTCCTGAGCGCCGTCGACAAGCGAACCCAAGGCCGCCTGCGCGACGCCTGCGCGGAATTGAAGGCGCGCGTTGGAAGATTCGAGACCGGCCAGTCGTTCATTTTGTTGACGCAGATCGACAAGGTTTGCAGTGCCGGCGCCGAGCGCCAAGCCGGTGTCGAAATGCCTGCCGGTGCTAAGTTCGCTCTGTGCTTCGGCGAGGCGTTCCTGCGAGCGCACGATGGCGTTGCGCGTCGCAGCACCGATGGACTGGGTTGAAATGAAGGTGGTTTTCATTGTCTTTACCCCGCCGCTGCGAACATCGCGTCAAACATCGAATCGACGACCTGCAAGAGCCGGGACGAAGCCTGATAGGACCGTTCCAGTTCCAGAAGTTCGGCCATCTCCTCGTCGAGATTGACACCGGCGCTCTTCGAGAGTGCCTCGCGCGAACGTTCGGCGAGAACGGACTTGTATTCGTACTCGTTTGCCGATTCGGATCGAAGAAGCTGGAAACTTCCAACCGAAGCCGAAGTGTAGGAGATGAGGGTCGCCGAGGCCGGCAGGCCAGCGGCCGTATCGAACGCCATCGTCGCCTCGAACCCGCCGATCAGCTGATTGAGCCGGCCTGTGAAACCGGCGGCTCCGCTCGAGTTGTAGACGTAGGCAGGTTCGAGGGGATCGGAGATACCTCCATCTCGCAAGCGGAGCGGATCTCCGCCTTCCTCCGAGAGGACGTTTGCATTGACGCGGATGCTCAACGCGATCCCGTCGAGAACGCTGCCGGCAGGTGGAACTGTGCTCGCACCGCTATATGTGAACAGGCCGGGCAGATCTGGGAGGACCGGCATCGCACTTTGATCGCTTTCGGCAAAAGCCGCGACAAGGCCGCGAGCGATCTCATCGAGCTGCCTGCCGAACTCAGGCGCGATCCTGTCGCGCAATGCCGCGAGGCCGGCAATCCTGCCTCCCGTGGCGGCGGCCGGGATAGCCTCATCGGTAACCGGAATGCCGTCAATGAAGACGGCCGAACCGCTGACACCGGCGGGCAGCACCGGCATCGGAGCCATCTGGACGCTGCGCGGAACGGTTTCGAACAAGGTGACGCCGCCGGCCGCAAAAAGAACCATATCGTTGTTCGGCTTGCTCAAGGCCCTGATCTCGATCTCCTCGGACATCGCAACGAGCAGTCCATCGCGCTGGTCGAGAAGGTCGGTAACATCCTTTTTGAGATGCGTACCGGCGACGATGTCGCCGTTGACGCGTTCGAACTTGACGAGCAGGGAATTCAGATTATCGACCGAACGGGAAAGCTCGGCGTCGGCGTTGGAGCGGACCTCGATGACAGTCTCAGCCAGAAGATTGAGCCGGCTCGCCACCTGTTTTGCAGAATCGATCGCCTGATTGGCGCTTACGACGTCATTTGGCGCAGCTGACAGGGCCTGCAGATCGTCGCGCAACGCTCCAAGCAGCGCGGTGGGGGAACCGTCAAGCGCAGGCCCGCCCATCATCATCTCGATTTCCTGGAGGCCGCGATTAATCGCGTCCTGCGCACTGAGCACCGATGTTGCGCCGGTCAGGTTCTCGAACAACGCGACATCCACCGCGCGGCGGATTTCCGTCACTCGAACGCCGCCACCCAGGCTGGTTGCGATGGCAGCAGACTTGCGTGACGCCCTGGCGTCACCGGCGCTTGCGACATTCCTCGAGACGACCGAGGACTGCTCGGCCGTCGTCGACAGCGCGGAGCGGCCAATGTCGAAACTGAGCGAAAGTGACATTTCAGGGTGCCTGTGGGTCGATTAGCTGTCGATTTATGATCAGCGCTTGAGGTTGACGACGACATCCAGCAACTCGGAGCCGGTCTGGAAGACTTTCGAATTGGCGGTGTAGTTGCGTTGCGCTTCGATCATCGTTGTCAATTCACTGGCAAGGTCGACGGTCGACCCCTCGAGCGCGCCCGACACGATGGAACCGAAGCTGCTATCCGATGGGAATCCAACCTGCAGATCGCCAGAGTCGGCGGTGAGCCAATAGATGTTGCCGGGCTTAGGAAGCAGACGGTCCGGGCTGATGACGGTGCCGAGCGGAATTCGATAAGTCGGCTTGCGGGCGCCGTTTTCGAAGACCGCATAAACGAATCCGTCTTCTGTAAATTCGAGATTGGCCACACCGCTCGGGGCGTTCCCGTCGACGTCCACGTCGAGGACGCTGTAGTCGGCAGCCAGCTGCGTCGATCCCTCAAGATCAAGCTCAAAGGGTAGCCCGCCGGGGATGGCAAACGAGACAAGCGGCGAACTTGTCATCAGCCCCGAGGTCGCATCGAAGGTCAGTGACTGCGTTGCCAGCGGCGCTGAGCCGTAAGGGAATACCGTGAGGGGGTCAGCATCGGAGTTACGGAATACCGACACCTCCCAGGACGAAGCCGCCGTTTTGGTGAAGTAGGCATCGACAATCACTTCATTGCCGAGGCCGTCGAATGCCACCAGGGAGGACTTTGCGCTGTATTCGCCGCCCAGAAGGTTGAGCGACGGCAAGCTGGCCGGGGCGACGATCTCGGCGTTCGAAGGCAGGTTGACGCGCAATGTCCCGGATGTCGAAGGAGTTGCCTCAAGGGTCTGGCCGACGATTGAAACCGGCTCGAGGCCGGCGGTGCCGTTGGCGACAACCGTGTTGCCACCGGGCTGCACCGGATATCCCATAAGACGGTAGCCCGCCGCGTTGACAAGATTGCCGTTGCCATCGGCGACGAATGACCCCGCCCGCGTCAACCCGGCTTCGCCGCCGGGCGTTTCGACGAAAAAGAAGCCATTTCCATTGACTGCCAGGTCGGTCAGGGAATTGGTGAACTGGAGATTGCCCTGCGCGCTGATATCGTAGCGCACATCCGTCACAACTCCCCCCGATGTGTACTCGGAACTGGTGGGGCTCAACACCAGCGAGGAGAACTGCGCCTCAGCTGCCTTGTATCCGACCGTGTTCACGTTGGCGATGTTGTCGGCCACCGTACCGAGTCGATTCCCCTGGGCCGCCATTCCCGACGACCCGGTTCGCATGAGATTGTAAACGCTCATCGACGTCCTCTTGCCCTGAAACCATTTCAGATTGCAGCATCCGGTTTCAAGCTTGCGCCTAACTGGAGCGACACGGAGGAAGTCGGAAAAAATGAATAAAAAAATAATGTATCGCCTGCGATACGACGTGACATTGCCAGGCATAAAGGACGGATTTGGCGGGTTTCAATGAATCCCGGAAGGCTAAATAGAAACCGAAATTATTTTCACTCCAGCATCAACCAAGAAACCGTGTCACGACCTGCGTGTCATTCCTGGTGCCTGCACAGCATGTATCCCAAATGGCGCTTCGTATCGACCGGGTCATACCCAAGACGGTGACGAAGCCGCTTCCTCAATTTGCTGATATGGCTTTCCACGACATTGTCGTCTATGTCCGACTCGAACAGCCCGTAAACCGAGCTGAAGATCTGCGCCTTCGTCACCCGGCGACCCGCATGGGCGACAAGGTACTCCAGAATTCGCAGTTCGCGGCGCGGGAGCGACAAGGGCTCGCCCCCGACAAGCGGCTCACGTCCGTCCCGGAACACTTCAATCCCGGCGACACATGTCGTGCTCTGCGATTTCATGCGGCGCAGGATTGCGGCCACTCGGGCCAGTATCTCGCGGGCATCGCAAGGATCCGAGACAACGTCATCGACGCCGGCGGCAAACAGTTCCAGCGTCTCTTCCAAGGTCGTCCTGGCATCATAGGCGATAACGGCTGCCGCGGAGTGCTGCTTGGTCAGGCGTGCCAGATCCTTCCGCTCGCCAAAGCCGCCGAGGAGAACCGCATCGACCGCATCCACGTCGATCTCATCGGCCCCTGTAACCCAGCCGCCGAAATCGCTTGGCGTCAGTGCGGTCGCAGGGACGCCTTCGCGAATAAGAGAAGAAATGTAACGACTCTCTCCACTTTTAACTTCATCAACAACAATTATCATTATTTCGCCCCCCAAAGCGAATCAGTTCGCTTTCCTTCAAAAAAATTAGTAGCAGAGGTTTCTTTTCGGTCAACGCAAGCAAAACCAAACAGTTTTCTCTATGCCATTTCTGCCATAGATCTATCTATTACATTTTATATAGGTTGGTTCTCTATATGAATTCCTTTTCGACTTGCATTTAGTCATGCCTCATCGAGCCGCGCCGCCATCGAACCTGCCTGCCGCGCAGCTTCAACGCAGGATCTTAAACTCGGCCCACACAGCATCTGATACGGGCGCCACTTTGATGCCGTTGCCGGCAGCAGCCGCCCGGCAAGCGGGAGAATGGCCAATGACACCTTACCCGTGAATGGGAAGCTTCAAGCAAGGTTGATGGGGGAAGAGATCCTTGCGGTCTGGATTAACCAACGCTTGTAGGCCTTCGCCCGAAGCCAAGCGTTGGATCCTGTACACCAGCCCGCTTTTCTCACCGCAGCAGGGCGCAGTTGCTGATATGCGAGCGCGGCCCATGCGGGAACCTTGGAGGCGAACCATGTTCGAGACCGGCCTTGTCTTTGTCATCGGCACCTGCTTCAGCTTCTTCCCGCTGCTCTGGGTGTTGAACCGTCTGGGTCAAAAAAATACGCGCCGCGTTAGTTCACCCGAGGTCGAAACCAGCGTTGACCCCGCGCATGCAGCTTTCCTGGCGACATTGAAGCAGGAGGGCTTCGAGCGCGCGGCAAGCGCCATCGATCTTGTCCGCCAGGATCTCGAACGACGCTTCGAGGTCGTCCCAGCGTCACGCGGACATCAGCGGCTGCACGCTTCAAAGGGCGAGCCGGAGATCCCGCTGTTGACCCGCGAGCGCCTGGGCGAATGCATCAGTCTTGTCGAATCGCTTTTTTCTCAGGGCACCGCTGAGCGTTTCAGGGAGGCAATCGAAGCACTCGAGGCTGATTACCGAAACCGGAAGAGCCATTGGGTTAACCACACCATCGCAGCCGTCGGCCTGCTGCGCGGCGAACTTCGCGACGGCACATGAATTCCGCTGCGATAGCAGGGCGCAACACCCAATTGATGCGCAGGTCCGCCGCACGTGCGCCGCGCCAACCCGCTGGAGTACCCTCGATGCAGTCATGCGAAATTGAGTGGAACCGAATCTCACGCGAACGTTGGCAGGAAATGTTCGCGCAGGTCAGACGATCGACCCTGTTGCAACATTTCCCATACGCTCAGGCACTGCGTCACACGCAGCAGCTCGGGGCCAGGCACGGTGTGATTCACATGTCCGGCTCGGCTGTAGGAATTCTACAGCTTGGCGAAGTCGGTCTGTTCGGCAATGCCATCCATGCGATCAGCCTCGACCGCGGTCCGTTATGGTTCGAGGGATGCCGCAGCGCGCAGAACATCGAAAATTTCCTAACCAGTTTCGCCTGCCAGTTTCCACGGCGCCTGGGACGCAAAAGGCGGATACTTCCTGAAATCGAGAATTCCGAACTGAGCAAGACCGTATTGGAACACGCGGGGATGAAGCCGAGCACCACGACGCAGTTCTACAAGACCGTGTGGCTCGATCTTGCCGCCGATGAAGCAAGCCTGCGCGCCGGGCTCAAGGGAAAGTGGCGGAATATTCTGTCCAAGTCCGAGCGGTCAGCCATTGCGCTGGAGCGGGACGACAGGCTTCGTGGCTTGGACTTCCTGCTCGTCCGGCACGAGGAGGACAGGCGGACCAGGCGGTATTCGGCGCCGAGTTCCAAGTTGATGGCGGCAATTATCGCATTCATGGCGCCGCGCGGGGAAGTCCTGCTGCTCCACGCGAAGCTTGAGGGAAGGGTGATTGCGTCAGTGCTGGTACTGATCCATGGAATTGCCGCAACCTACCAGATTGGCTGGACGTCCGGAGCCGGCAGGCATCACGGTGCGCACCATCGATTGCTTTGGCGGGCGATGCTGGAGCTGAAAGCAAGGGGCGTGCGGGATTTCGACCTTGGCGGGTTAAACGAAGAAAGTGCCGAAGGCGTCAGCCGCTTCAAATCGGGGATTGGCGGTAGACCGTCGACCCTGATCGGCATGTTCCACTAGTGTGGCGTCGCGCCTTAATTGACCTGTTGGTGCCGCACAGGAGTTGTCAATTGAGGCGCGCTGAACGCCACACTAAGCCATTGTTTTCGCTAGTGGCCTTCATGTCTCGCCGAAATCGTCAGCGGTTGCGGCCTGCACACCGATTTAGGCGAGACAGGCCACTAGTGTTGCGGACAACCAACTTCTCTATAGGTTGGTGCAACCGTATAAAAATGGATTGATGCCATAAACGTGGCGTCAACTTTGACACATTGACCAGCGCGGTGCGAACCCACCCTCAATCCGCGCTGGAAATCCTGATACCCCGCGGACCCGGACTTTCTCCCACCCACCGGTTCCGCGGGGTTTTTCATTCACGAACCGGTCCAGCCCGCCTTTCCCACGTGGCCCGGAGCCCGTGCAATCGGCGCGTTTTTCCTTCCTCCGCAAGATGCCCTGAGATGGTTTCGATGCGACCTGCACGCCGCGCCGGTCCAACTTAGCTTACCTTGCTCGTCTCCGGCAAAGCAGGCTGCCGCCGCGCGCCGCCTTCCTTGCGGCTGTGACCCCCGAAGTGTGATGCCTATGCGGCCGGAAACCCAATCCCCGGGCTTTGCGAGCCACCCTGGAATTGCCGCGCATGGAATGGGGCCAAGGTCGTGAGATCTGGCAAACTCTCCTTACCGCATCTCGGCTTTGCGCTTGGTCATGGCGCCCCTGCTGACAATTGTGATTTTGAAATGACAGACACTGGCAGACCCGGCGTGTCGGCTTCCATCCCGGCAGGCGGTCGATCTTAGCCCTCTTCGGAGAAAGGCCCTCATCATGCTGCGCTGCTCTACCGAACTTCTCAGATACGAGGTCAAGGCTGCCGATGGGGATGTCGGCACGGTCCGCGATTTCTATTTCGACGACCGAAGCTGGAAAGTCCGCTTCATCCTCATCGATACCGACGGAATGTTCGGCGACAATCTGATCATGGTCGAGCCGCACGATATCGGCGAACTGAGATTTCCCGAAGAAACCATCGTTCTGAAAATGACGCGATCCACTATCGAGGAAAGCGGCGGGCAGGCGATGTTCGCTACCGCATCGGCAAAGGGTGACACGTCCGCTGGAGCAGCGGAGCTGCCGAGCAATGGTCTGGTGTTACGCAGCGCTAGACAGATCGCTTCCTTCGAAGTGACATGCGAGGACGGCAAGATCGGTTATGTCCACGGCTTGCTGATCGAGACCACGAACTGGTCGGTGCGCTATCTCATCGTCGATACCGGGCACTGGCTACCGGGCAAGCTGGTCCTCCTGTCGCCACTTGCCGTCGATCGGATCGACTGGGAGGATCAGGTCGTCACAACCGACGTGACCGAGGTGGGCGTAAAGAATTGCCCGCCTTACGATATCGATTCGGAAATCAGCCGCGAGTACGAAGCCTTCCTGCACGACCACTATGGCTGGCCGAAATACTGGAGTTGAAACCGCTAACGCCGGCAGGCAGGGCCGATCGGGCCGTTGCGGACCGGTTCTGTCGCGCGTTAACCATATATTGGCCCGCTGACGCGTAGACTGGCGGCCGGTAGGATTGCGCATGGCGACCGCCCGCGCACAGACATGACGTCGTTTCCTGCCATCGGCCAATCCGACATGTTCCCGCAATTTTGAAACCTACCCGGCCGGACACTCGGCAAGGGAGGACTTCTTCCATGTCGTGGTGGAGTCGATCGATGTTGAGCAAGCGCTATTATCCGCTGGTGGGCGTTCTATTTCTTCCCGTTGTCGGGATTATCCTGAGTTATCAGAAGCCACTGGCAGGATCGCTGCTGGCAGTCATCGGTATCGGCCTTTCCGCTGTCGGCCTGTACGACCTATGGCAGAACAAGAAGTCGGTTTTGAAAAACTATCCGCTCGTCGGAAGAATACGTTACCTGTTCGAACACTTCCGCCCCGAGATCCGGCAGTATCTGATCGAGGGTGACTGCGAACAGGTTCCCTATTCGCGCGATCAGCGCGCACTCGTTTACCGTCGCTCCAAAGGACTGGAAAGCGTCGTTCCGTTCGGGACGCTGTGCGACACGCAGAGGATTGGACACGAGTGGATCAACCATTCGATGGCGCCCACCCACCTTCCAAGCGGAGACTTCCGGGCGACCATCGGGGGGTCGTCATGCGCGCAGCCCTACACGAGTTCTGTGCTTAACATTTCCGGCATGTCTTATGGGGCGCTGTCACCGCCTGCGATCGAAGCACTCAACCGTGCAGCAAAGACCGGCGGGTTCGCGCAGAATACCGGTGAAGGATCGATTTCCGCTTCGCACCGCAAGCACGGCGGCGATCTCATCTGGCAGATCGGCACGGGCTACTTCGGTTGCCGAAGCCTGGCGGGACAATTCGACGTCGGCCTATTTGCGGAAAACGCAACCGGCGAGCAGGTCAAGATGATCGAGATAAAGCTTTCCCAAGGGGCCAAACCGGGCCACGGCGGTATCCTGCCTGCGGGAAAGGTGACCAGGGAAATTTCGGCAACTCGCAATGTTGCGATGGGTTCGCCATGCATCAGCCCGAGCCGGCATAGCGCATTCGACACACCGATCGAACTACTCGAGTTCGTGCAGTTGCTGCGCGAGCGCTCCGCAGGCAAACCGGTCGGCATCAAGCTCTGTATCGGGCATCCATGGGAGTGGTTCAGCATTGCGAAGGCGGTTCTCGACACGGGGATCGCGCCGGACTTCGTGGCCGTTGACGGGGCTGAAGGCGGAACAGGTGCCGCGCCCGTCGAATTCAGCGATCACATCGGCGCGCCGCTGCGCGAAGGGCTCATGCTGGTGCATAATACGCTTGTCGGGATCGGCATTCGTGACAAGGTCAAGATCATTGCATCCGGCAAGATCGTCAGCGCCTTCGATATGGCGCGGGCACTCGCACTCGGCGCCGATATCTGCCATATGGCGCGGCCCTTCATGTTCTCGCTGGGCTGCATTCAGGCGCGTTCGTGTCATACCGACCGCTGCCCGACGGGTGTCGCGACCCAGGATCCTGGGCGCTACGACGCGCTGTCGGTTCCCGAAAAATACAAGCGCGCCGCAAACTTTCACGCCAACACGCTCGGTGCCCTGAAGGAGACGATAGAAGCCTGCGGCCTCGATCACCCGGAAGGACTGTCGCCACATCACCTGATGATACGCGTCAGCAGTCAGGAAGTTCGGTCGGCTGCAAGCCAATACCATTGGCTGGAGGCGGAGGCGCTGACCCAGGAAACCGCCGTCGATCACCCCACTTTCGTCAAGTACTGGCCGAATTCGAACGGCAGGACGTTCGCTCTCGGAGCGGCTTCCAGCAAAGTGGCGGCGCGCCTGAAGGCGGTCGGCTGAGCCAATGGGAATCCGGACGCGCCGGGGCCCGCGCGCCCGCTCGCCTGCGAAGTCGAAGTCTGGTTCAGGCCGTCGGCACCGAACCGAAGCCATACATTTCGTCGAGATAGTCTGCCCAACCTGTGAGCTTGCTGAACTGAAGACGGCGATAGGTGTCGATGTCCAGGCTGTAGGAGTTCTTGCCGCTCGGGAACCAGAATGCCAACCCCTGGGAGGCAGACACCATATCGCCGAGTGCGACGCTCGAAATCCTGGCGTCGGCCACGGCGCGTTCCAGATTCCGGGCGCGGTTCATCAGTTCCGACATTCCCTGACGTCGCGCCAGATTGGCAAGCTGGTTGGCAAAATCCTGAAGATCGCAACTGTCTCGGTTGTCATAGTCCTGCGTGCGTTGTCGGGCGACCGTCATCAGCGACCATTCCTGCATGCCCAGTCCGCCCGCCGATCCACCGCCGCCCGGCCTTACAAACTCAACGAGTTCGGCGAAGCGCTCGGTGATATCGTTCTCCGAGCGGAAGGCGGCCAATGTGCACGGATATTGGCGCGTCTGCCCCAGGTAGCTTTCGCCGAATGCGTCGACTGCCTGTCGCGCCCACAATTCGAAATCCTCACGCGGAGGACGCGCGCACGTGCGCGAAATCCAGGCCGAGTAATCCCAGCCCAATCCGGGTTCGGTGTCTGCAGACGCGACGAGGCAGCGGGCGTAGGGGCCCAGTTCCTCCAAGACCTCGATCATCCCGTTGAGGCAGGTATCGGAGAACATGAGCTCTACAGGCGGCGCGACCCCAGCACGGCCAAATGCAGCCTTGAGCATGAGGCCTGCCTCGATGTTGGTGAGAACGCCTCCTGTCGAGTCGTGCAGCATCGCGCGGGTACGCGGCTTCGATTCGAGAGCTGCGCGGCGCTCGGCCCGCATGAACAATCTGCGCTTCGGACGCAGGCGGCCGGACCGCCTGTTGGCGCCGCGCTTGAGCAACACCTCGGCATCGTCGGCCTCGTCGAAGACACCGGTGCCGTGATCCCAGAAGCCGATCGCCTTCCTGGTCCCGTTCGGATAGCTGACCAGTGCGCGCGCGAGGAAGTTGGCAAGCGTTTCCGGATCGCCGGTATCGATCTCGCCCAGCTGTTCGACGGTCCGCCGCTCGCCCGCCGGCGTTATCTCGATGATGCTCGCCGGCATGTTTTCCTGGTCGGCCAGGGCCAGAACCGAGACAACACCGTTGCCGGAATTGCCCGCCGCCATCTCGGCCAGATCTCTGTCGACCTGCGCGGTGAGATCGTTGTCGCCACCGAACATCATGATGAGGGCGCATTGGGCGTTGCTCGAGGCGAGCTGGAATGGCCGGATCGACGAAGCGACGGATGCCGGTACGTTGGTGGCGGGACCTTCAGGGTTCAGCAGCAATGTCTCGCTGCCAGCCGACGATTCGTCCGCGGGCATCTCTTCCGGCAACCCTGGCGCGTAGCGGGCGGGTTCCTCTGGTGCGAAATGACGCTCGTCGAACCCCATGCGGCGCAGCGCGCGATCGGCTTCCTCGAACGACGCTTCGTCAATCGCCTCCAACTCCTCCTCGATGGCCAAGGTTCGCCGATCCATTGAGCGCCGGCCTTCCGCTTGCGGGTCTGGTCCGAGGGCTTCTTCGCTCAGGCGCTGATCTTTCTGGCGCTCAAGATAGGTCGCTATGGCGAAGGCGACGGCCGCGGCGATCAAGACGAGTATCGCAGTAGCCGAGGCGCCGTGCTGTCTGGTGTAGCTGACAATGAAGTAGGCTAGGGCGCCGAGCCCTGCCAACACGGAAATGAGCTGGACGACATCATGGACGTCGATGCCACCCGGCACGCCGCCGCCAGGACGCTCTCCGGGGGCACGGCGTCCACCAGCGGGTGCTCCGCGCCTGCCTGACTTGAGACCGCGGCGGCGGCGACCGGAACCGGCGGCTTCATCGAGTGCCGTCCAGACCGCATCGGTGACGACACCATCGGCATTGAGGCCGGACTCGACCTGGAAACGCAGTAGCGAGCGTTCGGTATTAGGGCCGAATTTGCTGTCGACCGTGCCTGTCAGGTAGCCGGCCTCGATCAGCTTGGTCTGAAGCTTGCCGACGTCGGGTCCCTGATCGCCGAGTTGCAGTCCGGCGGATTTGACCCGAGGCCGCGGGGCACCGCCGTCTCCCCAGATCGGCCAGGCCTTGCCTGCGAACCACTCCTTGCGGCTTGCCAATCCGTTATGGCCGCCGTTGATGCGGTAGGTGATCTGCTCGATGTTATGCTCGTCGGCGCGCTGATTGAGTTTCCGGTCCTGCCAGAAACACGCCGCGATCCTGATTGCCATCACCGGATCCATGGCGAGGTCGGGATTGTTCTCAAGATCGATGCCGATCTTGCGGCCGTATTCCTGATAGGCGTCGCGGCCCGTGATCTGGATGAGGCCACGGCCGCGATTGAGAAAGCCGTCGCCTGGACGCGTATTGCCCATGCGGCCGAAATAGACCTTGTTGGCGAGCTTTTCTTCATTGCGCCGGTAGGGCGTTGCCTCCCCGACCGACCTGAACCTCGTCGGCCAGACCTCCATCAGCCGGCGAGCCGTCGTGTAGTTGAGCGACTCGCGGTCGATCGTGAAGCCACCCGACTCGTGCCCGATCTGGGCCATGAAATGAGCCAGGCGCAGCGGATTCGAATTGATGCCGTATTCGGCGAGAATTCGGTTGCCATGCTCGGCCAGCGCGCGGCGGTATTTCTCAGCCGTGGAACCCGGCGCGAACGTACCCAGATCGGCTTCCGTCAAAGGTGCGGCGACGTGGAGTGGCTTGCCGGTCCCGGTCGCCGGGCTTTGGCCGCCAGTCGAACCTGTTCCTGTGCCACTCCCTGTTCCTGTGCCACTCCCTGTTCCGGTACCTGTTCCCATGTCGATTCCAGCCCCGGTTGCGGCCCCGCCGGTCCCTGCCGTACCCGTGCCGGTCCCGCCCTGCGACGACCCGCCGACGACTTTCCCGAAGGTGTCGTTCTTGAAGACGTCGATAGTTACCGGTTCACCGGAAATGGTGTCGCCGACGTCGCCGGTGAATTTCGGCGGTTCTATGTGCGGGTTGACGACGACCGTCACGGTGCCGTCGCGATAGGCTCCCTTGTCATCGGCCACTTTGTAGGTCGCCTTCACCGTCCCGACGAAGCCGGCCACCGGCTCGAAACGGATTTCGGCCTTCTCCGTGATAATGAAGACGCCCTGACCAGGGATCGACAGGTAGCGTTCGCCGGCAAGCTGAGCGCCCTGGGGGATCTGCGCAAAGCGAAGTGTCGCCGGATCGATCGCCCCGTCGGGATCAGAATCGTTGCGCAACACCGCGACATCGACGGCCCGCCCGCTCATGGTGGTCGCACTGTCGTCAACGACATTCGGGCCCTTGTTCGACGACTTGACGGTCACCCTTATCTCGGCACTCGCGGTCTGGCCGTATTTGTCGGCGGCCGTATAGCGGACGGGGTGAGGTTCGCCGATGAATGATTCCAGCGGCTTGAACGTCACCATGCCGAGCGTCGGACCGACCGTCCATTCGCCCTCGCCAGGTACGGTTATGCGCTTGCCGCCTTCGAGGACCTGGGCACCGGCAGCGTCCGACTGAAGCGTGAGGCTGTCGGGATCGATGCCCTCGAAGCCGGTCCCCGTCCCTGTACCGTTCTGAGACCCGCTGTTGGTTTCCGTCCCCGTGCTGTCGCCTTGACCCGTGCCGGTTCCCTCGTCCACGGCAAACACACCCCAATCGAACAGGGCATCGTCGCGCGGGCAATACGTTCCATCGGAGTTGACGCCCTTCTCCTTCTCCACCTGAGCGAGCCTGGCGCGCGTGCTGGAGCCGAAATACGCGCTGTCGCCAGAAAAGCCCAGCTTCTTTTGCAGAGCGCTGACCCTTGGCCCGTGCGAGCCGACCCGCAGGCGCCGCAGGCTGGCGTCGATAACCTTGTCATCGTTCTCCAGCCCGCGACGCAGGATCTCCGCGGCCAGCGCGGCGTCACGGCCCGTCAGCAGCATCACATCGATGCGCCCGTCCCAGGGCCAATTGCGCATTACGTTCTGGAACTTGAGCCATGCGCCGCCGGTTGCCGGACCTTGCACGGTCAGGCAACCCGCCGACGAAAACCAGGAGTTCGAATATGCACAATGCACATTGTCGAACGGCTGGCAGCGATCCCAGATATCGTCGTGCTTGAACGTGAGATCGTTTCGGGTGCGCAGGACCGTAACCCAGCCATCCTGTGTCAGCTTGTCGGGATCGGTGAGGCGCATGGCCGGTTTGATCGTGCCGCCCTTATGGGCATTCTTGCGGAAAATATAGCAGCCGGTCGGAAGCATGTTCACGCTGCTGCCGCCGCTATAGTAGCCGCGCATATATCGGGCGGTGGGGACGGTTGAAGACATGTAGGCGTTGAGCGTCTTCGCCTGCCGATTGTAGAAGCCGATGGTGCAGCGGAAATCCTCGTGGTTGGGCCGCGTGTCCTCGATTTCGACGGAATTCACGTTCTCAAAGGTGCTTCCCTTGGTCAGCAGGCCGCCGCGCAAGGCGAACACAAACGTGTCCGCCTGCCCTTCGGGCTGGAACGAGTTCGCCTTGATGAGCAGTTCGAGAACCGCAGGTGTCAGTTCGAACCGGCTTCGCGGTGTAATTCCCGCCGCCTCGGCGGCAAGCGAATGCGCATAGTCGGGTGCGTCCTCATTGGCGGCCCATCTTACCGAAGGGCCCCGGCGGGCCGGCCCCTCGGCAATTTCACGGCGGCCCAGTTCCTCGAAGGCTGTCAGATCGTCGTCGTGATCGGGTACGCCGGAGAAATCCAGATCGGGATCAGGTTCGCTCGGCGCTCCACGGCGCGGCGGATCGATCGGCGCCGGGGCGACAATCCTCGGGAAGTAAACCGCTGCTGGCGCCGTTGCCGCCGTCGTCGCGGCAGGCGTCGAGAAACACGAACCGGTAGGTGGCGAAATCGAGATACTTGAGGACATCCTGGACGCATACAAGGTCCGCTTCAGCTGAACTTTCCGGATCGAGCGGATCGAAACTGACCGGGACGATATAGTTGCGAATAAGGCTTCCCTGGGCGAGCTGGATGCCGTGGCCCGAATAGTAGATCATGATGTCGCAACCCGAACCGTTGTCGGCTGCCGCCGCGGTTGCCTTCTGCACGAACTGCCCGAGGTATTCGAATGTGCTGCCAACGTTCAGGTTGTCGTATCGATAGATTTCAAAGTCGAGATCTCCGAGCGCCTCCTGGACGGCATCGATATCGCTTTTTGGATTGATTAGCGCAGCGGAGCCGCGATATTCCCAGTTGGCAATCAGGAATGCAAAACGCGGGCGATCCGGCCGCTCCTGGACACGGAATTTGATGCGGTCAAGCCCCGCCGATGGGCCAGCTTCAGTCGCATTGGCGGCCCGGTGCAATGATTTCCCCTCCCAATCGAACGCGCAGAGGCGAGCCTGATCTCCAGGGCAATATCTCGACTGGCAACTGGTGGAACGAATGATCCGTTCAATTGAGAAGCCGCCCTGATTTTCGCTCTAAAGCGATCGCCCCACAGTACGACTTTACAGTGATTTCGCACTATCGGTGCGCCAGCGGCATGACAACACACAGCTTGTGCGCCGCGGGCGTGCCGACGCATCCATGCAACAGACAATGCAGGTTTTTGCGATAGATCGGAATTGCGACCGGTCAAATCCATCATCGCCGGCTTCTCGCTTGAACCGGGGTCAGGCGAAAATCTAATCCTGTCGCGTCGGCTTGCAGCAGGCATTATCGGCTTGGATAGGCGGGCAGGGAACAGTGCCATATGTGCAGAAAACGCAACAATCCCCCTTTGCAGGGCGAAGCATTGCCCCGCTCCCTTTGCAGGGATGGAAGCCAACGCAGGCGTCCGTCGGCATCAACTCGAGCGCCTTGTGACCGCACTGCGGACACGTGATCTCGGAGGTCAGGACGAATGACTCGCCCATAAGTCGTCTCAATTGCCGTGGAGCGGGCAGACGGAGTTTGTTTGAACTCCTCCATCGCCAACGGCGATCAGGGAGCAAGGCGACCCGGCGCAAGCGCCGCCCCCGCGGAGGGCCCGCGGCCCGTGAGCGCAAAAGTGGAGCGGGTGAAGGGAATCGAACCCTCGTCGTGAGCTTGGGAAGCTCCTGCTCTACCATTGAGCTACACCCGCCTTGGTTGGGGCAGGAAGGACTAGCACGCCGGAAGCCGGTGCGGAAGTGGTCTTGGTTTCATCCAATCAAGCAGTCATAAAACCTTTGTGAGTTCGCGTTCGCAGCCCCCCGTGATACCGAATTCTTCGACGGCGCTACGCTTTCCCAGCTTCGGGCAGAGGCGAACGCGCGACCTGGCGCCGATCCCGGCCGCAATCGAGGACCAACAGACTTGACCACCATCGCCGAACCAATCCTGCCCGACGCTGCACCAGCCAGATTTTTCGACCCCGACCGGACCGCGAAAGGCGAGCCGCGGGCCAAAGTCTGGCTGACGAAGCTCGACACGCTGTGGATCAACACGGGCACGCTTTGCAACATCGAATGCGGCAACTGCTACATCCTCTCCAGCCCGACGAACGACGCGCTCGTCTACATCACGGCGGAAGAAGCCGGGCGGTTCTTCGATGAAGCCGAAAAGGCCGGCACGCGGGAAATCGGCTTCACCGGGGGGGAGCCGTTCCTCAATCCCGAATTCCCCGACATGCTCGAAGACGCGCTGCGACGCGGCTTCGAAGTGCTGGTGTTGACCAACGCGATGCAGCCGATGCAGCGGCCCCGCCCCAAGCAACGTCTGCTCGATCTGAAAGACCGGCTCGGAGCAAAGCTTACCATGCGCGTCAGTCTCGACCACCACGCCCGCGCGCAGCACGACGATGAGCGCGGGGCGGGGTCTTTCGAGAAGGCGCTCGAAGGAATTTCGTGGCTGTCGGAGAACGGTTTCCGTCTGGCGATCGCAGGCCGCATCAGCCTTTACGAAAACGAAAGCGAGGGACGCGAAGCCTATCGTGCGCTCATTGCCGAACACGGCTGGAAAATCGATGCCGACAACCCGAAGCAACTCGTACTGTTTCCGGAAATGACGGCGACCGACGATACGCCCGAGATTACGACGGCCTGCTGGGGCATACTCAATCTCAAGCCAAGCGATATGATGTGCGCCACC
The DNA here is from genome assembly GCA_018830445.1 of Alphaproteobacteria bacterium. GTDB lineage: Bacteria > Pseudomonadota > Alphaproteobacteria > Rhizobiales > Hyphomicrobiaceae > Filomicrobium. Next base: position 12,901 of record JAHJSN010000192.1, on the reverse strand, counting down.
TCGCGCATGGTGGTGAAACGCAGGGGTGCCGAAATACCCGTCGTGCTGCCCTGCACGCTTCTTCCCTTCGACGAAGCCTTCGAGATGGGACCGACGCTCGAAGCCGCGGCAGCAGCCGACGGCGGCATGTTCGAGCGCGGCGCGGTGAAGCTCTGCCACCGGCATTGCTCGAAGTTCTGCGTGCTCGGCGGTGGCAGCTGTTCTTGATTTCGGCACCGTCTTGGTGCCAACACTTCCTTTGCTCAACATAAGCAGGCGCCATTCGGACAGGTTATTGTCGTGTCGACCCGCGCGCCATCCGCGCATGAAAATCTTCTGTCGGGTTAGGCGCAGTCCGCGGGCAAGGCGTCGTGCAGTGAGCTAATTAATTGTGCCGCAGTTCTGAAAAAGGCGCCCCGTGTTCAGCGGAGCGCCTTTTGTTTCATGAGTTCTTTTAGATGACTGCTTGGCTCACGCCCGGTTGCGGTTGCGCAGGACGCGGGGGAAGTCGTCGTCCGACTCCGCATAACGGCCGAAATCGGGGGCATCATCACCGGCAGCCGCCGGCTGAGGCCGCATCGCTTGTTCGCCTGCGAACCAGTCCTGCTGACGCCCCTCGCCAGCATGACCCTGCGGCGACGGGCCCTCTGCGGAGGCATGTCCCGTCGGTGCCGAGGGCGCGCGCAATTGGTCGGAAGCGGGTTCCTTGCCTACAGCAACGCGCGGCGCAACACCGGTGAACCATGCTTCGATCAGGTCGAGTTCGGTTGCAGAAAGTTGCAGCCCCTGGCTCTTGCAGCGCGCAATGACGAAGTTGCGGAAGCGGCTCGAGAACAGGTTGGGTGACGCGCCCTGTTCGAACCACGGGTCTGCCTCACTGACAACTTCGAGGATGAAGCGGGCATCGTCCTTGCGGATTTCGACGCCAACATCCTTGGCGCGCTGGCAGATGTTGACCAGCGTCTGCGTGCCCGTCAGGCCGTTGGCGTTGATCTCTTCGGCCATCACGTCAAAAAGCACGCGGTATTCGGGCGGCGAAATCGGCGGTGCCTGACAGGCTTCATGAATACGAGCGATGGATTTCTGGATCGCGCTTGCGTTGTTGTCGGCAGGACGCTGCGCCGTTTCCTGGTTTGCCGAACGCGGTTGAGCAGCAGTGGGTGCTTCGGTGCGCACCGGTGCCTGCTGCGGGCGTTGCGCGACGGGGATCATCTGCCGCTGCTGGCCAGCGTCGGGATAGGAAGACTGCTGGGCCGGCATCGGCGCAGTCAGGTGATGCTGCTCCCGAGGCTGGATCTGAGGCTGCGGCTTCGGCTGAGGTTGCGGCTGAGGCTGAGGCTGCGGCTGGCGTGCATGAGGCTGCGGAGTGTAATCAGTTTCGCGCGAAGCGAAGCGTTCGTCATGGGCAGGTGCCGCCGGTTGCTCGTGACGCGCAGCGGGCTGACGCTCTTCGTATACGGCTTCGTTCGGCATCGGCGCTGAGCCTGTGCCACGCGCCGATTGGTGTGCCGCCGGCACGCTCTCGCGAGCCGGAATAAGCGGCTCCGGGCGAATCTCGCCGAACGCGGTTGCAAATCGATCCACGGTTTCGCGGGGCGGCTGCGGAGCGTGCGGCCCACCCTTGTCGTCCGCAGGTGCTCCCTGGCGCGTCGTGTCGAACACGTAGTGGGGAGGGTGCTCGGTCACCTCGACGCCATCGGGCAGTTCGTTGACGAGCAGATCGCGGAAGCTGCCGGCGCCACCCCATCCGGTCCCGACGGTTTTCTCATGCCCCAGCGTGCGTACCGCGCGATCGGCCAGCACCTCAAGGAGCAGAGGCTGGCTTTCGGCGCGGACGTGGCCGAGCACATCGGAAATAATCGCCTTGCGCGCCTGATCCATGCTCTGCGGATTGGGCAGGCCCTTGCGCGACGACTGCTCATCGGTCACCGCGGCTGGCGCGCGGCCTTCGAGCAGCGCGGCGATGAGATCGGATTCTCGTACTTCACCGTCGCTGATGGCTGTATACGGCGTCGCGGTGTGATCGTTGGAGTAGATCACCGTGCGGCGAGCGTGCTGGCGCAAGCGATGCAGAACCGGCGTGAAATCGGCATCGCCCGAAAGGATGATGAACTCGTCGAAGTAGGTGTCGTGCAGCAGATAATCGCGCACGTCCATGACCATGCGGATGTCGGCGGAGTTCTTCAACTGCGCGGTCAGCGGCGGGCAGTCGATGACCTCGAACCCGGCGCGCAGGTAATGGTGGCGCACGAATGGAAACGAGTTCATGTCCGTCGAATTGTCGTGGGTATTGCGGCGCGGCACGGGATTGCCGTAGCAGCGGTTCATGACGATGCGCCGGGGCATGTCCAGAACCGGGCTGTTGGTCGGCGTGATGAGCCTTCCGGAAGCAATTTCAGCCAGCCACAGGCCGGCATCCTTGGCGAAGCGCTTGGCGGCTTCCTCGTTCTTGCGTTTGAGCGAAAGGTAGATGTTGTCGTAGTCGACGAACACCGTGCTCAACAAAGATCCTTCGGACGACCGCTTCATTCGTAATGCCCCCGCTCAACTCAATCGTAGTCTCGATATGTTTTTCGCCGTGGCTTGCCATCCCTGGGCACGCAGCCAAAGTGCCTGTCTGTCGAAGACCCGCACCCGCCTGCAATCCCACCCGGAAATCGAAAAGCCAAACGCATCCGAATGCGAGTGTTGAGCGAGTCGGGGCGCAGCGACAAGCCGCATCGCGCCACGCTCAACGACCGAATCGGCGCCCCAATATTATTGCATTATTTTCAATGTCTTAGACGTCGTTTGCGGTGGGAGGAAGCGGTGGAAAACCTTCTGCCGTGGACCGCTGACAATTGCCCGGCGGCGGGAATTGCCGCCCGCGCACCTAAAAGTGGTCACGAATCGCTGGCGACTGGCGCAAAGCCTTCCGGCGCCAGTTCAAATCCCTCGTACACAAAGCCGGGCGCCATTGTGCATCCCACAAGCGTGTAGTCGCCAAGGCTTCTCGCCTGCTGCCAACACCCCGGCGGGACGATCGCCTGGGGGGCCTCGCCGGCCAACAGGCTATTACCAAGCCGCACCGTTGCAATGCGCTCTCGAGAACCCGCAACGGTAAACCTCAATTCAAGGGCAGAACCCGCATACCAGTGCCACATCTCGGTGGCATCGAGGCGGTGCCAGCGCGAAACCTGACCGGCCCTCAAGAGGAAGTAGATCGCAGTCGACGCGGCGCGGCCGGCTGCATCGACGCAGGCCGAATCCCGGAATGTTTCCTTGAAATAGCCGCCCTCAGGATGGGGGGACAATTGCAACATATCGATCAGTCGGTCGGCCGTTGGCTGCTGCTTCACGGAATTTGCCGGCATCGGTCATCCAACCATTCGACTGTGTTGCCTTAGGCGTTGTCCTTGCGCGTTCGGATCTCGCCGAACACCTGCCAGTCTTCCGCGCCGGCCATGCCAAGAGCCTGCTTGAGGTCCGGCTCGCATGCCCGCAGGAATGGATTGGTCGCAAGTTCTCTGGCGATCGTCGTCGGCAGCGTCGGCTGGCCGTTGGCGCGCAGATCGTCGACTTCAGCCGCGCGCGCCTGCAAATCGGCATTGCCTGGTTCGATTGTCAGCGCAAAGCGCGCATTCGACTGGGTATATTCGTGCCCCGCATAGACCGTCGTATCGGGCGGCAATTGACGCAGCTTGTTGAGCGAATTCCACATCATCTGGTGGGTTCCCTCGAACACTCGCCCGCAGCCCATCGCGAACATCGTATCGCCGACGAACGCGACCTTGGCGTCCGGAAGAAAATAGCTGATGTGACCGAGCGTATGGCCCGGCGTCTCCAGAACCTTCACCTCGAAATTGCCGAACCGGAAGCTGTCGCCTTCACCGACCTGCCGGCCGATGCCGGGAATTTTGGCAGCTTCGCCGCGCGGCCCGATGATCTCGCAATTCGTCTCGGCCTTGAGGACATCATTTCCTTCGGTGTGGTCATGATGATGGTGCGTTGTGAAAATGTGGGTGAGCTGCCATCCCTTGGCTGCCAGCGCCGCCTTGATGGCCGAGGCTTCAGGTGCGTCGATCGAAGCCGTCATGCCGGTTTCGGTATCGTGGACAAGCACGCCGTAGTTGTCGCTGCGTGCGGGAAACTGGTGAATTTCCAGGGGCATGGCGTTCTCCTGATCGCGATTGACCGAACCGACTTCAATGTCGCATGGCTGCCCGCTTGCCCTGTCGGGCCGCCGCCGTCAAGGTGCTGGGCGGCGCGATGGTGGCGTCCTCTTGCGAAAAAAGCCCCATCCCGCGAAGATTGCGACCGGAATCTGGCGATTCTCATCTGCGCGCGCAACAAACAACGTCAGGACGACCATGCATATCGATGTGGCCGACCTCCGTGATTTTTATGCCAGCCGGCTCGGGGCGGTCGTGCGGCGGCTTGTATCGAGCCGTATCCAGTCTCGCTGGCGACGGATCCCAGGCGGAACGCTGATGGGCCTTGGCTACGCCGTCCCCTACCTTGGGGCCTACCGGTCGCAGGTCGTCCGCTGCGGTGCCTTGATGCCGTCGCGCCAGGGTGCGCTGGTGTGGCCGCGCGAAGGGGCAAAACAGTCGGTTCTGATCGACGACGAACACCTGCCGCTGCCCGACAATTCAGTCGACCGCATGCTGGTGGTGCACGGCCTTGAAACCGCCGAACGCGTGCAGCCGGTGTTGCGCGAAGTCTGGCGGACGCTGGCGCCGGAGGGGCGGCTGATGATGGTCGTTCCCAACCGGCGGGGCATATGGGCGCGTACCGACCGGACGCCATTCGGTTACGGTCGCCCCTACAGCCGCTCGCAGCTTGAAGGCATGCTTCGCGACGCGATGTTCGAACCGATCGACTGGACCGAAGCTCTCTATGCTCCGCCGTTCAGCAGGGACATGCTACTCAGTTCGGCGGTCGCCTGGGAGCGGATCGGCGCCCGTTTGATGCCGGGATTTGCCGGCGTCATTATCGTCGAAGCGGCCAAGGAACTCGTCGCCCCGATCGCCAAGCCCAAAAAATCGCCGGTGCTCCAGGAGATCATAAAGGTTGCGCCCGGGCAGATCGCGCGGCCCGCCTCACGCCACCAGCGGGATGGAGATGGCGGGCGCGGCGGCGCAGGGGATTAGATCAATTCGGCTGGGCCTCGACGCCCGCCTGAAGCGCCAGAACGTGTCCCGCCAGATATAGCGACCCGCAGATCAGCACGCGCTTTGGCCCGGCATGCTGGCGCTCGATCGACAGCAACGCCGCCTCGACGTCGTCGGCTGGTTCGGCGGCAATACCGTGCGCCCTGGCGGCTTCGACAATCGCGGCAGGCTGCAACGGCGCCTCGTTCGCGCCTGGGATCGGCACGGCGTGGACCGAGCGGGCGAGCCCTTCGAAGCGGGCGAGAAACCCGTCGACATCCTTCAAGCCCATCATCCCGACAATCAGGTAGAGAGGACGGGGGCTCCGCTCTTCAAGATCCGCAGCCGTCTGCGCCAGCACTTCGGCTGCGGCTGGGTTGTGCCCGCCATCGAGCCAGAGTTCGCTGCCATAGGAGAGGATGTCGAACAGCGGCCCGCCGGACAGGCGCTGCATGCGCGCCGGCCACTGGGCCGTCGACAATCCGGTCTCCAGGGCGTGCTCATCGATTGCGAAGCTCGGTTCGAGTTGCATCGCTGCGACGACCGCAGTCCCCGCATTGACGAGCTGGTGCGGGCCCACCAGTACCGGCATCGGCAGATCCACGACCCGCTCTGCGCACTGCACCACAAGCCGTCCGCTCTGCTCGTAAGCATCGAAGTCGCGTCCCCAGACTTGTATCGGTACGCCAAGACTTTCGGCGACGCGGTCCAGAACGTCCCCGGCCTCATCGGGCTGGCGCGACACGATTGCCGGGACACCGGCTTTCAGTATCCCCGCCTTCTCCCCTGCGATCTCCGTCAGCGTCGCGCCAAGTTTATCGGCATGATCGATCGAGATGGGTGTGATCACGCACAGCGCGGGCTCGGCTACGACGTTGGTGGCATCAAGCCGGCCGCCAAGACCGACTTCCAGCAGCAGCGCGTCGGCTGGCGTTTCGCAGAAGGCGAGAAATGCCGCGGCGGTGGTGATTTCGAACTGGGTGATGTCGTCCCCGTCATTGACGGCCTGGGTGCGTGTCAAAACATCCACCAGGGCATCTTCGCCGATCGGGTGGGCGGTGCCGTCCTGACCGGCGAGCATGATCCGCTCGTGGAAGCGGACCAGATGCGGCGAGGTGTAGACATGGACGCGGGCACCAGCGGCTTCGAGAATGGCGCGCAGGAAGGCCGTCGTAGAACCCTTGCCGTTGGTGCCGGCAATGTGGATCACCGGCGGCAGCCTTTTATGAGGATTGCCGAGCTTGGCCAGCAGCCGCTCGATACGTCCAAGCGACAAATCGATCAATTTCGGGTGCAGCTGTTTCAACTCCTTGAGGAGTTCACTGCTGGTGGGCGTGTCCCGCATCTCAGCTCAGGTCCGGTTCCCTTGGATTTTGAGGGCGCATTCTGGGATAAGCGAGCGGGCCTGTCACCCGTTTCCGGGTCCGCCTACCAGTAGACACAAACTATTATCTTTCAGATGGCCTACAAGCACTACACTTTGGCGGGTGGTGGCGGAGTCCCCTTGGTCGGCTGCGACGCGGCTTGCGTCCCCTTGTCGGTCTTGGATGCTGCCTCATCTATCTTGACCGAAATGGCTGCGGCGTTCTTTTCCTTTGCCGCGCCATTGGCAGGCGGGGCGGTCGCATTTGCCGGGCCGCCGCCGCCAGTCTCGGGTTTGGGCACGGCGTGCTCGGAACCATTGATCTTCGCGGTTGCAGTTGGCGGCTTCGTTGCAGCGTTTTCGGTGGCCGGTTTTTCAACCGCGGCAGCCGCGCGGCCACCTGACAACACGCGGGTCAGCCGCGATAGCGTTTCGCGGAGCTTGTGGCGATGGACCACCATATCGACCATGCCATGCTCAACCAGGTACTCGGAGCGTTGGAAACCTTCGGGCAGCTGCTCGCGGATCGTCTGCTGGATCACACGTGGACCGGCAAAGCAGATGAGCGCGCCGGGCTCGGCGATGTGAACGTCCCCGAGCATGGCGTAGGAGGCCGTAACGCCGCCGCTGGTCGGATTGGTCAGGACCACAATAAAGGGCAACCTCGCCTCGCGCAGGCGCTGCACGGCAATCGTCGTGCGCGGCATCTGCATCAGCGATAGAATGCCTTCCTGCATCCGCGCACCACCGGAAGCAGCGAACAGAATGAACGGCGATTGCTTTTCAACCGCTCGCAGCATGCCGGCGATGATCGCCTCTCCGGCTGCCATGCCGAGTGAACCGGCCATGAAGCGGAAATCCTGAACGGAGGCGACACAGGCTAAGCCATCCAGCGTGCCTTCGCCGACAAGAATCGCGTCGTCCAGCTCGGTATTGGCCTTTGCATCGCGCAGCCGGTCGGTGTAACGGCGGCCATCCCGGAACTTCAAGGGATCGACGGCAACGGTTGGCACCTTGACCACCTCATAGGCGCCGTCGTCGAACAGCGACTTGAGGCGATCGGTAGCGCTCATGCGCTCATGATAATCCGACCCCGGAAACACGAACTGGTTGGCTTCCAGGTCCTTGTGGAAGACCAACTGGCCGGAAACCGGACAAGTGCGCCAAAGATTATCTGGGACCTCTCGCTTGGTGGTGAGAAATCCGCGAATCTTCGGACGAACGAAGTTGTTGATCCAGTTCACTCTGTCTCGCCCCGGTAGCGGGGTGCCTCAGTTGGTTAACGTTGCAGTGCACACTAGCACAACCCGAATGCGGACTTTGCGCGAAACCTCGGGCAAGCGGTCATTCGCCGCGCAGTGCAGTTGCCAGGTCCTTGACTAGATCTAGGACGGCAGCGGCCGTTCTACCAGTGGCTTCGCCTTCCGGACCCAGAGTTTCGGCGATCGCAGTTACCAGGGCGGAGCCGACCACGACGCCATCCGCACCCTTGGAAATCTCGCGTGCCTGCTCGCCGGTGCGAACGCCGAAGCCGACGGCAACGGGCAGTTCGGTGGCGCCCTTGATGCGCTTCACCTGACGGTGGACGTCCTCGATATCGGGAGCCGCAGCCCCCGTAATCCCGGTGATCGAGACGTAATAGACGAAACCCGACGTATTCGCCAGCACGGCCGGCAGGCGCTTGTCGTCGGTTGTCGGCGTCGCCAGACGGATGAAGTTGAGCCCGCGCTCGATTGCCGGCAGGCATAATTCATCATCTGCTTCCGGCGGAACGTCGACGACGATCAACCCGTCGACCCCCGCGGCGACCGCATCATCGAGGAATTTTTCGCCCGGATAGACATAGATCGGGTTGTAGTAGCCCATCAAGACAATCGGCGTATCGGGATCATTGCGGCGGAAATCGGCGACCAATTCGAGGGTCTGGCGCATGGTCTGGCCGGCCTTCAGCGCGCGCTGGGAGGAAGCCTGGATGGCCGGGCCGTCAGCCATCGGATCGGAGAACGGCATGCCAAGCTCGATGATGTCGGCGCCAGCCTCGGGCAGGCCCTTCAGAATCGTGCGGGAGGTGTCGAGATCGGGGTCGCCGGCGGTGATGAAGGTCACCAAGGCTGCACGATCGTGCTCTTTCAGCACTGCGAAACGTCGGTCGATGCGGGAAATGTGCGTCATGTCCGGTGAAACGGGCCTGTCGGTTGGGCTGTTATTCGCTTTGTTCATGGGGCGGGCGGGCTTGCGGGTCAAGTCCTGTAAAAGTCGCGACCGTTCCGCTCTGTGCGGGCGAACTATCTTGCTTCACCGATTTCGATGGCGCGCGTTGCCATCGCCATCGGCTCCGTCGTATTGCTTTTTCGGAGCGGATCCCCAACTTCGCCGCAATAGCTTCAGGAGAAGACGACGATGGGCAAGGCAACTGCCATGAAACAGCTCGACAAGGCTTTGAAACAGGTCCGGGAACTGGGCCTCGATACAAAGACGACCGAGGACACGCCGATCGCCGGTCTCCTGGAGGAGATCTACGACCTCGATCCCGACAACGTCGCAGTGATCGCCAAAACCCTGCAACAGACCTCGCTGTTCAACGAAATCGTGCGCAACGAAATCTCGGCGATGAACATTGGCGAGCGCTACGAAGACATCGTACTGGCCTTCAACTCGATCCGCGACGACTCCAAGCGCCTTGTCGACCAGATGGAAGACGGTAAGATCAATACCTTCGAGCGGGTTGCCAACGTATGGATGAAGGTGCGCCGCGGTGACATCTCCGAACGCTTCGACGAGATCCGCCACACCTATCTCCAGGTCGCCAAGGACGCCAAGGACCAGATCGTCCGCGAGGGGCGGATACTCAATGCCTACAACGATTTCCGCGGCGCCTACAAACAAGCGCAGGTGCTGGCGTTGAAGATCCTGCAGTCGGCGGAAAAGCAGCTCGGCGCGGTCAAGAAGGAACTGGAAAAGGCGTCGAAGACGGTTGCCGCTTACAAGGGCGACGACATCGCCCGGCGCGCAGAACTGGAAATGGACCGCGACGGGAAGATCCGCGCGCTGCAGGACGAGGAGAAGCGCTACCAGATCGCCAAGGACCTCGCCGACAACCTGACCATCGGTTACAACACGTCCGAAGTGGTGATGTCGCGGCTGACGCAGACGACGAGCGCCAAGGAGCGCGTCTACCAGCAGGCGGTGTCGTTCTTCTCCACCAACGAAGCGGTGCTGACGGCGCTGAAGGCTTCCTTCACCGGTCTGTTCGGACTGCATGAATCGACGCGCACTCTGGAAGCCATGAAAGAGGGCATCGACAAGAGCCTCGAAACGCTGTCCGAAATCGGCGACAAGGTCCAGGAAGCCGCCATCAAGGCCGGCTATGGGCCGACGGTCAAAGCTGAATCGGTCAAGATGCTGGTCGACTCGGTGGTCAATTTCCAGATCCGCACACGCGAGATCATCAACGAAATGCGCATCCTGGCGACGCGCAACTCCGAAGAGATCCGCGAAGCTGTCGAGGACGGCAAGAAGCGGCTGGCGCGGCTTGCGGCCGAAGGCGAAACGCTGATCGAATCCTGACCATCATCCCCATGACCAGCGACGGCGACATCGCGAATTCACCGGCGTCCGTCAGCGGCGAAGCCAGTGCGCGCGCGGCGGGCGGATCGAACCCGGCAAGAGCGCCGCTGAACGACATCATGATCGCCATGGATGTCGTCGATACGCTGCGTCACGACCGCAATCTCGTCGAACGCGAACTCAATGACGACGCACGCCGCAAGGACCTGATCGACCGGCTGCGTGAAATCTACAGAGGCCAGGGGATCGATGTTCCAGACCGCATCCTCGAAGAAGGTGTCAAGGCGCTGGAGGAGGACCGCTTCGCCTACAAGCCGCCGAACCCCGATGCGCTCTCGACCAGACTGGCGCGGGCCTACGTGTCGCGTTGGAGCTGGGGGCGCTATGTTGCCGGGGCGCTGATCGCCATTGCCGCATTCTTCGCAGTCAACTACGCCGTCTACGAACGTCCGAAACTAGTGCGGGCACAGGCCGAGCAGCGCGCGCTCGTCGAATTGCCGGCACGCGTCAAGGCGTTGGCGGCAAGTGTCGCCAGCGAAGCAGGCGACCCGCTCATCGGCACGCAGGCGGAGGCGCTTGCGCTCTCTGGGGCCAACGCCGCCGCCGCCGGCGATCTCGCCGGCGCGCGAAAGGCCGAAGCCGAACTCAAGGAGACGCTTGAGAAACTTCGCGCGACATACCAGATCCGGATCGTCAACCGTGCCGGGGAAGTCTCCGGGCTGTGGCGCATTCCCGATGCCAACCCCGATACCTACAACTTCTACCTCGTGGTCGAAGCCATCGCGCCGGATGGCAAGGTGATCCAGCAATCGATCACCAACGAGGAGACCGGAAAATCCGAACGCGTGTCCACCTGGGCAGTGCGCGTCGACCGGTCCGTCCTGACCACCGTCAAGGACGACAAGGACGACGACGGCATCATCCAGAACAACATCGTCGGGCGCAAGGAACGGGGCCGTCTAGAGCCCGACTGGACCATCGCCACGCAGGGCGGCGCGATCACGAGGTGGAAGTGATGGTGTCAGGCCAGAAGACGCTTGCCGAGATCGAGCGCTCGATCGAGGACCTTCGCAAACGGGAGCATCAGCTTCTGAAGGACGTCGAGGGCCTCAACGATCACCGCGTGCGGCTCATCGAGCAGCGCACATCGGCCTTCCGGGAACTCGCCGAGGTGCGCGCGCGCGGCGCGGTCTCGGACGGAGTCATCGACGAAGCCGATGCGCTCGACCACAGAATCGAAATCCTCCTGAAGGCGCGGCAGGCAACCATCGACGGTCTCAAGCAGCGCGCGCAAGACGCCAACCGCAAGCGCGATCACCTAAACGGCGAGGCCGAAAGCCTGCGCAAAATAATCACGGCTCTGGAAAAGCAACTCGACGAGGCGGCGGCCAAGGCGCGCAGCGGCCTTGCCGGAAACGCGGACTATGCCGCGCTGGCAAAAGCCCGCGATGACGCGGTCGCGATGCACAAGCAGGCCGAAGAAAAGACGCGACTTGCCGAGGAGGACCGCCGCCGCAAGGGCGAAGCCTACCAAGGCGATCCTCTGTTCATGTACCTTTGGGACCGCAAGTACCGGTCAAATGAATACCGGCCGCATTGGCTCATTCGCATCGGCGACGATTGGATAGCCCGCCTTGTCGGATATTCGGAGGCTCGCGCAAACTACGCGATCCTCAATGAAATTCCCGACCGCCTGCGTGAACACGTGGACCTGCTCGCCGATAACGTGGCCGACGCCGGAGCCAGGGTGCAGGCGCTCGAGGCCAAGCGCATCAACGAGATCGCCGGGATCGACCTGACCGGTGCGCTGGCCGATGCGAGAACCCGGCAGGCCGTCAACAACAAGACGCTCGAAGCCGTCGAGGCGGAAATTTCTGAGATAAGCCTGCAACTCAACCGATATGCCGAGGGGCTCGACCAGTCTTTCCAGGAAGCAGTCGCCATGTCGGCGGGGTTTCTACAGCAGGAAAGCTACCAGCAGCTCATCATGCTGGCGCGGCGCACGGTGGAGCCGACCGACGACAGGATCGTGTCGCGCATCGGCGAGGTCGACCGCAAGACGACCGACCTGGAACGAACGCTGGATGAGCGGCGCAAGGATCTCGACAAGGTCAGCGCAAAGCGGAAGGAACTGATCGAGATCGCCGCCAAGTTCCGGCGTAACTATTACGACGACGACGCTTCCGAATTCGAACTCGACGACATTGCCGAAGATGCGTTGGAAGCACTCATCAAGGGTGTCATCACCGGTGCCGACTACTGGGCGCGCTCGCAGCGACGGCATCAATGGCGCGGGCGTCCGGCAGACCCGTTCCGCAAGCGCGCCGGCTTTCCGCCGTTCGGCGGCGGATGGGGTGGCAGCCGTAGCAGCGGTGGCGGCGGGTTCCGCACCGGCGGCGGATTTTAATAGTCCACTAGTGTTCTGGATCAAACATTTGATTCCCGGGTGGAGGTCGTCAAATGTTTGTGAATCCAGAACACAATCAAAAGGTTGCCTAGTTTTCCGGGCTGACATTCAGGTTCCCGGCAGGGAACCATATGTCAGAGTCGGAGCACTAGTGTTCCGGCCCCGACACCTGGTTCCCGTTGCAGCACGCTATCGACCAAGTGTCGGAGCCATAAGGAACACGAGCAACACTTATGATTCTAGTGTAGCTTTTGCATCAAACGTTTGGCATCGAGCCAAGCCGCAAGTGGGGACCAAACGTTAGGTGCGCACCACTAGTACCCAGAATCACTGATCCGCGAAACAGGGCTTGAGGCGTTTCTGATGAACCTCGGACTTGGTCCACACGAACGGCTTGGCATCGACGTTGTAGGCGGCGATGAAGGCGTCGATGTGGGCCATCAGCTCTTTGCG